>NZ_CP022706.1:272500-525000 GCF_003491305.1 Methanobacterium sp. BAmetb5
GAACCCAATAATACCCCTACTAATACCCAGACTAATCAATCCAATACCAGTACTAATGGGCAGTAATAGAGGGTAAATAGGGATTAACATCTGAACTTAATTTCTGGAAGATTCTTAAAGTAGTACACCTTCTATGGATACATCTACTAAGGGATAAACTTCGTTTAATTAGTCTTCATTTTATGATGATGAGATGATTGGAATAGATGAAATATTTAGAAGGATAAAAAAATATTTAGACGGATAAAAAGGTGGGAAAATGAAAAAAATTGAAGGTGGAATATGTGCAGTGGAAAATGTCCGGGCAGCTGGTGCCTGTGAAGACAATTATGGGGTGGCACTTATCCATTACCCACAAAGCAGTGCAGCAGCAGTATTCACCAGAAATAAAGTACAGGCCGCTCCTATTATCATCACCAGAGAATCAGTCAAAAATGGAAAACTATCGGCAATAGTCGCCAACAGTGGTAATGCCAACTGTTTTACTGGTGAAAAAGGTATTGAAGATGCCAAAGAGATGACCCGCCAAGTTGCTCAAGACCTGGACATCCTCCCGGAAGATGTGGCTGTAGCCTCCACTGGAATCATTGGACGCCAACTACCCTTACCCCTCATTAACAAACTCATCACCGATGCTCTGCGAAGACTGGATAATTCACCTGCAGCCTCCAGAAACGCGGCTGAGGCTATAATGACCACTGATACATATCCCAAGGAATTTGCAGTGGAAACTACACTTTCTAATGGCAAAACAGTTCGTATTGGGGGTATATGTAAGGGTTCGGGAATGATCGCCCCTAACATGGGTACCATGCTTTCCTTTCTTACCACAGATATAGAAGCCAGCCCAGCAGAACTCGAAGAAGCCCTGCAGAAATCTGTGGAAAAAACATTCAACATGGTGGTGGTGGATGGAGATGAAAGTACCAATGATATCGTGGTACTCTTATCCCGACCAGGCCAGGGAAACCTCGATGAAAAATTCCAGGAAGCACTGGACTATCTGTGCTGTGAACTTACCCGGATGCTGGCCCGGGATGGAGAAGGGGCTACCAAGTACATGGAAGTAGAAGTTAGGGGTGCTGAAAGCCTTAACGATGCTAGAGTCGCCGCTAGATCAGTTGTTAAATCACCACTGGTAAAAACAGCTTTATTCGGAGCCGATCCAAACTGGGGCCGTATTGTGGCTGCAGTGGGCTATTCCGGAGCCAGTATGAATGAGAAAACCGTCACTGTTTCCTTGGAAGATGGTGAACGGAGGGTGGCTGTGGTAGATCAAGGTGAAATAAAGGCCTTTGACGGTACAGAAGAGCTGGAACTGGCAGAAAGCATAATGGAAAGGGAAACCATCAAAATAACCGTTGATTTATCACTCGGAACATTTACGGCCACAGCCTACGGATGTGACCTAAGTTATGACTATGTAAGCATAAATTCAGAGTACTCTACTTAAATTTTAATTACAAAATTGATTATATTCAAACATACAGGTAAGATAAAATGAAAGTAATGATTATAGGCGCAGAAGGAATGTTAGGGCACGATTTGGAAGATATTTTATCCAAGGACCACCAGATAAGCACCACCACCATTGACACCCTGGACATAACTGACATTGAAAAAACCATTAAAACTGTGAAAGACATTAACCCCGATGTATTGGTACATGCTGCTGCATTTACCGATGTTGATGGAAGTGAAGCCAAAGAAGACCTGGCTTATAATGTAAATGCATTGGGAACACGTAACGTGGCACTGGCCTGCCGGGAAGCTGACAGTGCACTGGTTTACATCTGTACGGACTATGTATTTGACGGAACCAAAGGCACACCCTACCGGGAGTATGATCAGACCAATCCACTCAGTGTTTATGGAAAAACCAAACACCAGGGTGAAGTATACATCCGTGATATCCTGAATAAATTCTACATTGTCCGGACAGCATGGTTATACGGATACCATGGACCTAACTTTGTCACTACCATGCTGAAATTAGCAGAAAACCATGATAGCATATCGGTGGTCAGCGACCAGATAGGATCACCCACCTACACCCGGGACCTGGCTAAAGCCATAAACCAACTCATAAACAAACCAGCCTATGGTATTTACCACGTTACCAACAGTGATCACTGCTCTTGGTATGAATACGCCCAGGAAATCTTCCAGAATGCCGGTATTGACATTGAACTTAAACCAGTATCCACTGAGGAATTTGGTAGTCCTGCTCCCCGTCCACTGTACTCTGTCCTGGATAACTACAACTGGAGAATGGAAGGATTCCCACCAATAAGAAGTTATAAAGATGCTTTGAAGGATTATATGGAATTGTTAAAATAAAAAAATACTAATAAAAAGGTTAAAATATTATTAACCAACTTTTTTTCTTCTATTCATTTTATTATTCCATAAATATTGGCAAAAACTGTTTTTAAAGATATATTCTCTAAATAAATCAATTTTACATAATAAAAAAAATAGTAAACAGGAATTGATTAGCAATTCCTTTATTTTTATGAATTTTCTTAAGTACAGTTATTCCTTCTTTAAATTTGACCTAGAGTGTGAGTTTAGAGATTCTCTCCATGGCTTTTTCAGTATTTTCCAGGGTGTTAAAGGCGGTTAACCGGAGGTAACCTTCACCACTGGGACCGAAACCCACACCGGGAGTTCCCACCACATGGGCTTCATCCAGTAATAAATCAAAGAACTGCCAGGAATCCATACCTTGGGGAGTTTTAACCCAGATATATGGTGAATTAATTCCACCGTAAACCCTTAAACCCAGATTTTTCAAGCTATTTCTGATGATAGAAGCATTGTTCATGTAGTAATCAATGGATTCGTTGATCTCTTTTTGACCCTCAGGGGAGTACACGGCACAGGTAGCCATCTGTATAGGATAGGAAACTCCATTGAACTTTGTGGTCTGACGCCGATTCCATAGAGAGTTGATGGAATGGGGGTTTCCTTCACCATCATATCCCACCAGTTCCTGGGGTACCACGGTGAAAGCACACCGGGTACCAGTGAAACCAGCGTTTTTAGAGAAACTCCTAAATTCAATGGCCACTTCACGGGCACCTTCAATCTCGTATATACTGTGAGGAATGTTGTCTTCCCTTATGTAAGCTTCGTAAGCAGCATCAAACAGTATAATAGAATTGTTTTCCCGGGCGTAATCCACCCACTGTGCTAGCTGTTCCTTGGTAAGTGCAGTACCCGTGGGATTGTTGGGGAAACACAGGTAAATTAAATCCACTGGTGTTGTGGGGAGTTCGGGCACAAATCCATTATCTTCAGTGCAGGGAATGTAAACCAGTTTCTGGTAACGTCCATCATCACCCATGGGCCCGGTTCTGCCGGCCATGACATTACTTTCCACATAGACCGGGTAAACTGGATCGGTAACCGCCACGGTGTTTAACAGGCCAAATATTTCCTGAATATTGCCCGTGTCACACTTGGCACCGTCACTGATGAAAACTTCGTCCGGGGAAAGGGTGATACCGCGTGGTGCATAATCATTTTTTATGATTTCATTGATCAAAAAGTCATAACCTTGTTCCGGACCATAACCCCGGAATGATTCGGCATTACCCATTTCCTGTACAGCTTCAGTGAATTTTTCAACCACAGCACGGGGTAAAGGCCGGGTTACATCTCCAATACCCATTCGTATTATATCCGCATCAGGATTATCATTCTGGTATTTTTCTACTCTCTGGTTAATTTCCGAGAAAATATAGTTGCTTTTAATTAACAGATAGTTTTCATTTATTATAACTGACATTGACGATTACTCCTATGATTTTTCATGAATAAATTCCTATTAATGGGGTATTATATAAAGAACTATTTATTAAGAAAGTAAATCTATTTTCAATCTTTTTTATCCCACTATTCTTATTATAACTTAGTTTTCTCTTTATCTCTATTTATCCTTTTTTACCAGTCCGTATTATAATCATAAATATAATTAGGGGAAGAGTGAAAATTTATTTCCTAATATTACTAATCTAACTAAAGTAACATAATGTTGACTAAAGATTTGGGAAAAAATCTATAAGTTGACTAAGCCCAAAATAACCTTGTGGATAATTATCTTAATGGTTTGATTGGAATTATTTAAAAAAGCCAATATGTTGCATTTAATTTAATATATTTATACGAGTAAAGTTAATATGTTAAATGCTCAGGGAACCGTTAGTGTTATATCTTCCGGAGGGTTCATCCTCAGGATATGAGTTTTGATGGTTATAATGGGGAATTTCAACCCCTATTAAAACTGGGATTAGGATTAAATTTTCACGTTTCCTATTCAAAATATATTTCAGGGAATATTTATTAAATTAAGGAGAATTTAACATGAAGTGCGTGGTAATAGGTGCAGGTAATGCTGGAAGACCAGCTGCCAGAATTTTAAATTATGCAGGTCACCAAGTTCAAATAACTGATGAAAAGGAAATGGAGGAAT
Organism: Methanobacterium sp. BAmetb5; assembly: GCF_003491305.1. Lineage (NCBI taxonomy): Archaea > Methanobacteriati > Methanobacteriota > Methanobacteria > Methanobacteriales > Methanobacteriaceae > Methanobacterium > Methanobacterium sp. BAmetb5. The sequence continues at coordinate 276,978 of NZ_CP022706.1, forward strand.
TCCCGGAAGACGTGCAGAAAACTCTCCTTAAAATGAAAGAAGAGGGAGTGGATCTCCAACTAGGATGGGACGATCCCACCAACATTGACGATGTGGATGCAGTTTACATTTCCCCTAACATCCCCAAAGATTCTCCCATCCGACATTATCTGGTGGATAATGAATTAAAATTACTCATTAATCAGGATATTGCTGATATTGTCGATAAAACTATTAATATGGATGTTATCGGTGTGACTGGAACTTTGGGAAAAACCAGCACCACCCATGCCATCTCCGAAATTTTTAAAAATGCTGGTTACAGTGTATGGACCTGTTCATCCCTATCAGGCAACCTGCTCAGTGAAGTTATTGTGGATGGGATTATCAATGGAGATCATATCAAAAGTGATATTGCAGTGCTAGAACTACCTCACGGTACCATTCGGCTTCTTTCGGAGCTCAAACTTAAGGTGGGATTAATAACCAATATCTATGCAGATCATCTATCCGAATTTGAGGGGTCCCTGGAGAAGTACACCAAGAGAAAGCTCATGATCACGGAATCCAGTGAAATTCTGGTGGCCAGCTCCCAGTGTACTCCATTTCTTCAGGACCACGATGCTGTTTATTACTGCTCCCATGGCAGTGACTGTGACATCAAAGGATACTTAAAAGAGGATAAAATTAGGATAAAATATAAATTAAAGAAAAAAGAAGGCGAATTTGAAACAAAATTCAACCTGAAGGGATACTACTTTGAAAATGCAGTTGCTGCGGCGGCCGTTGCCCTGGCCTATGGTCTTAAAGAAGATTCCATTGTAGATGGAATGAATAAATTTAAGGGCATACCTGGCCATTTAGAGTATGTTGGGGATTATTGTGGACGTGAAGTTCACTTCGATGCTGCATTTGTTCCAGAAGGTATAATTTCCACCTTGGAACAGTTTTCTCAGGACAAATCTAATTTAATAGTATTGATTGATAATCCAGATAGTACCAATCCCCGTGACAAGTTCCAGATCGGTAAATTACTGGGGGATTATGCCCAGGTGATCATCGCCAGCGGATTCAATGAAACCACTGGTGTTCTGGACATGAAATCCGCCCAGGAAGTTCTGGAAGGTGCTAAAGACGCGGATGCCCTAAAAATCGCCACCGAGGATATGATCACTGCAGGTGAATATTCAATTAAACATTCAAAACCAGGAGATATCATACTACATATTGGTCCGGGGGCCATAACCAACTACCAGGACCTCAAAGATAAAATGATGAAAGGAATAGAAGAAGGATGTAAAAAGTATTCATAAAAACAGGTTTTACAATAATCTGGAATAGAAATTATCAGAAAAATAATTGAAATATAATCTATTTTTTTCATCTTTTCTCTATCAAAATCTTAGGGTATTGACCAAAGAAGAATCAAAGTATTCATAATTTTCACCGGGATAAAGGCTTTTTTGTCCCCTAAAATCTACTCCATCAATAACAATGTTATTAAAGGATTAATTGATGCACTGTAGAGGGCACATAAATTCTGCCGGAATCATAACAAAGGTTACAAAAATATGTCATTGCTACATGTATTTTAGATGGAAAAACGTAATTAAGTTAAAAATCAGTTTGTAAAGGGTAACTAAACTGAGATTTAATAATATCATAATTAATGTCGGACTTTAATTAAGGTTAAGGTGTTTAAAAAATGGGATATCTGGTATGCCAGGAATGTGGTGGCTATTATAAATTACAGGAAGGTGAATCAAAGGATGATTTCGTCTCCTGTGAATGTTACGGTACTTTAGTGTACGTGGAGTCCATTGAAGATTATTTTAATCCAGATGAACAATTTCCCGACGAAGTTAAGGATAAATCATCCGATGATGTTCTTAAAACTTTGAAGAACGAATCAACTACCTCGGTTACTGAAAATTTGGATGATAACTCATCTGATTCTTATCCGGAGGAACCGGGGGATAGACCATTTAATCCTATTCTTGAGGTACCAGGGGATAGACAATCTGCTCCTATTTTTGAGAAACCGGGGGATAAATCACCTACACCTATTCTCGAAAATAAAGAGAAGAAGGACTCTGATATTAAGTCATCTGCACTTCCTGAAGAAATGGCAGATACACCTTCTAAAATCAGCATTAATTCTGAAGGAGACTCTGGTTATAAAGAATCAGTGGCGGGTGTTATTGAAAAATTGAGTACTGAATCTTCGCCGATCCCTGAAACTAAAAAATCTGTAGCTTCTGGCCCAAGTAAACCCCCTAGTTTTCCTTTATTCCGGCAACCAGAGGGAAAACAGACCATTAAAAATAGAAATTACTATCATAAAATAAATTCCCGGGATAAGAAACCCGATGTAAAAACATTAAAACTCATAAAAGATGTTAACGGATTAATAGCTGCTCTTGATTTTGATGATTCCTCGGTTAAACTGGAAGCAGTGAAGGCACTGGGTAGCATAGCTGATGAGAGAGCTATTGAACCCCTAAAGAAAGTTAAAGAAAAGGAGAAAGGTGTCCTTAGAACCTTTGCCGGTAATGCTATTTTTCAAATTGAATCCAAAAATAAAGGATTGAAATCCAGGAACCGGGCTGATTATCGTAAAAAATACTATGAAGAATCCCTGTCCCCCCCGGGAAAAAGTAAACTTATAAATCACAATGTAAATAAAAACCGGGACGATTTAACCCAAATTCCCGTGTTTAAAAATTCAGTTCCTGCTAATTCTTCCCTTAAAGATACTGTAGTCACTAAAATACCAGAAACTTCCCATGCACCTGAAGAAAATAAAAATACTCAAGTATCAGAAGGAATTGGATCCGTAGATCGCCAAGTGCAGAATAAATCTAAAAAACCAACTCCTATTGATTCGAAGGTCCCTACCCGGCAGGAAATACATGATGAATTAGAGTTTCCGGCTAAACCTGAAGTACCTATTGAATCTAAGGGTGCTGCTAATAAAGATATAAGTTTGAAATACCCAATTGCCGAAACCGATGTTCCTATTAAACAGAATACATCTCTAAAATCAGATAAAACTTTAAAATCAGATTTAACCAGTGGCCCAGAAGCTGTAGATGAAGCCATAAGATCAAGTACGGATCGTAAATCAGTGAAAAACAGGATACTGGGAAAATTTAGGGGACCTGGCAAGTCTCAATCTCATGAACCGGTGTTATCTGATAAATCGCACATGCCGCCTAAATCCACGTATAATAATCAGGAATCGTCGGAGAAAATTATATATGAGAAAATAGATGATTTGAAGGATTTAAAGGAAGCCAAATCTGATACCACTTCTCCTGAAGTTCATGATACAGATAAAAAATCCCCTGTAACTATTGATAGGACTATTGATAGAGATGTGAAATCTGGAAAAACTAATGAAACCAATAAAGAAACCAATAAAAAAATTCCAGATGATCACTTTATTCCAGAAGACAGCTCCGGGATTCAAGATGATCTTCTTACCGATGAGTGCCTATTCACTAGTGAATCCACATCCCAGATAAAATCCTCGGCTAATGATGATAGTTTAGAGGTAAATGAGCCCGTAGAAGTAGAAACACCTTTGAAGGTAGAGAATACATTTGAAGAGGAGAAACTTGTGGAGGATGAGGAGTCCTTAGAGTTGGAGAAGTCTTTGAAGGTTGAGATTCCTTTTGAAGAGGAGAAACTTGTGGAGGATGAGGAGTCCTTAGAGTTGGAGGAATCCTTAGAGGTTAATAAGCCTTTAGAGTTAGAGGAATCTTCAGAAGTTGAAGAAACTGCTGAAGAAATGGATAAATATGCGAAAAACGCGGTTTCCCCAGAGGATACTAAATTGGAAAGTGGGGTTACCTCTCCAGAAATTTCCAAAACAATAATAAATAACAAACCTGCTTCAATGGAAGTAAATATAACTGGTTCGGATGTTAAATTGAATCCCACGCCTGCAGGGGGATCAGTCAAAGGTGACGTCATCAGCACCTCTGATTCTCAGGAATTCTTAGGCCTAAAACGAACAGATTTACAATTGTTAGGATTTATAGCCCTTTTTGCCCTGTCTTTAGTGGTTGGTATTTTGCTCACCATGAGCTAGACTAAAAATCCTAAATCCTAAATTTAAATTACCTCCAGTTGGATTGATAAAACGAATTTGGTTTAATCCTAGGGTATAAGCCTTTAACTTCATTTTAAATTAATAAGTATTTTTATTTCTAATTTTTTTTATTTCTATATAACACTCCATAATAATCTGAAATATCCATGCCGTGCTCTTTTCAGGTTATTTCCTGTTTTTTGGGAAAAATAACCTCAATCCCATCATCGACAAGTTCAAGGAATTTCTCCTGGTGGGTAGTGTGTACTGGATATAACTTATCTGGATGTATCTCCCTTATCATCTTCAGTATCTCCGGGCCATTGGCGTGCCCAGATGCATGGAAGCATTTATTTAAGAGAGGTAAGTTGAATAACTTCAACCAATTACGCACCTTCCTTTCATTTATTTCCATCTGATCATCAAAGGGTTCTGTACTGGACTTGATGTAGATACCATTGTCTGGTTTTATATCGATAAGTTCCTTTAACTCGAAAAAATCACAGCGGAATATGTAATCCCGTGGATTTTCCCGGAGATCATGGTAGGTGAGAACGTTGTCATTTTCCAGTAGTTTTCTTTCCCATTTTTTATAATCCCGGAGAGAATGTGCAGATTCAATGTCCTCATCAATGGTGGAGGCACACAGCCATTCATCTTCCACACAGGCAAAACTATTATCTCCCACCAGACCCCATCCTTTACGGGGTTTGTAGATCATAACCTCCCCTATACCTGGATACTCAGGGTTGTGTTCCTGGAATAGGTTCAGAATATAGGCCTGTTTTAGGCTCACTACCAGTTTTCGGTCAGTGTCCTCGGCCACTTTGTAGAAGGTTAAAAGCCGGTCCAGATCCCGCACAGGATAATTAACCACTACCAGGCCTTGGCACCGATTAACGGATTCAACTGCCCGTTTTTCAATATCAAACTCATTCACACTGGTTTGGCTGTCAATACGAGTCCCTTCACTGATCATAATGGTAGGCTTGGATTTTTTAGCTTCTTTAACGAATTTATTGGTGAGTTCCGGGTGACGTCCATGGAAACGAAGGTCTCCAGTATATACAATGGTGTCCTCCTCGTTTTCACCAATATATGCCGTTGCGCCCGGTAGTGAATGGTCAACCGGGGCAGATTTAAGCTTAAAATTCCCAATTTCAAATTTTTGGTAGGGTTTCACCACGTGGATGTCCCGGTCAACTATGTTGGCCCGGGAGCGCATGTAACCGTCTCCACGCTTTTTGGGCTCCAGGTAAAATGATTTTTTTAAATGGAGATATTCTGAGAAGGATGCGGCACCAGTTTCTTCCAGTGCCTTTAAAATTAGGTGTGATTCATTGGTGAGGTAGATGGGAATGTCTTCCCGGAGGTGATGCACATAGGCTACGTGGTCCACGTGGGAATGGCTAATCAGCACTCCATCAACCGATGGTTCAGAGGGGTAGGGCAGACCTACATGCCGCAGGTAGTCTTCACGGTAAATCCCTTCTATGTAGGGTAACAGGCCCAGTTCGATAAAGTCACAGATTCCATTGGCCTTGCGGGGTTGCAGAAACTCCGACAAATAATCATTGGCCTGGGAAAATCCCATTCCAAAATCAAAGAAGAATGAGGTTTCATCATCATTAACCCTGATTTTATTCCCTCCAATTTCATCCACGCCTCCGAAAAAATCAATACTGGTCAAAGGAATACACCCACATTAGCTATTAGTTACATTTCTAATTAACTTCGGTTACCATTAAGATCTTTGGATAAATTTAGTTCTGTTTTAATGTTTATATAGATGAATTTCCCGTTAAAGAGGTATTACGAGGGTTAACTGGTAATCTATAGGAAATTAGGAGGGATTATATTATTATTGCATTTTTTCTGTTTATTTATTTGGGATGGGGGGTTAATAGAATTATCCCTAAATCCAGTAGTCAACTAAGGTTACCACCACCCTTAGGCTATCAAACTTACACTCCATAAGACCTTCCTGTGGTAAGAAAAATCATGGAAAATAATTTCAACCTCAAAATACAATAGTATGCATGGAGGTGTTATAAGATGTGTGAAGATGAAGATTGTGGCTGCCATAAAAAACATCACCAGGGACATCACGGACACTATCACCACCATCATGGGCACCGTGGATACGCCACCATAGCCAAAAGGACGGGAGAGACAGTGAATATCCCAGAAATACTATTTGAGGTAGCAAACATAAAAGAAGGGGATTTTTTTAAGATTTACGTTTGTAAACTTAAAAAACATGAACATTAACCATGCTCCACAAAAAATATTCCCCTTTTTTTTCATTCACTATCTAAAACTATTTTTTTCCGGTAAATTAAAAACTTCAGAATAGAGGTTTATTTGCCCTGTTTTTTATTACATTTATTTTTTTACTAGTTATTTTCAGGATTAACATCATTTAAGATTAAAACGTAACCCTAATTTTAAACCATAATTCTAACCATGAAGGATAGTAATGTTTTAATTATGGTGGAATGTTAACTACCTATGAATAAGTAAAATCAGCAGCGGTAGTATGCTCATCCCAAATGAAATTAGATTACTTTAACCCTAACTATGGTTAATATTAAGTATTAACTTTTATAATGGATTTCTAAGGATAAGGAAGGGAATGGAGACTTAATCATGTTTAAAGAGGAAAAAGATTTCATTGAAAACTTGAACAGTGTGAGAAGAATCAGTACCTCATTTGTCATAGCCAGTGCCACAGTCAAAAAGGCGCGCAACGGCAAAGACTACCTTGAATTTAGTTTAACTGATAAGAGTGGTCAGATAACGGCGCGAATGTTTCCCAACCGAAATGCCCATGAGATCTACGATACAATTAATGAGAAATGCATTTACCAGATAAATGGAGTGGTAGATGAGTTTCCACGTAACTCCCAGAATTTCAGCATAAAAATTGATGATCTGCAGGCCCTGGAAGAAGATAATTACCATCTGGATGATTTCATCCGAACATCTAGTAAAGACCGGGATGAACTCCTGGCTGAGATTAAAAACACCATGGACGAAATGGAAAACATCTATCTGAAGGTTCTACTTAATTCCTTTTTCAATGACCCCGAATTTACCCAGGAATTTTGCACAGCACCTTCAGCAAAAATTTACCACCACAACTATGTAGGGGGTTTACTGGAACACAGTGTAGAAGTATTGCAGATATGCCGAACTATATGCCATATATTCCCCCAGCTGGACCAGGATCTCTTATATACCGGAGCAATACTCCATGACGTGGGTAAATTAAAGGCCTATGACTATGACCTCATCAGTATTGACATCTCCAACGAGGGAAAACTATTGGATCATCTATTCATCTCTGCAGAAATGGTTAAAGAGAAGATTAACACCTTGGATGTGGATATGCCGGAAGAACTACAAACCCAAGTGTTACATTTAATACTCAGCCATCATGGTGCCGTTCGAAATGGATGGGGCTCACCAGTTGATCCCAAAACTCCCGAGGCAATTGCCTTGCACCATGCTGATGATTTAGATGCAAAGGTTAAGGGATCAATCCAAAAATAATCCGAAATAGTGAAGATTGGATGATAAATCATTCCGGAATTCCTTTATCCATTGGAGATTGAAAATCAACGTTTGATCAATAAATTCAATCGGAATTCAGGGACTTAATGTGGAGACTTATTGAGGACTTTATAAGGATTATGGACTAGTGTGCATGATTTTCAGTTATATGAGAAAGGGGGTTTATGATGGTAATGGATGACATTGACCGGGAACTGGAAAACTATCAGAAAGCAATGAATAATGAAAAAAGAAAAACAGCGCGTATAAACTGGTTGCTTTTCTTGGTTTTGATAGTGGTGATAATTATCTTTGTATATTCCTTGTGGAGATATCAAGCCCTTAACTAACCAGGGATAATTCCTTTGGATAATCCCTTAAACTTTATTCCAATGTATAAAATAAGTTTTAATTTTGAAATATGTGGAAAAATTAGACATGAATGTAATATGGATTGATAACTATCGTTATAGGATATAAAATTGGATATTTAATCATTAGGGATGTTTACCTGCATAATCTAATGATTTTGCATAGAATACCCATTCACTTACATTTTAATTTTAATTCGTTAAGTCCCTCTTCAATTAAACCATCGAAGAACTCTTCGAACCTGTCATCCAGGTGATCACAGGCCACTCTTTTATCAACCATTCTCCACCACCATACTCTAAAAGAGTTTTGGATTACCTGTATTATAAAGTTTATGATAATAATCGAATAAAAGGATAAAAAAATTTAACAGCGGGATCAATTATTAGTTAGAAATAAAATTGATAATCAAATTAAAAGTTATTTTTAACATGAAGTAAAACTTGATTTTATTGAATTAATCTTATTTGGAGAAAAATAAGAAAAGGAAGATAATATTAAAATCAACAATAATTTAGAAGGTGTTTTAGTGGGATATTCAGTTCATAATAAGAAACTCAGTTTAAAAATAAGTAAATTGTGAAAAAGTGGATATATTAAAAATAGGATGATCGAATTTAGGTGTTTTAAATCTCGATCTTCTTTACTTCTTCTTTTAGCTTACGATCCTTGCAGAACTCAAACAGATGGCCACATTCACTGCAAAGAATTACCCCTTGTTTACCATCGGGAATATGTGGAATGTAACAAGTATCAACTGAGGTCTGTTTAGTTCTTTGGGATATTGTTTTGTCTTTACAACCGCATTCAGGACAGGCCTGGTTAAGATCTTCTGATTTCATTATATGTTCCTCCTTTACTCCCATTTATTATTTGTTACCTATAGTATATTTTTTTTATGGTTAGGGCGATTTTGCACTGCTGCACAGGCACAATCAATTAAATCCCTACATCTATCACCATGATTGGTTCGGACATACTCGAACGTATGGTATTATACGAACAATACTATATAAACTTTTTTATTGTGTTTGGAAAAATTTATTATAATGATTTAAACTGCAGATTTAGTCATCAAATTTGTTTAAATAAAACATAAACCACTCTAAGAATTTTTTTTATTCTTTATCGCCATATCATAGTATTATGAATTTTTAGAGGGATTGGGATGTATTTTCTCTTGAAAATTCGTAATTAACATGAGTATTTAAATTATTTACATCGGATTTTACCACTTTTAAGAATATAATTTGATAATAAAACCTAAAATATATTATATTACTTTAATAGTCAATATTTTGATTAATTATATAAATTAATCCTATTTTGTTGTATTGATATAAAAAAAAGTATTACTGGCCTAATTTAAGAAAAATCTGCCAATTACATAATAAATAAACTTTTAGGCTTTTATAATCTTTAATTTGATTATAAAACTATCTAAAACCATGGATTTCTATTAAAATAGAAATAAGGAAGAGTTCTTAACTGCTACATATTGGCTCCCCGGTGATGGATTATACACTAGTTACCCGTTATTTAAAATTGCCATAATACTCTTTTATTTTTTAGATTTGGTCATGATTTGATGATTATTAACCAATTTAAACCTCCTTTGGTCTCTTCCTATTATCCAAGGAAAGAAAACCTCTAAATGTGCTTTATTTGATTAAATAGGCTTAAAATGGGCCTTAAAAAAGAAAATAAATCGAAACCTTTATATAACATGTTCAATGATGTGATGGTGTAAAACGTCCTACATCATTCATTTTAAGATTTAGGGCACGGAGGCGATAAAATTAGGCGAAAATTCACACAAGCAATAGTTGTTGCATTGTGTGCACTTTTCATGGTTATCCCTGCTGTGGGAGCCGCGGAAAGTTCAGATACTGAAAATACGGTCGTGACCAACGCAAGCACAGACCAAAATTTACAAATAGGAATGACTGGAGAAAATGTCACTCAATTACAAACCTGGTTACAGACCCAAGGATTCTACAAAGGTAAAATTGATGGTGAATTCGGTAATTACACCGATCAGGCTGTCAAAGCGTTCCAGCAGTACGTTGGAATAAAAGAAGATGGAATTGTTGGGCCAATTTCTCGTGAGGGTATGGATAATCTGGTTAACGGTGTTTACGCATCAGGTGACGATAGTTCATCCAGCTCATACAGTAGTACTAGCAGTTCCAGTTCATCCAGTAAAGCTGCTTACGGAACCAGCAAAACTTACTCTGGTAAGTCTTACTCCAACTCTTACCGATCCAGTCGTAGTGGATGGAGCAGTGGAAAAGGTGTCGGAGATTGCTGGGATAACAGTAACGCACTTTACAGTCAATTAACTGCATCTGGTCAAAAAGCAAGGATCGTTCAGTACGCCAACAGTTATGTATCCAACCACCGTTCTGTAGAAGTATGGAATGGTAACAGTTGGGTAGATTATGACTACAAAGGTAATGGGTATTCCAACCGATACTACGCAACTTCTCACGGTTCCTCAGCATCCGTGATTGCCAGTAGTTAAACCCATTCCACGTGAGTAAAAATTTATCAGCAGTTTACACTGCTGATGAAATCCTTTTTTTTTAAATTTAATTTAATAGAATTTCCCTTATAGAATTCACGGTTAGATACAAGTTTAGGGTATTATCCATTAAGATAAGATATGAATTTCATATTCCAAAACAAATCCATTCCTAGACAAATTCAAAGGGGCAGTAGCCTGTATCTTAAAATAGTTTATCCCATAAAAAGTGTTTTAATCAAATAAATATTTATAATAGAATTCAAAAATTATCCACAAATTAAACATGAGAATCAGGATTAAGGTAAGTTTATGGAAGGAAAAAAATGATAGACTTTGTTTTTGGACTCTCTGTGCGGGTTTTAATCACTGATGAGGATAACAAGATACTGATTCTTAAACGATCAACTGACTCTAAAACCAACCCGGGTAAGTGGGAACTTCCGGGTGGAAAGGTTGATCAGGGAGAATCCTTTGATCAAGCCCTGATCAGGGAAGTTAGTGAAGAAACTGGACTTAAAATATCTCTGGAACATGTTGTTGGAGTATCAGAACAGAACCTACACTTGATTAGAGCAGTGCACATTATAATGTCGGGAAAAATCACCGAAGGTACCCTTACCCTCAGTCACGAGCACGAGGGATATGCTTGGGTGTTTTTTGAAAATCTTTCAGAGTATGAACTGGCTGATTGGTTAGAAGACTTTGTTAACAACCAGGAAACTGATGATAACTCCGAAATTGGTGGTGAAGAGGTTAATCAGGTTACCCGCACTGTGAAACCCTGGTTAAAATCCGTAAAGAATTCAATGGATAAAATTTTAAAACAATGACCTTTCTTTAACATCTATTTTTTGGTCAGGATCAGGGGAACAATAAATAAAAACATTTAAACCATTAATAACTTAATAGTTTTTTAATAATAAAATCTGCGACAAAAACATAGAGATATGAGGGCTTTAAAATATATTGGCAGATTTTTATTAATAAAATGATGAGGGGATCACCACCGTGACTTTAGAAAAACTGGTCAATGAACGAAATTATATACTGGCGGAATTAAAGGTATATGAAGACCTTCAAGTGGCGCTGGAGAAAATAAAAAGGTTTAATATGGAAAATTTTGGAGAAACTCATCTGAAGGTTTATGATACCAGCAATGAGGACGAAATGGAGGAAATGAGCGAAACTGTTGTGGCCATGAAAATAGATGAGCTTACTGATTACCTGCTGCGGATCTCTGAAAATATAAATCAATTAAAAATGGGTGAAGCTTCGGAAAACGCTCCGAAATAGTATTCTTAATAATATTTTTAATTTTTTTCAATTAATTATTTTTAATATTTTTACTTTTCTATGGCAATGTCCTCTTTGCACCCTAATGGAAAATGCTGATTAAAAATCCTTAAAATAATGACGCTAATATTGTAATATCTGACTATTTTGCCTCATTAATGAAAAGATGCTTTAAAATTCTTTAAAATTCTTTAATTTTGTTTAAAACTTATGAAAGTATTTTTTAGCTAATAAACAAGATTTAACGGTCTTTATAGATTTAAAGCGAGATTAAAGACTTTATAGGCTTATTAAACGTGAAGCTGCCGTAGAAATAAAAGATTTGAAAATAGCCTCTTTCTTCAATCAGGGTTTAAATTGAGTTAATTACTTGGAAATACTAAAGGAAATAGCGGCTCTCTGGACAGCATGATCAAAAACCGCAAATTGAGTCCTAAATCTAAAACAAAGCTCTATACGCTCGTTTTTTTGAAAATTATTTCGAAAGCTTTATAAGGGACTTTGAATCCAACCATTATTGTAAAAAAAAGCCCCATAAATACGTATTTATGGGCACGGAGGCGGTAAAATTAAGGGAGTAAAGCAAAACTCTATCTATGCAGTGCTATGCATGATGTTCATGGTCGCTGCTACAGTACCAATATCCGGTGCTGTGAGCGACCCGGACCATAATGCGGGCGATAATAACGCGGCCAATGGTTTGCAGATTGGAGTGAGTGACCAGGAGATTCAGGACACTCAGAATGTTCTCCAGAGTAGTAACCCATTTGGTGCTAATTCCACTAGTAAGATCCTGGGAACCAACAACTCCACTGATGGTTCATTGAGACTGGGAACTACCGGTGATAAGGTCAAAGAACTACAACAATGGTTAACTGATTACGGTTATTATTCGGGGGATATCGATGGTATTTTCGGTGAAGACACGGAAACTGCTGTCCGAAATTTCCAGGAAGAAGCCGGTTTAATTGTTGACGGCGTTGTGGGTAATGACACTCGTAAGGCCATGGTCACCTGGGATAAATACCTGGCAGAAGTCCAGGCCGCTGCCGGTGAAAGTGATTACAGTTCTACCTCTAGTTCAAGCAAATCAACCTACTCTTCTAAAAAATCCTATGCCAATGCTGTTCGCAGTTACAGCAAGTATTACAGTAGCAGCTGGTATAATGGTAAGGGTACTGGTGACTGTTGGGCTAACAGTGCAGCACTATACAGTTCATTGACCTCTTCAGGAACCAGAGCACGTATTGTTCAGTATGCTAACCGTTACTCATCAAATCATCGTTCGGTTCAGGTCTGGAATGGCAACAGCTGGGTTGACTATGATTACCGTGGTAATGGTTATGCTCAGAGATACTACGCCACTGGTGGCAGCTCGTCCGGAGCAGTAATAGCAGGCGGATAAAGAAAGAAAACCGATAAAACAATCTACGATTGTCCAACAGTTGTACAGGCCCACTACTTTCTCAGGGCCAGCAACTGTTGACTCCCATTTTTTCCAAAAAAATAGTACCTATCTGCATTCATTATCTAGAAATCCTTTTTAAGGGACTAATACATAGAATTTTAATAAATCCGGTAAAAGATAAAATTCTCAAAACAAAGGAAAGATATAAATTTAAACCCAAACTTCCTTAATAATTTAACTTGTACTTTATGATAAATTAAAACTTGAATTTTATGATAAACTAATATTTTAATCGAGGGGATTTTAACGAAAAGATACCAATCAATTCTGTTAGTGGCCATTGTGGCGTGTGTGGTGGCCTTTGTGGGATATCTTAATATCCCGGAAAGTACGGCTACCAACAATACCAGTACTGGGGGAAACTTTGAGAATGAATGGGTGAAATTCCAGTATCCTTCAGGATTATTTGTGGTGGACCATTCCAACAGCACCCATTTAAGATTAGAAGTCTATGCAAACTCCAACACCACCATTGAAAACCTTGTGGGAGAGGTATTTTACTGTAAGAGCAACCGAACCGATATGTCGTCTTTCACCAAAAGAAAGAGCATCACTATTGCTGATAAATCAGGGGTTAAAATCGAAGATGGTCTCCAGGTCTGCAGTTATGTTTTCCTCACATCCGATTACACCGATGTGAAAACTATGATATTGAATTTTGATGCTAAAAACTATCGTGATGCCTACCAGATAGTGGCTGATTCCATGGTTATCAAGAAAATATCGAGTTAAGGGATGTACTAAAAAAATATAAATTAAAAATTATTTTTCTTACATTCTCGTATTATTAAAGCCTCATTTATTTTTATTTTAAATATAACCGGTTATTATTAAGAAAAAATATAAAAAAAGATATTATTTTGATAAAATAAATGATTTAGCTTTTAACTGTCTGGAAACTGTTTAATATATGGTCGATATCTCCCTTCATCTTTTCCAGTGTTCCTCCGGTTACGAAGGTTATGATGTAGATGTAATCATCCTTACTGAGCAGTACCAGTTTCACTTCACCGAGTTTACCCCTTTCCGGGCCAGCCATTTCATCAATATCAATTACCGTGGCCTGAACGCCATCCACACTTCGGTTGGTTTCATTGATGACCTTGCCGGTTTTAAGGTAGATATTGTTACTTTTTACCTGGTCCAAGGAGGTTCCATTGGCCAGGGTCCGGGTGATGGTAACTACTGAACGGTAGGTGGAATTATCCGTACTGTTTTTTTCTCCTTGAATCAGTTCACCCGCAGTACGTTCCTGGAAAGCCCAGCCACTGGGATAATTAAAAGAAATTTCATTTCCTTTACTATCTTTACTGGTGTAATGAGTTCCAGAGGCTATGATAAAGTAAACCATGGCCAGGACTATGACCAGGATAACTGCAGCTATCACCATGAATTTTTTATTTATAAATTTCTTATTCAAATAGAAACACCTCAAATTATAGAAACACTTCAATAAATTACCAATGGCACTATATGATTAACACCAAATAAAAAGATGCCCCTGCCTGATTAAGGAAGGGTTTAAAATTTTTCAACCTACGATTTACTGGGTTTATTAAAAAAACAGATATTTGGTGCAAACTGGCGGGAAAATATTTATCTATAGACGATAATCAAGCATTTATACCATATGATCATTATATTATAATTGATGAACAATAATTTATCTATAATTCTATATCACAAGTTTTAGGTTGATTAAATTTATAGGGTAGATTAGCAAGGTGATTTACGTGGACAAAAAAGATGAATTATATTACGAAGGCCATCTCCGGAAGGTGGAAGCTTCTCCCTTAAAAAGTGCTTTATCTCTTAAAGAAGCTAAAATATGGTTAAAAGAAGCTGAAGAAACTTTTAAAGTAGGATTTTATCGTTCTTCACGTGTTTCAACCTACTTTACTGTTCTACACGCGGCCAGATCCGTTACATTACGGGACGGGGTGGAACTGGAGGATCCCCTCTACTTGGTGAATTACCTGGAAAAATACTGTGCCGAAGGCAATCTCAGTCAGGAATGTCTAGACGTACTTACAGTAATATTCAACCTGAACTACGAAGATCAGCATCACTTCCAGATCACCCGGAACCCTGATGATTTAAAGCAGGCCATCGACTTTGGACACGAATTCATTAACTGCATAACAAATTTACTGGACAAAACAGCCAGACTACCTCGCTCAGTTATAAAAAATTCCATCAGAGAAAACGATTATGGTGGCTAGGACCATTATTGAATAATAACCGGAACATATATAGCATAACCAGTTAGGAATAGTTAACCTGTTGAATCTAGAATATATTATCAAGAATTAGGAATAAGATACACTTTATTTGGGGAAAAAGAGTATTTTAAAATTATAGGTTGGGAATATAAGACAGATCAGTCCTTATCCTCATGTTCTTCTTCCTTCTTTTTTAAGTCCAGTACATCGCGGTATATTTCCGCCCATATTCTATTAATGGAAGAATCTGTATCCTCCAGGGATTCAAGCCTTTTTTCAATGGCCTCGATTTCACTCTTGGATTTTAGTTCTTTGAACTTATTTTCCACTCTTTCTTTGTCTTTTTTCAGATAATCAGAGGACATGGGTATGACACCTTTAGATTTCACAAATTCTGTGCATCTATATTATTGAATAACTACAGTTAACCAAATGGTTCCGAGAAGTTTTTAATCGAATTGTTATTATCAAATTAAGTTATTTATCAATATATCTTATGATTATTTTATTTTTTTCCTAAAACATAGGGGATGCCCACTCATAAGTATGACCAATAAAATCAAGGTAAAATAATAGAAAAGAACTATTATCCAGTTTAACCCTGTTAAATCCATTGATTACATCCTGAAATTTTAAGTCTGGGCCATTATTGGGTCCTGGAAAAGGTGACCCTAATCTCTAACTCATTGTTAGTAGCCGTAACCCTGAACTGTTTAGTGCCACCGTAGAGCTGGTTCCCGTTTATATACCACATCTCAACCTGGTATCCTGGTTCAGGTTCAGCAAGAACATAAACATGACTGGACTGTTCCACCTCAAACTCTCCCTGGGGACTGACACTTCCATTATCCCCCGCATGAATCCTCACTTGACAGGTCACACCATTCCCCCTATAATTTAATAATAATCATTATAGAATTATAATGAATAAATTTTTCCCTCTAACTATGGGTTTCCTCTAGGGGCAAACTATAAAATTATAAATTATTTAGGGAGTGGTGATAATGGATTCAAAACAAGTACAGCTACCAGGTATCAGGGATATCGATCTATTCCTGGATTTTTTACCCTACCTTAAAAGTAAGGACAGTAGTTTTTATGAATTGGTGGATGAGGCTCCCCAGTTCCCCTACTATGTCTATTCTCCAGAAATAGTAGACCTGATAACCCTTATCAATCAGCAGAACATGTTCCATTTTGATTGGGTTCAGTGGTCCAGTGGGGCATCTAACTACCTTGAAGATCCTCTTCAACTGGAAAATGCCAATATCACAACGGTTATGAATCTTTTATTCACTATGGTCCGGGCAGAACGTTTCGAGGGTTTGGTGGGGGAAATGGTTGATAAGGGTATTGTGCTAAAACTCCTGTTGCGTCTGGGGAAGATCCGATCAAAAATCATTGATGGATTTCATGGTGCTTTAATTGGATTAGCTGTTGCAGATTCTATGGGTGCGCCCCTTGAGTTCAAGAATCCTGGTAGCTTTCAGCCAGTAAATGATATGACTGGTGGGGGAACCCACAATTTGAGTCCCGGGATGTGGACTGATGACACCAGTATGGCCCTTTGCTTGGCTGAGAGTTTAATTGAGAAGGGAGATTTTGATCCACTTGACCAGCTGCAACGCTATCTGCGCTGGTACCAGGAAGGATATCTGAGTGTTAACGGGCGCTGCTTTGATATTGGAAACACCACCCGTGAAGCTCTCCACATATTCCAGGAAACTGGTGAACCCTATCCTGGACTGGACCATGAACTTTCTGCGGGAAATGGTTCATTAATGCGCCTGGCTCCAGTGCCCCTATTTTACTTCACCCAACCCTGTAAAACCATTGAATTATCCGGCCAAAGTTCACGAACCACCCATAACCATATCCTGGCGGTGGATGCCTGCCGTTACATGGGGTCTTTAATTAACGGTGCACTGGCTGGATTCTCCAAGGAAGAGTTACTATCGCCACGTTTTTCAATTGTACCTGGATTCTGGGATGAATATCCCCTGGCCGAAGAAATAGATGAAGTAGCCAGTGGTTCCTACCAGGAAAAAGAACCCCCGGAAATAAGGGGTAGAGGTTTGGTGGTTAAATCATTGGAAGCAGCATTATGGGCCTTTCACCAATCCGAATCATTCCGGGAAGGTTGTCTCCTGGCAGTTAATCTCGGTGAAGATGCCGATACCACCGGGGCGATCTACGGACAACTGGCTGGAGCATTTTATGGAAAAAGTGGCATTCCCAGTGAATGGATTGAAAAACTGGCCTGCAAGGAAATGATCCATGAAAAAATTCAGAGATTGCTGGCTCATCAGATGTAATTCTTCTATAAAAGGTTTACTAAATGAGACCTATAAAGGGAGGTTTATACTAGAGAATCTTGTTAAAAAAATAATTCTCCCAAAAGAAAGTTATTACAGGAAAATCATGGTAAGATTATATATGGTCCTGGTGTTCCAGATGTCCACCGCAGTCACATTCACGATCAAAGTCATCCGGTGACTCATTCTCCTGAAGTTCATAGTACCCACCACATTTATTACATACCAGGAAATGCTGGTCCTTTTTAGCTGGTTTAATCTTTTTTCTAGAATCACTTTTAGATGATTTACCCAAGAAACTACCCAGATCTTTCATAAGTCCCTTTCCAGTTTTTTCCACATCCTGCATTAAATCCTTGCCTGTTTCTTTAAGATCATCCATAGGATCTTGTCTGGTGCGTGACGGGGAGGTTGAACTATTAGTGGAGGGAATGGTGGTATGAACATTACCAGTTTTTACAGTGGTGGGAGATGTTTTTTCATCTGTAGCTTCAATAACAGTGCCACATTCTGTACAGAATCTGGCCCCCGGTTCCAGGGGAGATTTGCATTGCGGGCAATTTGTGGACGTTTCTATTTGGGCACCACACTCAATACAGAACTTATCTTCAGAGGATAGTTCCGTGTTACACTGAGGACATTTAACTGTGGATGGCAGTGTTTCATTATCCTCAACCTTTTCATTTGCACCTTCCACATCATCCATGCTTTCTGGCTGGTATTCTTCAACAGGTTTACCACATTCGGTACAGAATTTTGATCCGGGCTCTATCCGAGCGTTACAGGCACTGCAAACATCATCTCTTGAATTTTCCATCTATTAAACCCCCTCTAAATATCTCTTTTGTTATAAAATTAGGGGCATTACCTATAAAAGATTATCCGCCCTCCTTGGTAATGGTTGATTTTATTGTTTTTGAATAAGATTTTTCATAGGGGTAATAAATTTTATAAAACTTGATTAATAAATTAAAATAAATAATTAACAGGATATGAGTTGATGTTTATATGAATAGGTGTGATGATGCATTCCTTTAAAACATTTACCAGATTCAGATGGTGGGCAGTGCTGCTACTGGTTACTTTCCTAGTATTTACTTTGCTCACATTCTCTTTCAGGAGTACGGTCTTAACCCCTCTATATATTAACAATAGTAATCCCTATCGCCAGTTTTTTTCTCCTGGCTTTAATGGTTTATGCTACCTGGTGGACTCATAAAAATAATGAAAAAGTTTTAATAGCGTGGATGCTAGTTACTGCAGGTTTATTCCTATATTTTATGGCGAATTTTCTTTATTTTTTATTAAGGGATTACCTGGGTTTGATATCTTTACCTTCACTGGTTGATACTCTGTACATTGTTGCCTACCCCCTTTTGATGCTGGGAATACTGGCCCTTATGGAAAAACCCTATAGATTAAAGTTAAAATCCTTTTTAGACGCGATTGTTGTTTCGGTTTCGGTAATGTTCATTATATGGTTCCCCCTTATCTGGCCAGTGATTGAACCCAGCCAACCGGATACAACGTCCATGATATTTTCCATATCCTACCTGTTTCTAGATCTTCTCTTACTACTGGTTACACAGGTAGTTCTCTTCAGTAAAAAGAAAAAGATCAGTATTATACCCCTCTTTTTAGTATCCTTAGGCATATTCTCCCAGGTAGTGGGGGACATGGTCTTTGCCTACCAGGTGGTGGTCTCTAATCTGTTTTATCTATGGCTGGCTAATACCTTCTACACTTTAACCATCATTTTCATCGCCCTTGGAGTTTTGTCCTACATCAATAATGTTGATATTGATATTAAGAATAAATTATCATTTTATAGTGTTTTAAGTCCTTATAATGATTGGATTTCTTATTTACCTTTGGTCCTGGTTCTTTTCACCTACAGTCTTTTAATAATAACCACTCCCGATACTGCGTTGATCTGGGGTGTGGGGATCATTGTGGTTCTGGTAATACTGAGGCAGGTCATCTTTTTAAATGATTTGAAACGGGCTCAAATTACTCTCAAAAAGAATAAGGAAGTTATATCTGAGAGAAAAAAACAATTGGACTTTATAACCTCTAACATGCTGGATATCATCAGTGAATCCGATGTCAATGGTGTTTTGAAATATGTGAGTCCCTCTACCCAACAACTCCTTGGCTACTCTCCTCAGGAACTGGTGGGCCACTCCTTGTATGAACTGATACATCCGGATGACCGGGAAAAAGTACGCCAGATCATTGAAAAATCAAGCAATGTCACCGAAGATTTGAGGGTGGAGAGCAGGTTAAAAACTGCAGAAGGGAAATATATATGGATTGAAACAACGGGAAAACCAGTTGTTGATGAAAAGGGATTTAGAGGATTTATATACAGTGGCAGGGACATCACTGAACAGAAAAAATCTGCAGAATATATTAAAAAATCTCTGGAAGAAAAGGAAGCACTTTTAAGGGAAATCCACCACCGGGTGAATAACAATCTACAGGTCATCTCCAGTTTATTGAGCCTGCAGTCCGATAATGTTAGGGATCCCCGGGATCATGAACTCTTTGTGGAAAGCCAAAACCGGGTGCGGACCATGGCCATGATCCACGAAAAACTGTACCAATCAGATAAATTCAACTCCATAAACTTCTCAGATTACCTAAAAACACTTATCAATAGATTAATATATGATTATTCTCAGGAACTGGGTCACATTGACCTTGAACTGGATATTGAAAATGTGGACCTGAATATAGAAACCTCAGTGCCCTGCGGTCTAATTATAAATGAACTGGTATCCAACTCACTTAAACATGCTTTCCCCCATGGCAGGAATGGTAAAATCATTGTGAAATTCCATAAAATAAAAGATAAATACGTTTTGATGGTGGGGGATAATGGAATAGGGCCTCTGGAAAAATCAGTACTGGAAAGCAGTAAGAAACTGGGTTTTAATCTGGTAAAATCCCTCATCAAACAACTGGATGCCTCACTGGAAATCCTGGAAAGCGAAGGCACATTGTACAGAATCACCTTTGCTGAGTTAACTTACCAGAAAAGATTTTAAACTTCCTGGGACTCGGTAATATTATAAAATAAATTAATTGGTCTGATAAAATAGAATTTGGTTAGAAAACGTCTTAAAGGGGTTATTGTCTAGAATATCCCAGTTTTTATTATTTATTGGGATTTATCAGCACGGTAACTGCCCTTTTACTGTGATTATTCCCCTTAAGAACCAGATAAAAAGGACGTTTTTCTTTAATTCTTTCCAGTCTCAATGGACTTAGAAGACTGTGGAAAGATTCCCCCACATCCTTTAACTCAATTCCCTGTTTTTTTAAGAGGGGCATGATGTACTCCTTTAAAATATTTTGCTGCTCTTTAGCAAGAAGTTGGGGCTGTAAAGTCATTCTGTAGGGTATGGTATGTATTTGAGATTCAATGAGATGTTCATTCATATTTTTATCCTCCATATATAAAAAGAATATTTTATAGTTAACCAATCAGGTAATTGGTTAAGTTTATTAAGTGTAACCAATTAAAAATTCAAATCCTCAATTAAAACATATTTTAAACATTAAACAACATGCTTTTGGAAATGAAAAATTAACTTCTTGTATTTTATTATGGTCACCATCAATAATAAAACCTTGGTTTACACCTCCCCTTGACTGTAGTATAAGAGGGGCTATTGGGTCCAGTTTTCCTGCAGGGTCCCCTATTAATTAGGAATCAATTGTTATTTAGGATTCACGACAATAGAAAAAAAACTTTTTTAAACCGGGAACTTTAATAATTCACTGTATGGTAAACCACCGACAGAACCGCATTCTTATTCTCCTCTTTGTAGGGGTGTTCATGGGTTCCATGGATATAAGTATAGTGGGACCAGCACTCCCCAGTATCCAGGCTTACTTCACGGTGAACGACCGGATGCTTTCCTGGGTTTTTACCATTTATATACTCTTCTTTATGCTGGGAACGCCGGTAATGGCCAAATTATCTGATATTTATGGTCGAAAGGCTATTTACCTCTTAGACATCCTTCTCTTCACCATTGGTTCCCTGTTGACCATAACTTCAATTTCATTTGAAATGCTCCTCTTTGGTAGAGCCATACAGGGATTGGGTGCCGGTGGAATATTTCCTGTGGCTAATGCCTTCATCGGGGACATATTTCCCCCGGAAAAAAGGGGAGGTGCCCTGGGAATCCTGAGCTCAGTATGGGGCTGGTCCAGTGTTATGGGGCCTATACTGGGAGGAGTGCTCCTCCAGTACGGCTGGCAATGGCTGTTCATCATCAACCTGCCTATAACCATCATGGTAATAGTGTTGAGTCTCAGAATCCTCCCTGGTGGTGAGCGAAACAATAACGTCACCTTTGACTGGTGGGGGATGATGGTATTAGGCCTGCTGGTGACCTTTTTAGCCTACGGAATCAACCAGATCAACACCGACACCTTCCTCACCAGTCTGCTATCGGTAGATGTCTTACCCTACTTGCTTTTAGCAGTAGCTCTCATTCCAGTTCTCTGGAAGATTGAAAAAAAGGCTCAAGATCCACTTATTCAGGTAGGTCTTTTTAAAAGCAGGGAGGTTAAACTGGTGAACAGTATAATGGTGGGAACTGGCCTGGTTCAAGCTTCCACAGTTTTTATACCGGCCTTTATTATCGTAGCCCTGGTCTTTTCATCTACGGGGGCCAGTTTAATGTTGATCCCTGTGGTCATTACCATGGCCGTCGGGGCTCCGGTTGTAGGGAAGCTCCTGGACAAATTTGGTTCCCGTAATATAATGCTCATCGGATCCCTGATTATGGCCACTGGACTGTTTACCGCGGGAATCTTTGCCCGGGACTTTTATCTCTTAATCCTGGCGGGTATACTAATTGGTGTGGGAATGAGCACCACCATTGGCTCCCCACCCCGTTACATCATGCTGGTGGAGACACCTCCCCGGGAAAGGGCATCAGGCCAGGCCCTACTGAACATCATAACCAGTGCCGGACAGCTGGTGGGTGGGGCTCTGGTGGGGGCCTTCATCGGGTCCTATGATGGCCAAATCATGGGATACCAGTATGCTTACCTCTTTATTGGCTTAGTGGCTATTGTGATGGCCTTACTGGCTGTTGGACTTAAAAGCAGGAAAGAACAAATTGAAACTGCAATCTAGATTTAGTTTAGACTATTTATTTCAGAAATAATTAGTTAGAAATTAGATTTAGTTCAATTATATCTTCAAGTTGATTATTTTGGTTTTAAAAATAGATATTAGGAAAGTGTTTCACAGATAATCAACCGAGGGTTTTAATCTTTTCAAGGCACTTAATGCATTCTCATAGTCAACTTCGGAAATATCACCATCATCCCTGAAGCTCTTCAGTTGAAAGGAAATATTTTTAATGGTTATCCGGTCCCCTTTATTGCGCAGACTGGAGTAAGCTTGAAGTATGGTCGGATCATTCTCTGCCAGGCTGTAAATGGTGGCCGGTGAACTGGAGG
Organism: Methanobacterium sp. BAmetb5; assembly: GCF_003491305.1. Classification (NCBI taxonomy): domain Archaea; kingdom Methanobacteriati; phylum Methanobacteriota; class Methanobacteria; order Methanobacteriales; family Methanobacteriaceae; genus Methanobacterium; species Methanobacterium sp. BAmetb5. The sequence continues at coordinate 300,292 of NZ_CP022706.1, forward strand.
TAGTTTTAGGTTTAATACCTGCACTGGTGACCACCAGGTTAACCCGTCCTTCATCATCGTTAACTGGGGGCACGGCTTTAACCGTTACTGTGTCCAGGGACTGGTTAACTGTTTTTTGAAACTGAGGAAAATGAAGGTAATAATTTTCTTTCCAGTTTAAGGGAGTTTTATTCACCACATGGTGCAGACTATCCAGGAAGGTGTAAAAGGCACTGCCAACGGTAATGTGGAGAGTGTCAGTTTCGGGATAGTGGGGAACTCTAAATTTGCAGACCCATTTTGACTGATCATGGGCGCTGGATATCACCAAGTAAAACTGGGCAACCTCCCTTTCACCAGTTACACTCCTTTCTAATTCCCCAATAAGGATTTTCCCGGTTATTTCATCTCCATCAACCAGTTCTGACCCTAATCGGGTATTGTACTCTTCCGGAACCAGATCAGTTAACCCAAAATCCAACATTGATAGAACCTCCAATTCACGCTTCTCATATCCAGGTTAAGAGACTTTGAAAAAATCTTAGATCATCACCGATAAGACATTTTTTCCTGGTGAAAAATCTTATACTGGTCCCTATCATTGGGCAGGAGTACCCTTTATGAGTATATGCCAGGTCTTCAGGACCTTCTTTATTCCTCTTTCAGTGCCAAGCACCCGGCCCAGCATGGTACCGGCGGTGATGCTAAAGATAATTCCCATTAACGGAGCTCCCTGCACCCAGTAGGACAGGTAGTGTGTCCGGGTGAATACAAAGATAAGGTAACAAATAAGAATTATCCCGCCAATCCAGTCAATTCTGCTGATAACATGGCTGGTATCTTCATCCCAGCTCAGGCGGTACATGCGAGTGGCCAATATGCCCACACCCAGACCAATCAGTATACCTCCCAGGGCCCAGGCCACACTGAAGGTACCACTAAGCACTTCTCCACTTATAACCAGTAACATGAAGATCATTACCAAAGTGTAGATCCGCAGCCTACGGATAAGGCGTTTATCCAGATAGGGAACCACTGGTGATTTTTCTCTATTTTTCATGGTGAATTACTACCCTATTTTTTGTTTTAGCACGTTATTATATTCTCTAAATCTTTTGATTTATACCTGTTTTTTTTGATTTATATTAATTCTTAAAAAAATACTCTCCAACGTAACCGGAGTGGCTGATATAAAGCGTTATCATATATTTAGCGTTAATTAAGAGTGGTAATAAAATAGAAAAAATTAATAGGTATTACTAACGTATACATTCACTGAGTACTGTGTCAGAAATTAAAATTGTCTTGGTAAATGACGAAAAAACCGATGCCATGGATATTAAACGGCGTTTAAAGTCATTAAACTACAATGTTCCATTCGTTGCCTCCAGCGGTGAAGAGGCTTTAAGTAAAATACTAGAGATAATGCCCGATCTTATTTTGATAGATATCATGCTTAAGGGAGATGTTGATGCTTTCGAACTTGCCTCTAAGATTAAAAATTTAAACATTCCTATCCTATTTTTAACAGCACGTGCCGAGGAGTCGGCCATTGAAAAGGCAATGATTATTGAACCTCCGGTCGGTGTGGTCAAATCTATTGACCGGGATGAACTCAAATTTTCCATTGAACATGCCATCTTCCAGAAGGAAAAAGACCGGGAAACATCTTGGCAGATATCCCTAACCACAGCCATGAACCGAGTACTAAAAGAATCTTTAAACTGCAGGTCAGTTCATGAAGTGGCCAGGATATGTCTGGATGTTGCTTGTGAGTTCACCCATAGTGCCTTTGGTTTCATTGGTGAAGTAAATCCAGAGGGTCGATTCAACACCATTGCCATCAGTGACCCTGGCTGGAACAACTGCCTCATGCCTAAAACCCAGGCTGAAAATGCAGTATTTAATATGGAGTTGAAAAGTTACTGGAGCAGACCCATTAAAACTGGAAAAGCAGTTAGGGTAAATGATCCCACTTTGGATCCTGATCAAAGGGGTGAACCACCCGGACACCCTAAAATAACTTCCTTTATGGGAGTACCCCTTAAACAGGGAAATGAAACTGTGGGACTGATTGCCCTGGCCAATAAAAAATCCGGTTACACCTCCAGTGATCAAAGGGCCATGGAACCCCTGTCAATTACTTTTTTAGAAGTTATAAATCGTAAAAAGGCTGAACTAACCCTTCAAAGGAGTGAAGAACGATTTAGGGTTGTGGCCGAGTCCGCAGTGGATGGAATAGTAACCACCAACCTGGAGGGTAACATCCAGTTCTTTAACCACAGTCTGGAGCAAATCTTCGGCTACCATCGAGCTGAACTCACCGGGAAACCCCTTATCACTTTAATGCCGGATCGCTATAAGGATACTTATTTAAAGGAACTGGAAAGGTTTAAAAAAAGTGGTTATCATCGATTAGTGGGTAAAACAGTGGTAACCACAGGGTTGAAAAGGGATGGTACTGAGTTCCCCTTTGAAATGTCGTTATCCTCCTGGAAATCAGGAGAAAAATTTTATTTCACCTCCATTATCCGGGACTTAACCAGTAAGATAAAAGCGGAAGAAGAGCTCCAATGGAGTCAGGAACGTCTTATGATGGGTATGGACATGGCCAGTCTGGCTTACTGGGAATATGATATTGGGAGCGACCTCTTTACCTTCGATGACCAGTTCTATGCACTTTACGGTACCACCGCAGAACAGGAAGGTGGTTACCAGATGACTCCTCAGGAGTACTCAAAACGCTTTATTCCCCCCAAACATCAGGCCATGGTGGCCCAGGAAGTGGGCCGTGCCCTGGAAACTGATGATCCCCACTTCTCCAGCACAGCTCAACACAATATCATCCGTCGCGATGGAGAGGAAAGGTACATTATCGTCCGTATAAGGGTGGTAATGGATAAAGATGGACGTAAAATCGGGACCCGTGGTGTTAACCAGGATATAACCGAACTTAAAATGGTTGAAAAAGATTTAAAGGAATCTGATAGGCGCCTAGCAGACATCATCGATTTTTTACCCGATGCCACCTTTGTTATCGATAAAATGGGCCGGGTAATCTCCTGGAACCGGGCCATAGAAGAAATGACCGGTGTCCGGGCTGATGAAATATTGGGAAAGGGAAATTATGAATACGCAATACCCTTCTATGGCATACGACGCCCGATACTGGTGGATATGGTAAATGCCGAGGATAAGGAGATCCGTGAACACTACCAGATACCACAGCGCAGAGGTGAAGTGTTGACTGCCGAAACTGAGGCCCTATTGAGGGGCGAAATCCGTGCAGTCTGGGGCAAGGCCGTGCCCCTGTATGATAGTATGGGTAACTTCGTGGGTGCCATTGAGGCCATAAGGGATATCAATGAGATGAAACAATCCCGGCGGAAGATCCGGAGGGAACTGGAAATCAACCGGGCACTGGCCAATATATACGCCCCCATAATTTCACCAGTATCCACCATGGAAGACGTAGGCCGTACTATACTGAATGAAGCCCAAAAATTAACCAACAGTCCACAAGGTTTTGTTTCCATACTCGATTCTCATAATGGTACCAATAAAATGACACTTATTGGCTCTCAGTTTTTAAATGGAAAGGATATAGCTTTACACCTGTCCCATGATGGTAGTTATAATGAGCTCTGGGACCATATACTCCACACCATAGAACCTTTTTATACTAACACTCCTCAGGAACACCTTCCCCTTGTAACGGTTCCAGAAGGACACTTTACAGTGGACAGTTTACTTTCAGTGCCAGTGGTTCTGGCTGAGGAACTGGTGGGGCAGATCAGTGTGGCCAATGCTCCAGAAGGTTATAACCGGGATGATCTGGATGATATTAGTAGGTTAGCTGTTTTCTGTGCCCTGGCCATTCAGAATAAAAGGGCAGAACAGGAAATCAAACAATCCCTCCAGGATAAGGAAGTCTTACTCCGGGAAATTCACCATCGGGTTAAAAACAACATGCAGATAATATCCAGTCTCCTGAACCTGCAGATAAGACATGTGGATGGAGAACAGGAGATAAACATTCTAAAAGAGAGCCAGGGAAGGGTTAAAAGCATGGCCATGGTGCACGAGAAGCTTTACCAGTCCCCCACCTTCACCAAAATCGACTTTAAAGACTACGCCGAAAAACTGATAAACGACATATTCTACTCATACGGAGTCCGGAAAGGAACCATTGAAACCGAAATAGATGTGGAAGATATTCATATCGGCATAGACACGGCTATTCCCTGTGGCTTGATTATAAACGAACTGGTAACCAACAGTGTCAAATACGCCTTCCCCAATAACCAGGGCACACTGCAGATCAGGCTCAAAACCAGGAATGACCACATGGAAATGGTTATTGCCGATAATGGCATTGGTCTTCCTGAAAACCTTGATTATGAAAATACTGATTCCTTGGGTTTACAACTGGTTAATAATCTGGTTAGACAACTGGATGGTCAAATAACACTGGACCGCAGTAAGGGGACATCTTTTACTATTTCTTTCCAGGAATTACAATATAAAAAAAGGATATAACTCTAGAGTTAACTGGTTAAATGGGCATTACTGGATATTGCAAATAGTAACCAATTAATGAGTATAACTGGTTAAAAATAAGTATAATCATGATTTTTTAATCAAGAAATTAACTGTGTAATAATTAACTAGTGAATTATAGACTTACTTTGAATTATCCGATGAAATTCTGTTTATATAATGGCCAGTTCACCGGCACTGGTTATTTGCAGGCTTTTTTGATCAATTAAACCCATTTCCCGGAGTTCCCTGATGTGGTTGTAGGTCATCCCCCGGCTGATACCGATCTTGGTGGATAAGTTTTTAACGTTGTTTTCACCATCATTTAACTCTTCCAGGATGATCCTTTTGGTTTTGGAAATTCCAAAGTTGAGAATGGGCAGGTCGATAATGTTCTTATCTTCCTCAGTGATGTAAACGATCTTCTCCACCATATCGTGGCGCGCGTAACTACCAAAAAGAGCTCCCAGGGCCTGTGGTTTCCTACCGCCGCTGATGTTCACCACGATGTTCCTTCCGTGGGCGTGTTCTTCTTCTATTATTTCTGCAGTGTCCCGGGCCACCATAACCACGTTGTATATACTGGTGGGTTTCACTTCAATTTCCAGAACCCTCCCTACAGTTTCCTGCAGCATGCGTTCAGTTTCTTTCATTTTAGCTGGAGCATCTTCTTCCCGAATAAGGACTATTTTATCTGGAGAAAACTGGGTAATACAGGCCATTACCGGCTCCAAAGAATATATGGTAGAGATTAAGGTGTTTTCCATTTTACCACGTTAAGGTGTCATGTATCATATTCATTGTTATCTATTCTCCTTTAACCTGTATATTAGTGTTTTGCTGCTTAAGTAGCCTATTCAGTGATAAACTACCCTTTTTCATATTGAACATGTTTGGTTAACTATGGTGTTGTATGTATTATAACTAATTTGTTAATGGTAAACATTAACATTTATATAATATAATCATAATATGAATATTATGTACCGCAATGGTAATGTTAATTATATTGGAGAGTAATTTTATGGGAGAAAAAATGGCAAATGAAGGTCAGGAAAACACCTTACCTGAAAATAAACGAACAAGAACGATTGAATTAGCTTTAGGATTTGCTGGAGGAATATTTGGATTAATAGGGGGCGTATTTGCTTTACTCTTCCTTCCAGAATTAGGAGTCAGTGCCATCCTAGCCTCAGTAGTGGGGATTGTTGGAGCAGTATTCGTAACCCGAAATCACACCGGGGGTGGCATAATTCTGGTATTAAGCTCCATCTGGCTACTGATAAGTATATCCTTCTTTGGAGTTCTGGGATTCATACTGTTCCTACTGGCCGGTTTGATAGCTATATTTAGAAAGTGATTTTCATCAAAATAGGAGGAATTAAATGAAAATAGAAAAAATGGCCTTAATATTAGTGGTATTTGCTGTTCTGGCGGTTGTGTGTGTGAGCGGTTGTACCAGTTCTGGAGATAAGAATTCATTGAATGTAACCAATTTAAAAGTATCCAGTGAAGGATACGGCATGTACTACGTTACCTGTGATATCGTACCTAAACAGGATACCAGCTACCTGGAAATGGTCCTGGTATGGTACGATTCAAGTAATGCCGTCCTAGATCGCACTTCCCTGGCCTGGAATATCAACGATGCCAAGGCCGGTCAAACCATAAAAGCCCGAGGTACCGCATCATTGTATCAAAAAGGAACACCAGCCAAGGTTAAAGTGTTGATATTTGACTCTCCGTTTTCCGGTGGAAGTGAAGACGGAAACATCTACAATCAAACTGTGACTTTATAGGAATACCTAATATATTTTTTTTCTTTTTTTTTGGTAGTTAATAATTAAGGGGAGGCCAAAAAGTGGTTGATTTTAAGATAATGGTGGTGGAGGATAACCTTATCTTTGCCCTGGACCTCCAGAGTAAAATGGAGTCATGGGGATACAATGTGGGGCCAGTGATCTCTTCTGGAGAAGAAGCAATAGAGGAATCATTCCTGGAAAAACCGGATCTGATAATAATGGATATTGGGGTTAAAGGAGAACTCAATGGGGTGGAAACTGCCCGAAAAATTATGAACCTGCACATTCCCCTCATCTACGTAACTGGCCAGGGTGATGAGGCCATAATAACCGAAGCAGCAAAAACTGTACCCTACGCCATTTTGAAAAAACCAGTGGATTATGAAGTGTTAAAGCACAAGATAAGATCCGCCCTGGAATTAAAAATAAGACAAAAAACAGGATGAAGGTGATTTAATTGGATGAACTGATTGCCGACTATATTTACCAGCTGGAACTGGGCCAGCTACAGGAACATCAGGGTATGGGAGTGTTCCCTCTTTACCATAATGGAAGTGAGTGTGCCTATTTAACCCTGACCGAAGCCCTGCAGGCAGAAGTACTGACTGTCACTGAAATAGATGATGTGGCTTCTGTCCCGGAGTTGAAGGTTCAAAACCATGCCGATATGCCGGTACTATTACTTGACGGGGAGGAACTGGTTGGGGCCAAACAGAACCGTGTTTTAAACACTACTATATTATTAAAACCACACTCAGTAACTGTGATACCGGTAAGCTGCACTGAACAGGGGAGGTGGAGTTACAATTCTCTGGAATTTGCTGAATCAGGTAACGTGGCTTCCTACCGGATGCGTCGAACAAAATCCGCCTCAGTGAATACTTCTCTGCGACAGAGAGGGGAGTTCTGCTCTAACCAGAGACTGGTCTGGGATGAAATCGATGAGGTGAGTGAAAAAGCCCGGGCAAAATCCAATACCCGGGCCTTGCAGGATGTATACCATTCCCGTCGAAGGGATCTGGATGAATACTTGGAGTCATTCCATTTGGAGGATGGGCAGAAGGGTTTGTTGGTGATGGTTAAAGGGGAAGTTATGGGTCTGGATATCTTATCCAGTGCCAGTGCTTACCAGTTACTCCACCAGAAAATCTTGAAAAGCTACGCCCTGGAGGCAATGCTCAATGAGGGGGAGGAGGGTGAAGGGACATTCAACGGACAGGAGTGTGCCTGTTCATTCCTGGATGATGCCCAATTATCCGTGGATGAAAAACACAAATCTGTGGGTTATGGTTGGGACCACCGTCTGGAAGGGCCACAGATAGTGGGTTCAGCTCTCACCTACCAGGACCAGGTGATACACGCGGCCTTCTTCCAGATGGAAGAAAATGAAAAAATAGGAGCAATGTCCACTTACAGAAAACGGCGGGATTTCAGGAGCTAACCTTAAAAACTAGTTTTTGGAGAGGAAGGGAATTAAAATAACTTCTCTCTTCTTTAATCCCTCATTTTTTTATTATTTATTTTAAATACCCATTTCTCTGGCTACAGTCAGTTCAGATGCATTTTCATACATCCAATTTGATTTATTCAGTTTCTGAGTAGGGCTATGCATATCAATAAGGGCAATAGGGCACTTATCAGATTTAAAATTCCAGTAAAGATATCGTTAGCTAACAAATTACCAATTACCAGGAAAATAACCCCTATAATGTATAGGATGAGGAAATAGGGATTGATATCCTTATCCTTTTGGATTACGGTTTTATAGAACTGAATTATCCAGGCAATTATCACCAATATTAATCCTGCTGTGAAATACATTAAAGGCACCCCTATAAATTCATTATTTACAGTTAATAAGTAACAAATGGTTTATTTTATTTATTGTTAAGGTTTTAGTGTTTATTGTTTAAGTTTTTGTGAGTTCTTCATTTAGAAATAAATGTTTTCATAATTTTAATTGGTGTTGCAGTTTTCCCCCGCAGGGACATTTCTCTTTAAAGTCAGCGGGATACTCACCTGGTTGCAATTTGTAGTAACCACCGCAGCTATTGCAAACCAGGTACCCCGGTTGGTTTATTTTTTCCTCCTTTTTCTTTTCAGGGTTACTTTCTTCCAATTCACGGTCAGGGAAGGTAGTACTGTGCATTTTTGGACTAAGTGAATGTTTATTATCGGGAATGGGAGTCACATTTTCGGAGGGAGTAGTTATCCTGTTTATTTCCCGCTGTTTTCGCAGTTTCTGGTGGATTGAAAAGCTGGATACACCCTTATCTTTTCGGGAAGTTCCACATACTGGGCAACGACTCATTCCGGGGGGTATCTTACCCTTACATTTGGGGCAGATGAGGGAGGGACTAAGATCACTACCACACTGGGGACAGTAAGCCAAATCAGGCTCTATTTCTGAATAACACCGGGGACAGGTAGTTACCTGACTTTTGTCGGTAATCTGTTTGGTTTTGGACCCGCAGGATGGGCAGAATTCAACTTCCAGTGGAAATTCAGCGTAACAGTGAGGGCACATACTCTTTTTAGGAGATGCAGTTGCAGGCAGTGGTGCACTACACACCGTACAGATCAGGGCACCTTCTGGAACTTCCGTGTTACAGGCACTGCATTTGAGGATCTTCGATTCTTTTTCTTCCCTTTCCATAAAACCTAAACCTCATCTTCCTCAATACTTGGATTCAAGTGCATGTCTATTCTTATGTATATAAAAATGGTTTAAAGTGGAACTGTTGTATTAATATGACTAAATCAGGGATATGGTTCACTCAGTTATTATTTGCCCATCTACTTTACACCATATGCCTATCTACTTATACCTAACACCTAATTTTATGTTCATTTTTTAACTTGAAAGACATATCCGCAGTTGTTGCAGTTACATAGTAGCATGTCATGTCCAGTTGTCTGGTTGGTGTAATTCCCAACTATCTCCAGACTGGAAGAACCACACTGAGGGCAGGATACTGGAGACGCACATCCACTGATGAATAGACTTCCGGTAACCAATAGAAGAGCCACCACCCCGATCAATAGATCTTTATTCACGGTTTCACTTCCCCCTGCACAGTTATCCCTGGACTTATACACCCATTTTTTGTATTTTATAATATGTAATTTTAGACATAAATTTTTCAGGGAATGATTTCTGGAACTCCCTCACTTCGTTATTCATTTTACTTAAAATAATTCAGTGTTAAACTTTACATAATTTAATTTTGTATTTTTTTAAACTAAAAATATCCTTGTATTTATATAGAATAAGGACTATAAAATAACCATGAGTCGGAAAGGATATGTGTTGCTGGGGGATATCATTTCATCCAAAAAGATCAATCAACGGTCTAAATTCCAGGAAAATCTGATAGAAGTTTGTAATGTTGTTAACCAGACCAATGGGAAAGACATAATTGCCCCCATGAAAATTATAAAAGGATCCGATGAGATCGGTGGCCTGTTAAGAAACCTGGCCCCACTCTATTCCATTGTAGATAGGATCTTACAGGACTTATACCCGGTGAAAATCCGTTTTGTACTGGTTCAGGGTGAAATCGATACTGGTTGGGATACTGAAGATATTTCTCTCATGGATGGCCCGGCTTTCCACCAAGCGGCTAAGCTGATGACAGATCTTAAAAAAGAAAAATTAATATTAAACATCCATACTAGTAATAAAACAGTGGACACTCTCCTCTCCAATAACATCAACCTCATTTACCTCCTAAAACAACACTGGTCCCCGGCTAAAAGAGAGATCATTCACTCCTATGAAGAAGGGAATGACCAGAGTAAGGTAGCCCAGGAACTGGGGATAACCCAGCAGACTGTATCTTATCATCTTAAATCTTCCCATTGGAAGGAAATCAAAAAAATGGAAGCAAATCTTAACCAGGTATTACAAGACTTAAAAATGGGATAGTATGAATCCAGAATATAAGATAATTATCATTATTGCGGGTTATATCTTTTTAATAACCACCAGCGGATTTATAATCAAATTCATCCTTTCCCGTGCAGAAAAGGGAAAAATTGCCGATAAAAAGGACTGGGATACCGGTTTTATAATTGGAAAATGTGAAAACATCCTGATATTAACCTTCATGCTCCTCGATGCCTACATTGCCCTGGCCATAATCTTCGCCGCCAAAACCATCATCCGGGAGGAAGACATTAAAAAGAATTCCCTGTATTTTTTAGCCGGAACCATGATCAACGTAACCTATTCCATCATTATCGGGGCCCTTATAAAGGGCTTGATCAGCCTCTAAATAAGTCAATTCATTTCATTTTAGGGAATAAATATTTAGGATAATACTAATTTTTGAAATAAGAGTGTATAATTATCCCGAGAAAAGGGTGTGAACCAAAAAAATTACAGTACATTCACCTAAAATATTATTATACTTACCATCTTAATGGACTAAAACATTAGTATATTTACAATAGTCTTTTTACAATAGTCTTATGGAAATATTAAAATTACTGATAAAAAACTTCTTGAGGGCGTTAAAATTAAGTACCAATGGATATTAACACTTTTAGTACTAAGTTCACTGACACTGTGCTGTGTAACAGCAGCGGACAATAATACACGGAATATCAGTACCACAGAACCCGTACCAGTACCTTACACCAGTACAGTTACTCCCTGGAACCCCATCCAGTATTTAGGGGCGGGTTTCATCATGGGTTACTACATAAACCCCGGTGTCACACCCCTGTCCGGTATCAATTTCACCGCCTTAAAGGCCGCGGGGATCACCGATGTCTACATCCGGGTGAGCAATGATAATTACTTACCGGTACTCACTGAAGCCCAGACCAAAGCGGACGAAGTGGGGATCCGTACCCATGCCTGGGTATTCCCCGGGTTCAACCATGCGTCTCAGGTAGCCCAGATGAAAATAGGGGTTCATCTTGACGTGGAAACCTACGACATGCCTTCTTACCTTTCACAGATAAAGGCCATGCGAGAGGAAACCAAGGGAGTAACCTTTTCCCTCTGTGTGAAACCCGAGGGATGGGATGGGGATCAGTATTATTACCTGATAGCACCCTACTGTGATTACATAGTTCCCATGCTCTATATAGGTGACTATGACCATGGAATAACCGGTTTAAGAAACTGGGTCAGAACATACAGTATTATATATCCCCGAAAAATCGTGGCCGGGCTGCAAACCTACCAGTCCTACCAGAATATAACTCCGGTTATGGAAAGTACTGTTTTATCTGAAATAAAGGCAGTGCAGCCCAGTACCCGGGGAGTAATCCTGTTCCGGTATGGATTGTCCAACTTCAATTGACACTGCTACCGGCTTATCCTTACAAAAATTTTTATAATCCTCAAAATCCATATAATTAATGAAGGTTTTTAATTAAAAGTTTAACTGGAACCTAAAATCATTTATCTTTTATTTAAGAAGAATCTTTTTTTATTCAAGGGGTATGCGAGGAAAAGGAGATGTATGGTAAGATGTGCGCACACAAAAATAATGAACCATCCATCTGGGGGGAATGTGTTGTTGATCCATGCTACACCACTCCTGAACATGCATCAAATGTGAGTAAAACCACCAGGATCCTCGTAGCGGTGGTGATCATCATGGTGGCAGTACTAGGTATTGGTACAGCGATGCTCTTAACTTATCAATCACCGGCAGTTAACACCACCGCCAACAACACCACGTCAATGCCACAGAACACCACTATAACAGGAAATCAGGCCAAATCAACCAATACCAGTCTCCCACCCTCCATAGTAACTTCCAGTGGTAAAAGTGTGGATTTAACTGGTTACCAGGTGGTGGATGTGAGAGAAGGCAGTGATACCGGTAATATCCACTGCCGGAGTTGCGACCAGTGGACAGTTACCCGGAAGGTAACTGAATATGAAAATTCTGCCGGAGAAAGGATAATGATCGGTGAAAACTACTGCACCAGCTGCGGATATTTAAGTAAAGAGTACTGGCAGAATGGAAAATGGTACGATCTTAAAAATAATGAGATTACGCCTATTCTGTAATATGAATATAACAAAATGGTTTAAACCACTTTCGATAAAAAAAAGTTATGGAGAAGTTATCATTCCCTGTAGATAACTTCTCAATTTTTTTTCAATAAATAGGGACACTTAACTCTACATCTGGGTGTTAATGTATCCTCGGAGCTATGGAGTCAGGTAAATGCTCAGTATTGCATCGTCCAGTTCTCCGTACTGGGTGGAGGAATTCATGGTGTTTACGGTTTTATCCCCTTTTATGGCTGACACTTTTATGGTGTTGTTGGATCCTTTATCCTTTTTTTCCACCTTAACGTATAAACTACCGGTCATGCTACCTAAGTCAATGGTTTGATTTCCTGTACCTTCAATGCTACGGGTTCCTGCATCGGTTTTCAGTGTACCATTCCAGCTGCCAGGGTAATCAACAGCCACCTTCACTGAAGAGGACATACATCCCGATACTGCCACTACCATGCATACAAATACAACTAATAAACCCAGTTCCAGTTTCTTCCACATTTTAAGGTTCCTCCCTAAATAAATCAATATTTTACCATAACTTTCACTGAAAAAAGATATACTATGGTTTTTTGTTCTACATTTGCTCCTTACATTTAATAAATCACTAATTTATATCAGTGATATTGTTTATGTGATCAATAACTATACATAAATATTTCTGTAGACCAGTGCAGTCCACGGTGATTTTTAAATGAAGATCACAGTTAAAAAGAGTGAATGATTAAAATAAGTTTTTTATAATCTTTCTGTATATGGATATAACAAGATGGTTACCTGGGAAAATGGTTACTCGAACAAGCCGGTTCCAAAGAAACAGTCCAGGCAGTAACCATCACCACCCATATGGTCAATACAGTAACATCTATGGCATACTATGCATCTATCCAGTCCAGGATTACCGCAGAAATCACATTTTTCACACATTTTTCCCCCTAGGGCACTGTTAATTTTTTAGTGCTGGCCGAGGTTTTGCAGAATGTTTTGTAGTCACAGGCATCACAGGTTCGCTTGTCCGGATTAGTGTTCCATGAATCCTGGATCACCTGCCCATCCACCTCCTGGATGATGCTCCCCTCAATTTCTTCCACTACGTTATCAAATTCCTTCAGGGATTGGGCCAGTAATTCATCATCCATGGGTATCATACGTATAGATCGCAGGTTCCGGAAAGGTTTCGAGAGTTTAGGTGTTTTGTTTTTAGGATTCCACCGTAAAATCAGTTCCCGGTCATCTTCAGTGGGCATGACATCGGTACTCTTTTCCTTAACTTCCCTTTGAAGCTCTAACAGGTCCTCTTTAAACAGGGATAACTCGTTAAGGTAGAACAGAATACCTATGAGCACCGGGTTGGAGTCAGGTTGCAGTGATCGTAACCAGGAATAGGTTTGCACCTGCCAATAGTGGTGCTTCCAGGAGGGTGAACCAGTAGCGGGTCGTTTCATACCTTTATAATCCACTATAACTTCATACTTGTCTGATTCTAACTTTTCCAGTTTTTCCTGGAAGGAGGGGTCCTGGTGGAGGTATTTTATAATCAGATTTTTATCGCTGGCTTCCTCCAACTTAACCGAGCTTAAAACATCTATGATCCCGGTTACACCATAGTAGTTGGAGCGGCTGACACCCTTCTGGTAGTGGGGCATGTCCCGTATACCCTTTAACCGTACTTCGTTGTCATCGACCAGGGGGAATAGGTGTGGTCCCCAGGTGTTGATGGCGGCTTCGGCCCGGATACTGGCCACCAACTTGTGGGGGTGATGGGAATCCGGGCAGAGGCCCTGGTGTTCACTTTCTCCCTGGAAGGGACAGAACAGGTTGGCTGGTGGTTGAAGTCCACGGGACTGCATGCGGTTGTGTATCTCCAGTTCCACCCTTCGGATCTGTGTTTCCCAGTCCCAGGGGAAATCCTTCCAGTCATCATCCCTCCACTTAAGGTAAGATTCCTCCATAACCCCGTGGATAAAGTCCCCAAACCATAACTGGATAGGCATGGAAGGGGGTAAGGTTCCTTTGTTCTGGTAGCGGTACTGCAAACCACAGGTAAGGTAAGCCAGTAGATCACCAGTTAAACTGTACTCGGGGATTATGTATGGTTTAGAACGGACAGAAAGACTCATATTTACCTTCCTATATTTTAGATTCTTTTGATAATGAAATAAGACTTAACCTATTTTAAAACCCAAATTCTTCGGGTTCGATAGCTTCAACACCCGGTAATAACTGAAGAAAAACCTTTATTCTCTTTTTCAATACTTTCTAGAAATCTTTTAGATGATGGTTTAGAATCAGTGCGGAGTACATCCACAAAAATTGAGGTGTCAATGAAAAATTTCATAGCTGATCTAACCTTTCAGAACGCCGTAATTTACTAACAAATTCTTTACTATCCACATCATATCCCCATGAACCAGTAGCATTTTCAACAATATTTTTAGGGGTAGATTTTGCTTTACGGATTTCTTTTAGTATAAGGTGTAATTCTTTATCTAAATTTAACAGCCGGTATTCCAGGTCAGAGATATCCATTATCCCACCTCGTTTTATATATCTGGATTTTTTAGATGATAAAATTTCACTTTTTGCATGGGAGGTTTTCATATCCTTAATATAATACTTATTTAGATATAAATATTATTATTAGATCAGGACCAAGTTTTCCAGACCATCCCAGGGCCAGGCCTCATTCCTGGTCCAGCCCGTGGCCACGTTGGGAATATCGGGATAGGTGGTTAACCCTACTAATAGTAATACATCCTGTGCCCGGCTGTAAGCCACGAAGTAGTGCCGGATTAGATCATCGAAGGCCCGGTCCCGTCCGGTTCTTTGGGGTAGTCCCAAGGGGGAGCAGGAACGTATCTCATCTTCCATGGTACAGGATTTACCACCATCATCTGGGAATCGTTTGAAGGCGTTCATACGGTGATTGTTACGAAAATCTGAACACACATCCACCACCACTAGGGGGAATTCCAATCCCTTAGACTGGTGGATGGACATGACATTGATCCGGTTATCGGGCAGGGTGTCCAGTAATCCCTCATCCACCTTTATAGCCCCGTTGGCCAGGGGTACGAATATGTTCCAGTAGGCTTCCTTTATGGAGTAACATTCCAGTTCCGGGAATTTTTTATCGAAAACCAGTTCCCCACCGTAGTTACTGAAAAGGGCAGTTTCGGCTATGGTCCGGGTGATGGCCTCCAAGTAAACCAGTCCTTCCACATCATCCTGCAGGGTGGGTATCCAGGTCACCAGTTTATATGCTAGATCCAGTAAGGGAACATCCCTCTTCCAAGTCTTACGTCCCAGAGGGCGACGCCCCTGCCAGGCAGTAACGAATTGTTTTAGTGATAGGGGATTTGCTGGTTCGGGATTGGTTTCCACTAATTCCCGGGCAGTTTTCCGCCAGGATTTGAAGTTTTTCGTGGCAGTGAATGGCAATTTTTCGATGGAGTTTTGTATCTCACACTCCGGATCAATGCAGTCTAACATGAGTCCACAGAGGGCCTTGGCCTCCCAGGTCTTCTCTAAACTCTGGCCGCGAGGATTGAAAATGGGTATTTTAAGTTTCTCCCGGAGGTAATAGGGTAATTTCTTGTTCTTGTAGGCCTGCTCCTGGGGTGAGCTTAAAAGAATGGATAGATCCGTGGGTGAACCTTCATCGGGGTTCACCTTGATCACGTAGTCCTGTACTTGGTATCCCTCTCCACACACTACCTGCCAGATGAAACTGGATAGGTCGGTGGCCAGTGTTTCCACGTCCTCCCGGAACATTCCCAGTATGGGAAACTCAGCCAGTGGTGGTGTTCTTTCTGGTTTAATGGCTGGTTTATCCCTAACTCGGGCTTCCTGGAATTTCTGGTCCAGCTGGGCGAACTGGTTACAGAACTGGACAATGTTACTGGTGGAACGGTAGTTCTGGGATAAGTAGATAACCCTTGGTTGGGGTGCCTGGGGCATTTCCTGCTGGAATCGTTCCTGGAAACTGGTGAAAAGGTCCACGGTGGCACCACGGAACCGGTAAAGGGACTGGTCATCATCCCCCACCACGGTCATGCTACCCCCGTTATTTATTGCTGCTCGTGCCAGCTGGAAATAGATCTGCTCCTGGAGGAGGTTGGAATCCTGGTACTCATCCACCAGGATAAGTTTCAAACCTTCCAGGAAGTCGTCCAGTTTACCCTCCTTTAACTGGTCCAGGAATTCTGCTTCCAGCATGGCGAAATCATAGAGGCTCCGTTTTTTAAGTTCCTGGAGGTAGTGGTTTATGGCTTGATGGGCCATATCAAAGCCGGGGTGCTGGTTCTCCTTTTCCTGGCGGAGTTTATCCCAGTCCACCTGGTCGTAGTAAACCCGGTCTTTTATCTCCAGTAACTGTCTGGCCATTTCATTGGTGTTGAACCCGAATTTACCTCCCCGGAGCTGAACTAGATATTCCTTTAGTTCCTCGTTGTGGTGTTTTTCTTCCTGGAAGAGGCCCACCTTGAGCATGAGGGCGTTGGTTACAAAGTCCTGGATAACCACTGGTGGTGCTGAACCAGGGGCGCGGTGTATCTTCAGTATGTCCTGGGATATGCTGTCCAGGGTTCCAGTGGTAATCTGGTTGAAGTCCAGGTGCCTTAGAGATGGATGTACCTCTTTAAAGTCCGGAAGGTCCAGGAGTACTTGACGTATTTCATCCCCCCATGAAAGGATCCTGGAGCGTAACTCGGTAGCAGCCTTTCTGGTGAAGGTTGTGGCCAATATAGAAGAAGGGTGCACATCATCCACATATATGAACTTCAGTATCTTCAACACCATGACCGTGGTTTTCCCACTACCCGGCCCGGCCACCAGAAACTGAGATTCACCAGTGGAAGCACTGATGGCCTGGTGTTGATCCGGATTATCAGCAGAGCTTATCTTCCGGTGTAAATGCCCAATTACTATATTCTGATATGTTTCCCATGATATCAAGTGATAACTCCCCATTTTACAAGATAAAATGATAATCTATGTTGGTATGATGTTAATAATAAAATTATTTGCAGGGAGTTTGATTTTAGGATAGAAAATTGCTTATATCACCTTCACCTTAATAATAAAAATATTACTAAACTTAATATTTAATGAATAAATTATTTATACAATCGAATACATTTTTTATTCATGTTAAGTAAACTCTTCACATCCAAAACCCGGAGTAAAATTATCACCCTTTTCATGCTGAATCCTGGTGAAGAGTTGTATGTCCGGGAAATCACCAAGAAAATAAATAAAAACATAAACTCCGTTAGGAGGGAACTCAGCAATCTGGAGAATATTGGTCTTTTAACTAGTAGAAAAGCGGGAAATCTAAAATATTTTAAGGTAGATAATGAATTTTATCTTTACCATGAACTTTACAGTATGGTGATGAAAACTGAAGGTGTGGCCCAATTGTTAAAGGAAAATGTGAAAAAATGGGGTCAGATTAAACTAGCTTTCATTTATGGATCCTACGCTACTAAAGAGGCCGGACCCGGCAGTGATATTGACGTTTTTATGGTGGGCGATATAGATGAGGATGCCCTAATAACTGAATTTAATACACTGGAAAGAAAGTTATCCCGTGAAATAAATTACATCATATTATCCAATGAGGAATATCATGAAAAAATCCATAATAATGATCCTTTCATTAAAGAAATACTCCATGAACCCAAAATCATAATTTTAGGTGAAATAAATGCTGGATAACCTTGAAAAAGAGGGTTACATTAAGAAATTATTACCTGACTTTCGCAGAGTACAAAACTCTTTGAGTTTGGCTAGGAGAGATGTTAATACCGCTAGGAAAATCTTAGATGAAAGCGATTATGATTGGGCATTTCAATAAGGTGACAGGTTGTACCTTCATCCATAACACTGCCGACTATGGTGGTGCTATCTGCAATTTTGGTGGTGATATGCTAGTTAACTTCAACCGGTTGGTTAACAACACCGCTGATAATGGTGCTGCTATCTACAGTGCTTTTATCCAGGAAGGTTCCAGTTTTATTAATACCACCCTTAACTGGTGGGGAACCAACAATCCCGATTTTTCAGTACTCATTGGTAATGAATCCAGCATAGTGGATGTTAGTACCTGGCTGTACATGACCATCACCGCTGATTCACCCATATATTCTAACGGTACCAGTAACGTTACAGTTAGCTTCAACAATGCCAGCAATGGAACCATCTTCACACCAATCGACCCGGTAAATGTCATATTCCAGATGGAACCCCGGTTAACTTCCAGAGTGATATTGGAAGCTTAAACCCGGCTAATTTATCCACGGTTAATGGTGTGGTGAACACGATCTTCACGCCCACGGCAACGAGTTCTGGTTCAGTTAACGCCACCACCGATAACCAGACAGTTTCATTTAACCTGCTGGTTAACCCGCCTGTTACCTCTACCTGGAAGGGACTTCTGATCCAGCCAATCCTGTGGCGGGCGAACCATTCACCTTGAAGTATAAACTGGGAAACAAGGGACCAAATACTGCCCAAAACGTGGTCATTAACATCCAATTACCGGAAGGCCTGAACTACGTGGGTGCCCAGGTAGACACGGGAAGTGTGAGCTACAATGCTAACAACCGGATGTTAACCTGGATACTGGACTCAGTACCCATGGGAGATCCCTACCTGAACTTAACCGTGATATCACCGGTAGGGGGAAGTTTTACCATTAAACCAGTGATAAGATCCGGCACTTTCAACAGTAACCTGGACCCTACTGGAATATTCTCCTTTAGTGTGCAGGGTAATGGTTCTAAGGGCACGGTGGTAAACGCCGCCAGCACCACCAGAACCGTACCTCTGAAGAGTACCGGAACACCAGTGAATTACCTGGTACTGGCTGTTTTGATGGTGGCAAGTGGATTAATAGCACCTAAGATTAAAAAATAAACCTTTAATTTCCTTTTTTTTATTATTTTTTTATAAATGAAGAATACCACATAATAATGCGCGGTTTGTGATTCAACCTATAAAACCACTCTGTACCGGTAGGTTATTTGGAGATCTCTTTGTTAAAAGAAATTTAAGTGTTTCCATTCCCTTTTTTATCCAAATATTTCTTAGCTACCTCTTTGTCAAAATCAGAGATATAATCTTTATCCTGGATTTTTCGATACTTTTCAAATTCTTTATTGGCTATTTCCTTGGCTACTGCCTGGGAAACTTTCCCGGGATTCTCGAGAATATCGTATTCATTGAATTTAAGGAATGCATCTAACCTTGATGACCAGTCCTCCATGGACATTAGTTTATGTCTTTCTGCCTGGTTTTCGGCATAGTCCAGGTACATGTTAACGATACGATTCAATTCTGAAATCTCTTTTGGGGATAAATAGTTTTTAGCTACATCAGTGTCTGTTTTTAGGATTTTACCTTCTGGTGCATTCTTCCAAGTGGTGAGGCCCATATTCTTTTTGGTGCTGTCAGCTCGTTCTGATATGATTTCTGCTGCAGTGTGGTGGGTGATGGCCCAGTGAAGCTTATTTTGAACCGTGGCATAGAAGGTTCGGGTAATCTCGGCATCTTTATTATAATCAAAACTGCACTGTGCATAGATATCAGTGATTTTTTGGTAGAATCTACGTTCACTGGCCCGGATTTCACGGACCTTTTCCAGTAATTCATCAAAATAATCCTTACCAAAGCGAGTACCGTTTTTTAGAAGTTCATCATCTAAGACGAAACCTTTGGTAATGTATTTTTTCAATGTTTCTGTTGCCCAGATTCTGAAATCAGTTGCCTTTTTGGAGTTTACGCGGTAGCCAACTGCTATGATTGCATCAAGATCATAATACTTGGTTTGATATGTTTTCCCATCGCTGGCAGTATTTTCCAAAATGGAAACAACTGATTTTTCAACTAGTTCCCCCTCTGAAAAAATATTTTTTAAATGTTTAGAAATAGCAGGTACCTTAACATCAAAAAGTTCGGCCATTGTTTTTTGTGTGGACCACATGGTGTCGTCTTTTAAAAGAACTTCAATGGTTGCCGCCCCTTCATCACCCTTGTAAAGAATTATATTATTTTTTTCTAATTTTTGATCTTCGGCCATAGATCTCAACCCTAAAAATATCTACTCCAGTTTTGCACCAAACAACCCTCATGAATTGTTTATAACTTCACTAATTATCCCCATCTTTAGTTTTCATCTAATGATTAGGGTATGTGTGTATTTTACTATGATCATTAAAAGTTTTGATAGTTTGTCCTGGAGAGTGTCTGAGAAGTAAAAAAGAATTAACTAAGGGTCAAAAACTACAGTGAGTTCAGGTTTTACCATTTCTCTACATGATTTAGTTTTTATAAGGGGTTAACAAAAACTAATAACATGGATTATCCTACAATAGGGGCATTTGAGATTAATCATTAGCAGTAATGAGGGGAGATACCTCGAAAAATAAAACTTGACAGATTAGGAAACAACAAAGATATGATGAAAATAGAAAAAATTACCGAAAATAAAAAACAGTTCCTGGATTTACTGTTGTTGGCAGACGAGCAGGAAGATATGATTGACAAGTATTTGCCAGGTGGAGACTTGTTTGCTTTATACGACGATGATTTGAAAAGTGTTTGTGTTGTAGTGCCCATAAATAGCAGAAACTGCGAGTTGAAAAACATAGCGACCTACGAGAAATATCAAGGCAGAGGGTACGGTAGAGCATTGATAAATTTCATTTCTGATTTTTATAAAAAGGACTACCAAACAATGCTGGTGGGGACCGGCGAAACCCCTGCAATCTTGTCGTTTTATGAAAGTTGTGGGTTTGAAAAGTCATATCGAGTAAAGAATTTCTTTACCGACAATTATGACCACCCTATTTTCGAGGGTGACATCCAACTGGTGGATATGATTTATCTTAAAAAGGATTTATAGGAATAGCAGGAAATGTATTACCAACGAAATAAAACGTTTAAACCGCGACCGTTAGAGGGCAAGCAGGGTGATGAGTACGGAAAATTTGACAAATAGGGGATTAGTTTATGAGCAACGAAAACCAAACGATTCACGAATTTGACTTGAATATTATTTATGATTATTTTGGAAACACAGAACGGCAAGGACCCGGAAGTCCCGAAATAACCCTCAAAGCTTTGAGTTTTATAGATGGTCTTACCGCTAAATCCAAAATTGCCGATATTGGTTGCGGAACAGGCGGTCAAACCATGGTGTTGGCGCAAAACACAGCCAGTGAGATTATCGGTGTTGATTTATTTCCGGAGTTTATCATCCAATTTAACCAGAACACCCAAAACCTAAATCTTCAAGATAGAGTGAAAGGTGTCACCGGTGATATGAAAGATCTTCCCTTTCAAGAAGAAGAATTGGACTTGATCTGGTCGGAAGGTGCGATTTATAACATTGGATTTGAACGTGGATTAAATGAGTGGCGAAAATATCTTAAAACAGGAGGATATATCGCAGTTACCGAAAATACCTGGTTTACCCAAGAGAGACCCACCGAAATTCAGGACTTTTGGCAAGAAGCCTATCCCGAAATAGACACCATATCCAACAAGGTTGCTCAAATGGAAAAAGCAGGTTATCTTCCCATTGCGACTTTTGTTGTCCCCGAAGCCTGTTGGACATATTATTATGAAGTTCAGCACCCCCAAATGCAAGAATCTTTACTGGAAAAAGAAAAATATAAGGGCAATAAATCCGCAGAAGACTTTATAGCCTATCAGCAATATGAAGCAGAGTTATACGACAAATATAAAGCATATTATGGGTATGTGTTTTATATTGGGAAAAGAATCTAATAATGACTGCCTCTAACAAGCAGTCATGATCTAAGATCTTTATATTTTTTCTTGGCCTTTCTTTAGTGGCTTTTTCAATTTTTTAGATATGATCCTTCTATTAAAACCTTAAAAAAAACTTAGAGTTGAATTTCAACTCCTATAGGGCAATGGTCAGATCCCATGATTTCAGGACGGGTGTATGCATCTTTAATGCTATCTTTAAGATTTTGAGTGGCAAAGAAGTGATCTAAACGCATTCCTATATTTTTTTCTCGGAGATTGTACATGTTACTCCACCAAGTATAGTGATGGGGGTCCAGAGTAAACTCACGGAATGTATCGGTATATCCCTGGGCTATTAATCTGTCAATAAGTGCTCGTTCTACTTGCAGAAATCCCGGCTTTTTAGATGCCTTTTTAGGGTTTGCTAGATCCAAGTGTTTATGAGCAATGTTGAAATCCCCACAAATCAATACTTTTTCACCTGAAGTTGATAAGGATTCAGTTAGGTTTAGAAACCTATCATAAAACATTAATTTATGATGGAGCATCTTGTTCTGGATATTTTTATCAGAGTTCGCACCACTAGGGAAATAAATGTTTAAAAGAATGAAATCATCGAATTCTGCTAATAGAATTCTGCCTTCTTCCTTGTACTTCCCATCTCCAAAACTATCAACAACCTTGTTGGGCTTAATTTTAGAGTAAATAGCAACTCCACTAAAACCTGGAGTTACAGTTGAAGATGAATAAAAGGAATAGTAATCATCGAATCCATCTAGAGTTGCTTTTACCTGATCTTCGGTGGCTTTAATTTCTTGCAGGCAGAATATATCGGGGCTCTCCTCTTGTAACCAATCAAGCTGTCGATTGCTATATCGTGCTCTGAGACCATTTACGTTCCATGATAGAATATCAGTTGTCATGTTTTTCTCCTGATTTAAAGATATTAAATTATAGGACCCTATTGTCATAAAAATTCATTATAAAATGATTCTTTGATATCTTTTTTATTTAGATTATAATCTAAATTCATTGTATAATTCGCTCCGAAAAAATTATTAAACCTTAAATAGCCTTAAATTACCTTAAATTATTTATCTGGTAATTCATATAGCATTACATTATTACTATTCAATTATTAAATAGGGATGTCTAAAGATATTATGAAAATAAAGGAACCCCCAAAAATACCTGCTTCTAAAGAATGGGTCAAAGTACTCTGTAATGATTATAAGTTTCAATATATTCAACATATTGATAATATACCTGATGGAGCATTATGGTCTACTTCTTGTTCCAAAACCAAATCTTCTAAATCACGTGGATACCCACGAGATTTTTATGTTGGCCGATATAACAAATTATTTTATAAATATACCGATTTATTTAATTTAGATTATGGGATAATTTCTGACAAATATGGGATACATATGAGAGATGAATGCCTAGACTATTATGATATTCATCCTAGTAATCTGAGTTTGGATGATAAGTTTAATTTAGGGTTGGTCGTTCGCGATAAAATATTAGAACAAGGTTTTAAAGAGCTAATTTTTTATTATCCTAGTCCATTACAATCAATTCCATATTTTGAAATTTTATGGTATTCTGAATTACCTGTATTTTACATATCTAAAATAAAAATATTGGAGGAATATTAAAGTGTTAGGGATAATCCTCGCTTGATATAACCTTTATCTATTAAAATATTCACAGATTCATCTAGACTTTTTTGATCCATTCCAAGTTTCTCTTTGGCAATTGATTCTATTTCCTCAAATGTAATCCACTCTGAATGTATTGATTTAAGATTCAATAAAAGATCTCTAACATTGGGGGGTAAAATTTTAGTAATTATTTCCATTACGTCATTATTGAGATTTTCTCTCATTGAATCTAACTTAGAAGCGGTAAATTCAGAATTTAACATGTCAACTTTACTGTATTGAATTAATTTTTTGACGCCATACTTAATTAATGCCTCTTGATCTTCACTAAATTCGTCTGATTTAAGGATATCAAGTTGTGTCTGAATTTTATATACATATTCACGATTATTCTTTTGATAATCTTCCCATTCACTAGAAATAGCATCAGAAGCTATGTCAAGAGTATGAGTCCAAGAGTTTAAATCTTTTACTAGTGTTTTTCTTTTCTTTACATCTTTTCTAAGCTCATTCATGTCGATTTCTTCATAATTAACTTCAAGTTGATTTATTTTATCCTTAAAAAACTTTATATCGTCCTGGAAGTTTTTTGTATCGCCTATCTTTTCATAAATTATATAATCTTCCTTTTTTTGATGCAAAGTTTTTAAAAAATCTTTTTCTGCATCATTGATATTTTCAATTAAGTTAGTGAACGTGATAACTAGACTTATTCTATCACCAATTTTCTTTATTGAATCTTCAGAAGATTTTAATAATGAGGATAGATCTATAATTTCAGAAGAAGTTTTAACATCAGGTTTATGATTTATGTTAGCTTCTTCTAGTTGTTTAAACATATAAAAAGCTAATTTATTCTTTTCATTAACGGTTTTTTTAGTTTTTTCTAATCTTTCTTCTAATTCATTTTGTCTGGTTTCAATTTCTTCAAATTTTGTACAGAGTTTGTCAAGACTATCCTTAATTTCTGAAGCCTTTTCAGAAATTTTTTCCATTTTTTCTTTTAATAAATAAATCTTTATGTTAAAGTATGGGGGTGTACTATTATCTTTATTAAATCCAAAAATTTCAAGCATTTTTTTAGCATATTCATCGGGATATTGGCGTTTAAATTTCATCTCAATATCATCAATCTTGTTTAACAAATCTTCTTTCGAATAATTTTCTAAGTAAAGATTGTTCAAGTCATCAAAATCTTCTAATAAACCCTTATATTCAACAATATCATTTCTTTTAAAATTATATTTTAACCACATAACACTTCTATTAATCACGTCATCTATTGATTCATCTAATTCAGATTTTATTTCATTTATCTCTTTCATTAAAGTAGGTGCAGCTTTGGAAGCTTCTTGAATAGCAATCAAGAAATTATTATTAAAATGTTTTAAAATTTTGGTACAAATATTAATTTTTAATAAATCATTGGAGGACTCAGCTTCTTTGAAAGTAGAAGTTATAAATTCATCAAATTCATCAAAAACGATTAATTTAGATGCTCTTTGTTTTTTAATATAATAATGTCCGAATCTTCTGAATTCATCATCATTCACATTGTTTTTATATTCGCTATAAAGTTTATTTAAATCTTCAAATGCAGAATCAATACTGTTAATTTCAATTATATCATTTTTAGGCCTAGATCTAATAATGCCTTTATAATCCATAATATTTATAAAAACATCTTGAAAGGCACGTTCATTTCTGTCTCGAATTATGAAATAGCTTTTCAAATCATTTAAACTCAATTTGCCACCTGCATTTTTAATAAATTCAAAGATTCTATCTTCTACAGGGTTAGTGGTAACAGTATATTTGTCTCCACTCTCAATTAAAAAACCATTATTAGCTAAATCTAACGAAACTTTGGTGATTTCACCAGACCCATCTTCAAAATCAGATGCTATGAAACCTTTACTTCCATATCTTTTAAATAACAAAACTCCATCCATGTTTAGACTGTGGATTTCATCAGGAGTATGAGAACCGTCATAATTTAAATATAATTTAAGTCCATCGGCAAAAGTTTTAGGGTCACGAGCATTTTTTAATTTAATTTGATTTATTACAAGACCCTTTTTAATTTGATAATCAATCCAAGTATTAATCTTAGATTTAAGATTTAATTCTTCAATTTTCTCTTGGCAAACACCCTCAAATAAATCCTTATCAATATATTTTTCAAATTTTTGCAACGCTTTCAAACCAAACAAAAGTTTTTTGGCAAGAGAATGATGAAGTTGAATGCCCATAACTTGATATTTATCATTCTGACCCAATTTCTGATCATATAACTCATCGTATGCTTGTTCCGTGAATTCACCGTTATGTAAAATAAGTACTAAATTTGTGGCTAAATCTTTACTTAAAATTGCACTAGCCTCATTGATGTGATTAGGTTCCACATCTCCATTAACAAGCAAAATCTTCGTATTAATCTTGGTATTAGTTTCAGGCACAATCAATTGTATTCTAGAATTTATTTGTTCATTGATCTCAAATATTTTTGATTTTTCCATAAACAAATAAAAGGCTTCTAAAATATTTTTTTCATATTCTTCATTGAGATTGTGTGATAAGTATCTCCATAATTTCAATTTTTCTTCTTCATTAGTTAAATAAGCAGTATCTAGAGGTATAGGTGTTGGATAAATTAGATTTAGCAGTGATTCATTAGCCAAATAAGCATATTCATCTTCAACAAATTCTTTAAAGATGCCGCTTAAAAGAATTGCTTCTTCATCATCTTCAATTAAGCCTTCAAAAAATGCTTTTGTATCTTCTTTATCAATAGGCAAATAAACCTTAGGTATTAAATTGTTTTTTTCATTTAATTCATAAGAAATAATTCTTTCCTTAAAGTCCTCAATTGGTTCAGAAAACTTTATTTTTTGTATGTAAAAAGTTTTATTCTCTTTGATGTATTTTTCTTTTGATAATTTGTTTAGTAAATCCTCTAAATTATTAGTGGCTGATAATGGTGCAACTTTAATTATAGCATTTTCAATTTTGTCGTTTTCTTTAATTTCTTGATTAATATTTTTGATCAGGTTTTGGGCTGACAGATTATCTTCTGAAATAATTTGTGAAATGTAATTTAAAGAGTTAGGTTTTAACTCTCCTATAATTAATCTAAAAATCTCTTTGCATATTTCTTGATTTTGTGTACTGCAAGATTCTTCCAAATATTTTATAACACGATCGTAGTTATTATCAATGCAAGGTGTTTGTCCACCATAGGCAGTAATTTCATGGCGTTTTAATTGATCTATTAGATTAGAATAGTTTAATATTTCGATTTGGTCGTCAACAACGAGACTTTTAAATATTTCAGTGAATAAACTAGTCAAATTACCCATATTCCTCTGACTGACTCTTAATAATGTATTAAATACTGAAATGTTAGATATGGGTAGATTATTTGGTAGTGTAGGCGAATCACCATCGTTGGAAGTATAAGAATAATTAATCAAATCCATCAAAAATTTAAGTCCCTCTTCTCTAGTTATTTGAGTTAATCGTATTTTTCCCACTCTTCTATCGAAACCAGGCATTATAAAATCATAATTAACTTGAATTTTATAATAAGCGTCAGGTGTGCAAGATAAGAAAAAGTGCAAACGGTCTTTGTATTCCCCATCTTTACCTAAAGATTCAACTTCGAAATCTCCATTGATAGATTCTTTAATACCGGATACTACTTTTTTGAGAGTTTTTGGAGATAATAGTAGTTCTTCGAATTCATCAATAAATATAAAGATTTTTTTATCATTATTATTTAATAATTTATCCAACGTTCTACTAAGAAATGATTTAGGATTTTCTTTCATTTCCGGTATTAAATCATTGTATTTAGAATCTGCTTTGATAACATTAAACAGATGTATTAACAATCTGTCAGGGTTTGCCAGTAAGAATTTAGCAAAATTCATTATAGTTTCATTTTCATATGAATTTGCTAAACGTGATGCCGAAAGAAAGAAAAGATAATCTCCAGAATTTGTTATATATGGTTCGATAATTCTTTCGTAGGTATCAGTTTTTCCTTCGCCCCAATCACCTAGAATAAATCTAGCAGCCACTCCCTCTGATTCTTTTTTACAATAGTTAATAGAATCTTTAATCTCTTCTTCTATTGAAAGTCTGCTTTTAATTGCAGTTTTTTCATTACCTGAAAATGTAACACCACTAATTGGAGGAAATCTTTTGAATTTTGCAGTAGTTTCCATTGTTAAAACCCCTAAGTATGTTTGATTTAATTGAATTCTTTTTTTTCAAGGATATATTTAAAAGCTTTAAGAAAAATTCCACTATTTAAACGTTTTTGAGTAAAATCTTTAGTTTTCCCATTTTTGATTTTATCTTGGAACTTCTTTTGTTCAGTTAAAAAAACATGAGCATTATGAATAGCTCTTGCGGAAAATTGATCATTTAATGTGTTCAATCTTTTATTAATGGATAAATTCTTACAAGAAGGACATTGGCATTTATTTAGTAATTTTTTTTCTTTTTCATTTAGAAATGAACGTCCGTTATTTCGTGATAAAGGGTGACGATCTGCAACTCCAGGTAACTGAATTACACCATAAGCTGCTTTTAATCTCCAACTGGTTGAATCAAGAGAATCAACACCTAATGAATACATTAAATGCATTGTTTTACTACTTCCAATTCCGAAAGCATGCAGAAAAGAGTTAGGGAATTCTTCTTGTACAATTCTAATAGCATCGATAACAAATTTGATTGGATCTTTGAATCTTTTTGTACCGTTAGTTCTGAATAATAAAGGAACTAAACTACCAATACCTACCATAGTTGGTTCGGGGATAATCTTTTTAATATCATCACAAGCTTTTTTTAACTCTTTGGGATTATATCCATGAACAACAGGCATTAAATCGACTTTTCCTTTATTTTTTACCATTATTTTCGTGTTTTCTAGTGTTTTTTTCCATCTTTTTTGATTAGCTTTATTAGTTTCAGAAGGATTGAAAGGATGGTCTAGAATAACCCCTAAATCAGGTTTAGATTTTTCGTATAAATCGATTATCAATAATGGATCGATATCCAAATCATCTTTTTTTTGGAATAAGAAGCCACCAGAATCCATTAATATAGCACCATTAAAATCGAGATGTTTGTGAATTCCGTTTTCACAAATTGAGTTTGTATTTGATTTAGTTCTAAGAATATCTGCTGCATTCACAATAATAGTTTTTATATCTAAAAATTTCCAAGGATGTGGACGTCCGCCCATTACATGCCCTAACCACAATGCAGGTGTTTGGATTTTTCTATTATTAATTAATGCTTCACCTCTTCGAGAGAATAGTTCTTTATCATTATAATGAATATTGAAGTTTAAGTTAGAATGATATTGTTCTAAATAATTTAAATCAAAATTATAGCTCAATAAATCACCATCAGGTATTGGATACGATTCACTTTTTTTTGATTGCATCAAGGATTGCAAATGGGTCATCTCCTATATCTTCAGCCATATTTTCTAAAGGATCTTCAGGAGGAGTAGTCTCAGATGATTGTTTTGTCTTTTTATCTGTTGTAAAAGTTGTATCTGGTTCATTTATTTGTATCTTAGATTCATTTTCATTACATTTCTCAGCTGCTTGTATTTTTTCAATTTTTGAGTATACTTTTTTAATAATATCTTCTAAAGCTTTATTTTCACCTTGATATTCATTTTCCAGAATAGATTCTAAACGAATTAAATCATTTTCTTCACAAATTTTAACTAGAGAATAAGAACAAATGCGTTGAATTTTTGAATTTTCATCATTTAATAAATTTAATAGTGGATTTATAGACCTTTCTGTGCCTATTTTGGCAAGAGATTCTATGGTCTTTATTTTGACATCAATATCAGGGTCATTTAAAGATCTAAGTAAAAGAGTTTCAGAATCTACATCCTCAATTTCACCTAAAATAGCAACTAAATAATATCTTAAGACATCATCCTCTGATTTAAGAGATTCGGATATTTTTGGTATGGCTTCTTGATCAAAATTCCCAATAGCTTCCTCAGCAGCCCAACGTACGGATGTGTCACGATCTTTTAATGTATTTATTAAAACATCAAGTGTTTCAGGGTTTTTAAGTTTACCCAGTGATTTGAGAACTTCTAATCTTATTTCATTATCCTCATCATCAATTAGTTTAAGCAGATATTTCGAAGCCCTTTTATTGTTACTATCTCCTAAAAGTTTAACAGCTTCCATCCTAATATCAAGATCTTCATTTAATAGATTATTCACTAATTTTAAAAATTCATCTTTGCTTAATTCCCTTGTTTTACAGGAATTAAGTATTTTTTCCACATATTCATCTCCCTTTAGCGAACTAAGTAGTTCAATTGAGAAGTATGCGATTTCTTTTTGACTATTATCAATATTTTTACATAAATAGGTCACAGCTGTTTCTTCATCAAGATCAACTAGTGTTTTTAAACAATGAATAGTTAAATTTGAAGAATATTCTTCCTCCATCGCTTCAACTATTGGCTTTATCGTATTAATGTCTTCAAATTTACCCAATGCGTTCACAGATGCAATTCGGACGATAGAGTCAATATCATTTTCAAGTGTATCTATCAAAGGTTCAACAGCTCGATTATCCCCTATTAATCCTAAAGCTTTAGCAGAACTGCTTCTTACAAAAGAATCATAGTCATCCAAAGTTACGATCAATGTTTCAACCGCTCTTTTATCTCCTATTAATCCTAAAGCCTTCACACAACCTGTTTTGATAAAATACTCCTCTTGATAGTATTCATCATTTAGAACTTGAATTAATTTAGTAACAGCAATTGGCTTCATCTCGCATAATATTTCAATTAATATATCTCTTTTATTCTTATTTTTAGTTCCTAAATTTTGAATAATTTGGTCGATTGATGAATTACCCCATTCAATTAAAGTTTTTTTAGCATTCTCCTGATTATTAGGATCATCAAGTGCTTTGATCAGAAGTTCTATTGTTTTTTCCTCAGCTGATTTATCTTCAGCCATGGATCTAGTCGGGGTAGACTTCTTAGGATTTTTAATTTTATTATGACATTTAGGACATAAGTTATGATATCTAGATTTAGGGACAAAATCTTTTTTACATATCTGGCATGTTTTTACGATATTACTGTAGCATACAGGACATAAAATAATTTTACTATCCGGAATAAATTTTTTATGACAATTAATGCATCTTCTCATCTTTTCAACGCATTTTGAGCAGTGATAGGGATCATCTGATGATGATGGATCAAAATATTCATGGCAAGATGAGCAGCGTTGTAAAGATAATTTATTAGCTAAATTGATTTTATCGTAGCAATCTTTGCAATATTTAGAATCAATTAAGTCTGATTTCGCCATAAGTTTACCACATTCATGGCATTTAGCAAAACCGGAACTAGAATCAACTTTAGGATTAGATCTATGCCTTATTTTTCTAATATTTTGCCCCCACTATTTGTTTAATTATTAATATTGTAATATGGTAGATATCCTTTTCCATATGTTTTTAATAGCAACATTTATTAATATTAATTAAAAATATTTACAAATGATAACAATATTCTTTAATGTTAGCAATTAATATCACTCAAATTAAATCAGGGGACTAGTAGTAGGTATCTCTTTCAAAAATAGAATAAAAATCATCTAATTCAATTGAAGGACAGAATATTTGAGGTTTTTCTTTATTATGGTAAGACACAAATTGTGTTTTATATTCATCTTTAACCAGAGAGTTATAAAAATAACAAGTATCTTTGTAATATTTAAGTAAAGGTAATAACTTGATTGGTTTTCGATTATTGTCCATAATAAGATAAATATTATTAGAATCCATTGGACTCATAGATTCAATTTCCATACTTATGAAACGATTATTGGAACCCATGAATTTTTTGGCAGTGTAATAATAAATACTATCATTAAATGTGTTATCTAATGGCAGAACTAACAAATTATCTTTAAAAATATCATTGATACAATTATACAATTTAGAGATAGAATTCCTTAAAATTTTGTATCTATTTCCATATTCAGTTTTTGAAACTACAGGTCCATGTGCATCCCAACTATTTCGATACCTGCTAACTTCATTTAAAATTTCGTATAATTCATACGAACTAATTTTTTCAATAAATACAGGGTTATAAGCCCCAAAAATGTTCAATAATTGGTTTCGTTTATATTGTTTCCCTAAAATAAACCGAAGATTTTTTGCAAGGCAACTGCCAAAAAAATTCCAATTTCCGAAACTAGGATGATAATACCAATTTTTGAACTTTGGATTGAATTGTGTGCAGCGATAAAATTCACGGTTGAAGAATCTATCATCAGATATTAAACCACTTAACATAATAATCACATTAAATTCTGAAAAAGCCTCAAAAAAGTGGAGAAGATATCTAACTTTTAAATCTGCTTTTGAAGTTCTGAAACTCTCCCAAAGAATAGAAGATAAGGGATAAGGTAATGATTCAAGCCATTTTTCAAAATGATATTCCCTTTTGTCGTCTAATGCGTCAACATGTTCAGTGATTAATTTGTATTCATCAGGGTTTTTCCATAATTGATCTCTATAACTGTTTGCTCTGGCAGTTATTTCACTTATTATAGAATCAACTCTTAAAACTTCAACTTGAGAGTCTAAATCCGGTAAATAAATTTCTGTATTCGATATAAGATCATCAAATAAAGCTGGTGTATATTTGCCAATTGTTATTGATTCTCTAATTTTCTGCCCTAAAAGGGTATCATTAATATAATTTGCTAAATATTCGGCAAGACAACATTTTTGATTTAAAATCAGATGCAAATAATCTGTATTCACGATTTTATCATTATCAACTACAACTTTGAAGTTTTCGTCTAAAGGTAAAAACAATGAGTTTACTTGTACTTCAGTTTCACAATTTTTTGATGGTATCTGAACTTCTTTTACTACGCTAGAAAACGATTTGGTGTTGAAATTTGAACTTTCACTAATCTTTAATGATTCAATTTGAGCATAGAATGATTTAAAAGTAAAAAATGAACTTAAAGTAGTTATATAACCATATTGTGGAATTTTTCCAAGTTTTCTTAAAATTAGATTATTTTTGAGAATTTTGTTTGCATCGTAGTCATGGCTTAGCGTACCAACAAATATATCATTGTGATATTTTTTTGATACTATTAATAGTATTTTATCTGTTTCATCCGGAGCTAATATGTAAGGAATCTCAATAATTGCTTTAATATATAGTCCAAATTCATTTAAATTAGAAAATGTTGATGTGGTTTCTCGTTTAAGTAAAAAATCAGGTTCTAAAATAAATAGCCCTTCACCCTCAGCACTGATTTTCTGAGCCATATGAATAAAATTTATGGAAGCAATATCGTCAGATATTATGTCTTTTAAATCATCATTGATAGAAATTAAGTTATCAATTGGAGGACAGCCTACTATAAAATCATATGATTTTTTGATTTCACTGTTGCTTTGAAATTCTGTGTTAATTAAGTTTTTTAATATAGTAGAATTAGTTTTTAGTGTAATTATATCCTTATTTTTAAGTTCTAATAAACTTTTTGACATAAAACCGTTTAAAGGCCAGGGATCAAGCACATTACCCGGTTTTAAATCGTTCAAATAATCAGAAATAAATTTAGAGATTACCTCAGGTAAAATTACTAATTTTTCTCCAAATACTTGATTAATTATCTCCAAGTAATTTAAAGAAATATTGACTCCTTCATTAGAAATAATTTCAATGAAATCCTCGATATTTAGATTGGAATTGGATTCTAATACCGTTTTAAGGATTTCAGTTAGAGTAATAATCTCATTTTTGTTATATTCCGTAGACAAATTTTCAGACTTTAATATTTCAAAAATTTGGGTTTTAAGTTCCAATATTAAATTATCAATTTCATCCTTTAAATTTGATTCAATATTGTTTTCCTTTTTAAAATCAAGGGAATTCTCTTTTATGTCTGATTTTATCTTTTCAATCTGAAATTCAATACTTTTTATTTCATCATTCCATACATTAAGTTCATCTACACTTTGATTATTTTTTTCTAATTTTGATATATCATTTTGCCAAATAGACAGTTCTTCTTCTAACGTGGGTAATTCTTTAATCAATATATCTTTTTGAAGCTTTAAATCATTTATTTTACGCGTTATAATCGATTTTTCAGTTTTTTTATCAGTTAGGGCTTTCATTGAACTTTGTATTTTGGAGATACTAGTCATTTACTAACCTCAATAATTTTTATTTATTTCAAGAACTTTATTAGCTACTTGCCACCTCTCAGGAACTACCTTAACAGAAAAATCTTCTTTTGACGTTTCTAATTTATTTTTTGGGTCCTGGATCAAGTACAAATCATAAGAATTACCGTTATCTACTAAGATGTATAACCAGTAATTTTCTCCGAATCGTTTTGCTTTTAACCATTCATTAAGCGTTAACGTGATTTTACTTTCAATATCTTTGACAAATTTAAAAGCTATAAATCTAATCTTGTTTTTATCCTTTGATTTGATATTAAAGCCGGAGCTTGATGGAGTCAATAAGGGTTCACGACCTTCCTTAATTTCATAATTTAAAATTATATTAATTTTCGAGTCATTAGTCGTGGGAATAGTTTTCGATTTAACATTAATAGTGGCAATAAACTTAGGTAAAGATATACTAAGGCTACTTTCTTGAACAATCTCTTGATTCAATTGTTTTAATGAAGATTCATATTCTTTTTTCTTTGTTTCTTTATTGTATATCGCTAAATCAACATCTTCACCAATATCTGATCTTATATAAAGTTCTGTTAAATCAGCATCTATTTCAGTTATTAATTGCTGGAGTGATTTTATTCCATACTTCTTCTTCACATTAGCTTGACGCTCTCTTTCAACTTTGAGTTCTTTTAGATAGTTCTTAGCCAACCCAATAACCTGAATTTTGGGTGTTTTTCGATCTAATTGAACATTCAAAGGTGTTGGTTCATCCACAGGTTCAAAATTCCATAATATTGATGGATCAATCTTTTTAATTTCGTGACCATCATCGTATATGGCAAACAATCTTTTACCTACAATTTCATCCTTACCATCCTTAACGGCACCTTCATAGAACCAAATATATCCATCATATTCTCCAGAAGGATCAAAAAAAGAACAACCTTTTAGCATTTTTTCATAAAATGATTTTTCAACCCATTCAATAAGACCCTCTAAAAGTGGATGTCCAAATGTAACTAGTTCAGTTCCATTATTAGCATTATCACGGTTAAAGGTTATACTTGTGTAAGATTTTTCAATAATGCCAAAGTTCTTTTTAAATGAATTTTGATCATTATTTTTACGAATTTCAAGCGGTACTGTTCGTATTTGGATTGTACCATCCTTTCTAATGTTATATCTGCCATTAGCTTTTATAAATGCCTTTTTAAAGAATTCTTCTAAATATTCTGGCACGAGACTTAATTCAGCATTCATCTCACTTAAATCAAAAATGGATTCATAATCAATATTATCTACTAAACCTTGATTTAATAATTCTTTTTTTAACCTTTCCCTGTATTCTCCATCAACTTCAAAGTCTAATTCATCTTGAATATCAACTACACTTCTTTCGCCTGAAACCGCTTCAGCGATTAAATTATAAAGATCTTTTCCTTGAAATACATCACCAATGACGTCAAATACTTTATCAGAGCCTATCGATTTTTTTATTTCATTTAATTTATCTAGAATGGTTGCTAATACTGCACCTTCGCGGGTATTTTCAGCTACAAAATTAAATATATTAACATCTTTTTCTTGTTTGTATCGATGAATCCTTCCCATTCTTTGTTCTAAACGGTTAGGGTTCCATGGAATGTCATAATTTATCATTAAATGACAGAATTGGAGATTAATACCTTCACCTGCAGCTTCTGTGGCTACCATGACTTGAGTTTGATCTTGGAAAACCCTTTCAGCTTTAACCCGCTCATCCATATTCATACCACCATGAATGGTATTTACTTCATACCCCCAAGAGCTAATTTTTTCAATCAAATAATCCAGAGTATCTTTAGCTTCAGTAAAAATCAGTATCTTTTCCTCACCTAGAGAATCCATTACTTCTCTCAGTTTAGAAAGTTTCGTTTCGTTTCGTTCACCCAAGATAGAATTTGCTAATATTATAAGATGGTCTAACGTTTTTATTTCAGCTTTTAAGGCAGTGATAGTATCTACGGTGGTCTTTTTTTCCCATTCTGATTCCAATATCCAACGATCTTCTTCTGATTCATCTTCTAAATCCTTATCATCAATGGATTGATATTTTTTGAGTAATTTTGGGTTTTCAATGATTTCTTCAAAACTAGCTTTTTTCCTTTCCAAAGACTTCAATAGTGCATATATACTCGAAGCCATTCTTCTTTGAAGAATTAAAAGTGCAAATGAAAAACCTACTCGCTTACCTCTCATTAAAGCTCGATTGAATTGCGTACGAACATATCTTGATACATCTTCGTATAATTGAATTTCCTGTTCATTCAAATCGAATTTAACTGTTGTTGTATACCTTTTGGTAAAAATAGGTTTTTGATCAAAATCTCTGAGATCTTCTTTTATTCTCCTAATAAAAAGAGGATTATCACCGTTCCGCCGAGCTTCATTGATCATTGCAGGATCTGCAAAAAAACCTGGTAAAAGTAGGTCAAGAAGTAGTCGGTAATTTTCTGGATCTCCTTGGTGAGGAGTTGCAGTAAGAAATAGCATGTGTTCAGTAGTTCTTGATAGAACTTCACCCAAACGATATCTTTGTCGTTTGGAAATTTTTTTACCGTACATATATGCAGACATTTTATGGGCTTCATCAACCACTACCAAATCCCATTTTGTTCCACTTAACATTGCACGTATATCTTTTTGTTTTGCAAAGTCAATCGAAGTAATATATTGATTTTCGACATCCCAAGCATTTTCTAAACTGTAACTATTGATATATGACCTATTAACAGTTCTAAAAGATTCATTAAACTTATCTTTCATTTCCCTTTGCCATTGACTGGCTAAATGACCCGGAGATACGATTAAAATTTTTTTAGCTAATCCTCTAAGTTTCAATTCCTTGATGATTAACCCGGCCATTATAGTTTTACCAGCACCAGGGTCATCTGCAATCATAAACCGCATTTTAGGTTGTTTCAACGCATGAAGATATACGGCGTCTAATTGAAAAGGAAGTGGATCAATTTTGGAAGTATTCATGGCCAAAAAAGTGTCAAACATTGAAGTATATCTGTATCTTTGTGCTTCTAATGATAGAAAGACTTCACTCGCTGGAGATGAAAAATCTATTACAAAATCATCTATAACTAGTTTTTTAAGATCCTCATCATCAAGCAAATTTTCAAAGAGCTGATTTGATTGGACTGTAGAACCAATAATAAGAGTATTTTCTCCTAATTTTTCAACTTTTTTAATCTCTATTTGTTCTGGCCAAAAAGGTCCTGATACCGTTATTCCTTCTTTTAACATCTTCTTACTCCCCTTTTAGAAGATTATTTAGTTAATTCCACTGAAGGTGAAATATCTAATTGTTCTAATGTTTCTTTGATTTTATTTTCATAATCAGAAGCAGAAATTTCCCCATCTTTAACAATTATGTTGAATTTAGCTTTGGTGTCAACATCATCAAAAGGCCCTTTGAGGTAAGCAATCATTTTGATTATATCCGCTACTTTTTCCAAAGAAACTTCTAATTCAAGTTCAATTTCCGAAATTACGTCTTTTTTACATAATTCTGGAATAACTATAATTTCATCTATGGTTAATTTGGGGATTAATTCATCCTTTTTCAAACATTTAGGCGTTCCTTCCTCTAAAATTCCCAAAAGGAAATAACCTCTTTTAATCCCTTGATTAATAGCTACTTTAACATTTTGGCGAATTTCATTAAAGTCCAGTTCTGGACTTTCTGAAACGATAGATTCCGTGATTTTTTTTGTTTCGAAAAAATCAGATGAATCCAAGTATAGATTCTTAATATCTTCGGGAGTTATTTCAAATGGAGGATGAAGTGGTTTTTCTTTACATAAATCAGGATTTATAATGATTTCTGGATAGACTAAATCTACTAAACAATCTCTTTGGAATGAAATACATTTTATTTTTTCATCTTCTTTTATTCCTAAACCAAAGTCACCTTTTTTTACACCATCAATAATTGCAGATTGAACACTTTGACAAATTATATTTTTATCAACTGCAGGGTTTAATTTTGCATATAGTTGTAGGATTTTAGGAGTTTCAACGCAGTCATCAGATTTAAGAATATCATTCTTGATTTCTTCTGATGTTGGTGGTTCGAAAGCGAAATTAATGCAAATTTCGGCATCAATTAATAACTCTCCATGGACTAGTTCAGGTGAGCAAACTTTTTTATAGAATTTACAGTATGGTTTATCATCTTCGAAATCACCTAATCCAAATAAACCTTCTTTGACACCTTCACGAATGGATCTTTTAAAAACTTCTTCGGATGTTATCCGGATCTCACCAGGTGTTTTGTAGAAAGAGTCATGAATTTTAACAGTTTCAACATGTCTTTTCCCTTTCAGATATTTTTCACGAATAATAAGCGGAGATAACTTTTCAGTTAGTTCATCTTCATTTTTTAATCGTTTTTGAATGTCTATTTCAATGGAATGATCCATCCCATAGGGATGACGACCAAGATCTATTTCTTTAAGTCCATCTAGAGATGGGAGGAAAATTAGCCTATATAAGTTGCGTATAAACTCTTTAGAATCATTTTCTAATTCTCTAATCTTTTTGTTTACTTCATTTTTCTGATCTGGAGTAAGATCTAATAATTTATCTTCGATAACTAATTTCCATGCCAATTTGTCTTTAATCGCATTTCTCAATACCCCTCTTTCAGATTCTAAAGGACTTAAAAAAATTAGGGTGTTACGGTAAACTCGTGGACGATCTCCATAGTTTTCTAAGAAATCAATTAATAAGTCTTTATCATTTTCAATAACTAATTTCAAATTTTTAGTATCAGGGATATCCTTCGAGTTATAAGGCCATTTATAAACATCAAAGACTTTTTTTCCTAAAATTTTATTCAAGAGGTTTTCTTCATCTTCCCGAATCATTTCATCGGTTATGCCTTCTTTTTTAATCTCTTTAACTCGGTTAAGAGTGATTTTGTTTAAAAATAAGTATCGATTGTCCTTTGAGTGCAAGTAAAGAAGGTTATCTTCAAGTCTATTGATGGCTACTTCTATGATGTTGCTGGGGATATCAACATCAATACATGAAAGTTGAATTTCTTTAATTGATGCACCATTTTTCCCACTTAAACCGGTTGGGAATGAATATAAAAACATAGTAGTTGAAACTTTGGTGCCTATATTGTAAGGCAAATACGCCGAACCAAGTGTAACATCGACTTCTTTAGACCCAGAGGTGGGTAATGTTATATCTGAAGCTATTATGGCATCATATTCATGCCCAGCATATTTTAATAGTTCTCTTTTAATGGTTTCATCATTAAGATCGAAATCTGATAAATGAATTAGTGAATTTTTAGAATTTCGTAAGGAATTGACGATTAATGAAAGGAACCTTAATACTCCTCTAGTGCGTTGAAATTCTGGGAAGGACCCCCATCTAGTGTACAGAATGTCAATTACTTCTGGTTGGAACGGGTAACTTTGGATGAACTTCTTTTTATATTCTGATTTGTCTATTTTTTTAGGTAGAATATTTTCCTGGTCTGCATAATCAATGAATTCATCAACAATGTTTTCAGCTTCTTCTTCATCCACAGAACTAAATAACCTTCTTCTAATGACGGGATATATTTCTTCATCCTGTACTGGAGTATATATCATCTCTACTCTACCCACTACCTTCTGAATTTTAATGGATAGATTGTGATAAAGGGCTTCTGCTTCTGAATCAAAATGTTCAGTTTCACTAGATGGCAAGGTGAGAATCATCATCGAATTTTCAACAGTGCTAATGGCAGCGGTAAGTTCCTGGATGAAGGCAAGTAATTGTGAAGCTAAATTAGATCTTCCCACTTCTATTCCTGATGCTTTAGTGGCATATTCCAATAATTCATCTATTAAAATCATTACTGGTTGTTTGGAAACTAATAAATCTCGTATTTTATCTTTCCCCGGAGAGGTAGGTCCTTTTAATTTATCTATTTTTCCAGTTAGTTGCCTTTCCATTTCCTCCCAAATATTAACATCTTTAGGATCTAATGCAGTACCATCAATAACAACAACATTAGCACCCATTTCACGGGCTTTATGGTATAATGCTATCAAGGTGTGTGTTTTACCTCCACCAAAAGGAGTTTGAAGCTGTATTATAGGGTCTCCACCTTCCCCATTGAGTCTCATCTTAGCAACATCGAGAATATTATTCAAACCCTGAGTGAGATAAGTTTTTTTAAAGAACAGATTAGGATCTTTGTATTCCTCCGGACCCTCCCCCTTAAAAACATACCACAAATCAGCTGCAAATACATCCATTCTTAGTTTTTTCTCAAATATATCCTTATGTGGTTTGGCAACCATTGAAAAAGGTTTCATTTCTCTCATCTCACTTAAAGTAACTTACTTTGACCCTCATCACTCATATTCTTCATGATGATGTCTTTACTTGCTAGGAAACTCTGAATTAATATTTTTTCAGAACTCACATCAAGCAAAGTTTCAGAAATAGCTTGAGCCACCCTAAAGAAAGCATCGTTATTAATCCAACCTGTTTTTTCTAAAATATTTTTCACTTCTGTTTTTTTTTGTTTATTCCATAAGATAGAAACTGAATGAAGTGTATCAATTAATTCTACAGGATCTTCAAGATCTTTTACTTTCCTTTTTTCTGGTCCTAATACATTAATAAACTGACCATTTTTTAATATAAAACCCTTGTTCCATTCTTCAGATAAATCAATACCAGCACTTTGAGCTAATTTACGAGCTTCATCAAAGGGAACGCTTGAGTCCTGATAATTCCATCGCCATAATAAATAAAATTTAGTTAATGGCGATAATTCTCCTGCTAAACCTTCATGAAGGATCTGAGTCATTGCATAATTTGTTACAACATCTCTCACAAAACTTAGGAGTTTATCAGCTCTGATTTCATTACCTTCAAAGTCCATTATTTTTTCATATTTCCCAAAAATTTCAATTGCTGAACCTATAGCAGCTATAAAGAAATCAGAACCCGAGATTTTTTCATCCCATAATTTGTTTAACTTTTTAGGCACATAATCTTTGATTTCTGCTTTAACATCATTATACCATCCAATTCTATCTTTCTCAAATTTACGTGCCACAATATATATGGAGGATGCTAATGCAGCAGAGCTTTTTGATCTGGTTCTTGCTTTCCTTTCTGTTGAAAGGGGCCATGATGCAGTAACTGTCAGTCCTGAATCCAACAATGCATTAATCACTGTTTCCCAACCTTCAGTAGTTTTATGGGCATAAACAATAGTAGCAATACCTCCTTCTTTTAAAACGCGATAAATCTCGATGAAGGATTTATTTAACATTTTTTCAAAAAATATTTTTGATTCTTCCCATGATTTTTCATATGTATAAGCCACAACTTCTTTTGATTTAGGACTTAAAGGAGTAGTAAACAATTCTGGATAGATGTTTCCAATTGATCTTTTGAGCCATACATAGAAAAAATCGGCTAATAAGGAATATGGGATATTGTCATAGTAAGGCGGATCAGTGAAAATTGCATCAAAATAATTATCAGGATAAGGTAATGATGTGGATGAACCCTGTGTAACTTTTGAGGGAATATAGCTGGTTTTTGAACAATGTTCTATGGTTTTTGATATCCAATTAACTGCCGAATTCCAATCACCTGTAGCTTCACTCCATGGACATAACTCAAAATAATCCCAGACAATAGAAAGAGCTTGCCTTGTTAGAGTATTTCCAATAAATTCTCCATTTGGGACCCATCTTGATAGTGTGGAATTATAATCTGCTAATCTATCAACGGCTAAAGCTAAATAAGTAGATATTGCTTTAGCGTAATTTTCTTCATATCCTTGTTCTATCATTAATCTATAAGCTTTAAAAACCAGATCTGAAAAACGAATAAGCATTAACTTTTGTCTTGGATTAAAAATTGAATCCCAAGTATCATAACCATAATTTCCTACTGTAAAACCCCTTTCTGCACCTCTGCCTTTACCTTTAGGAATCTTCTTGTTAATGAAATAATTATCTTCAATTTCATTTAATTCTTTATTTATATTTTGAAGAATTATATTGTCTTTTTCATCTCCTATTCGATAATATTTTCCTTTTTTTCCTTTATCAGAATTTTTTAAAACAACAGCAACGATTCTTTCATCATATTTATGATTTTTAAAAAGATTCCGAGTATCCTTACTTTCAATTATGGAACCACATTTTAAACACTCTATAGAAGCCTTTTTAACTGTTCCATTTGAAGGATTGAAGTTTGTAGGTATTTCATCAT
This sequence comes from Methanobacterium sp. BAmetb5, assembly GCF_003491305.1. NCBI lineage: Archaea > Methanobacteriati > Methanobacteriota > Methanobacteria > Methanobacteriales > Methanobacteriaceae > Methanobacterium > Methanobacterium sp. BAmetb5. The sequence continues at coordinate 342,630 of NZ_CP022706.1, forward strand.
TCTGACCAACGATTTTAAACTCTAGTTTATTATTATGGAATAATGGCATTAATGCAATTTTTTTGTTTTTCTTCTTAGAAAGCCAAAAATCTCTGACAATAGGAATTTCTAATCCACAACTTGGATTTTGACATTTCAGAGTCCTAACCCATTTATAACCTACAGGCAGCGCATTATTTTTTTCTATTGGATACTTTTCTTTTAATTCATTTTTTGCAGTATTTAATAACCACAAAGCCCATTTTTGAAAATCTTGAATAAGAGGATTTGATTTTTCAGCATACGTTTCAATTTGATGCCCATATTTCTGAGGATATTCTAAAGTACATTTCTCAATTAAAACAGCAACGGGATTATAATCATTTGCATAACATTCACAACCTAAACGAAGAGCTTCTAAGGGGATAGAACCCCCTCCTGAAAATGGATCTAAAATTTTTACAGGGGAATTATCGTTTGCACTTAAAATATCCTTTTTAGCCTTATTTAATAAATTTTTGTTATCAGAATTTGACCATCTAGATAATTCTATAATAAAATTTCGTGTTTTCTCTCTTTCTTGATTATTAGGAGGATTAGGAATTAGAGCAGCATAATTTGTTGCACGAGAACTAGCAAGAGGTCTTCTTGCCCACCAAATATGAAGAGTAGAAATATGGCCATGTCGAACGTTTTTTTCACTTGAAGACTCCTCACTAACCTCCTTTACAGGAAAACTATCCTCAATAAACCTTCTATCCATTAGTCCACCTTCTCGTAGACCTTTTCACCCTTCTTCCACTCATCAGGATACACAACCAAACTTACATCAAACTGTTTCTCGGCTTTTAGATTAAAAACAGGGTCCTGGATTACATATAGCGTAGGGGTTGTTGTTGCATTTGCTACAACATACAACCAATAATTCTCTCGGAATCGTTTGGCTTTGAACCATTCATTGAGGGTTAACTTCACAAGCCCTTCTTCACTACGAGCTTTAACTTCAATATACCTCAATTCACCTTCTTCACTACGTGAACGAATATCAAAACCTAAATTTAACTTAGAAACATCTTCAGGAATTCTACCTTGCTCTTTTTCAAATTCCATAGTGACATCCATTCCAATCAGTTCAACATTAAATTCAGCTTCTAATTTTTCCTTGGTACTAATTCCTTCTAAATTATCCCAATCTTCATCTTGAATGACTTTAATGGCTCCAATAAATTTAGGCATGGACATACTAACGCTTTCTTCTTTGATAATGTCTTCTTTCAGCTTATTTAGGGCTATTTCATAGTTCTTCTTCTTTTCTTCTTTGTTGTGGATGGCTAAATCAACATTTTCACCCATACTTTGCCTAAAGTATAATGAGGTCAGATCAGCATCTAACTCGCTAATGAAGAATTCAAGAGATTTAATACCATATTTACGTCTTATTCCAGATTGACGTTTTCTTTCTGCTTTCAGATTATTTGAATATTCTTCAATGATTTTTATGGCATGACTCTGGGCTTTTGTTTTATCAAAATTGTGTTTGAAAGGTTTTGAATCATCAATTGGTTCTAAATCCCATATTATGGATGGGTTAATATCTTCGAGTTTTTCCCCACTTTCGTATAGGGCAAAAAGCTTTTTACCTACTGTTTCTCCTTTTCCATCATTTACTGTTCCTTCAAAGAACCAAAATAATCCTTCAAATTTATTATTAGGGTCACGGAAGACACATCCTCTTTGTAAAGTGTTAGAATAATTCAGTTCTACCCATTTTAACACTGCTTCAAGGAGTGGATGTCCAAATGACAAAAAGTCGTAATCTGAATTTTCAGAAGCAAAATTCTTATCAAATGTTAATCTAGGATATGATTTATTCAGCCGACCAAATGATTTCTTGAAATCAGTGTTATCTGCAGCTCTTCTAATATCCGCAGGTAGGGAAGCTATGTTTAATGTACCATTTTTTCGTGTTGTGAATTTTCCACCAACTTTTTTAAATGCCTTTTTGAAAAATTCTTCCAAATATTCAGGTACTAAACGGGATTCTTGAGTTAATTCTTCTAATTCTTTAATTGATTTATAATCAATTGAATCAACTAAACCTTCATCAACTAATTCCTTGATTAAGGTATTTTTGTAATCTTCATCTAATGGAATGTCAATATCTTTTTCTATGTCATCAACACTTCTTTTGCCGGATACTGCATCACTAACCATTTGATATAGGTCTTTACCTTGGAAAACATCACCAATTACATCAAAAACTTTATCGGTACCAATGGAATTTCTAATCTCTTCTAGTTTTTCTAGTATTCTAGCCAGAACTTTACCTTCTCGAGTATTTTTAGCAACTAAATTGAAAATATTGACATCTTCTTTTTGTTTATATCTGTGAATACGTCCCATTCGTTGTTCTAAACGATTAGGGTTCCATGGAATATCATAGTTAATCATTAAATGACAGAATTGTAGGTTAATACCCTCACCAGCGGCTTCCGTTGCCACCATAACTTGAGTTTTCTCTTTGAAAACTTTTTCTGCTTCAATTCGTTGGTACATATTCATTTCGCCGTGGATGGTGTTAACTGAATAACCCCATGAGGTAATTGTATCAATTAGGTAGTCAACTGTGTCTTTAGATTCACTGAAAATGAGTATTTTTTCATCACCTAAGGATTCCATGACAGATTTTAGTTTTTCAATTTTGGTTTCATTACCTGAAACGAGAATGGTTTCAGACATTTCAATTAATTCACTGAGGGTTTTGATCTCTTCAGATAATTCTTCCAAATTCAAAGATAACGTAGCTAGTTCCCATTTTTGCTCTTCTTTCCAACGAATATCCTCTGATTCATCTTCCCTTCTATTGAATCTTGTTGATGTGTATTGATTTAGCAAATCTGGATTTTCTAATATGTATTCAAATTTTTCTTTTTTGCGCTTAAGAGATTTTTGCAAAGCATATATGCTTGATGCCATTCTTCGTTGTAATAATAAAAGTGCAAAAACAAAACTTCTCCTCTCTTGATCAATAGCTTTGTTAAACTGATACATTACATATTTAGATAATTTTTCATAAAGTTCCATTTCCTCATCAGAAAGGTTAAAGGAAACAGTTTGAGTAGATCTTTTAGTAAAAATTGGTTTACCCTCAAAATCCCGGAGGTCTTCCTTAATTCTTCTTAAAAATAATGGATTTTCACCCTTTTTCCGAGCCTCAGTTAACATTTTCTGGTCTGCAAAGAAACCGGGGGCTAACAAATCAAGCAGTAAACGGTAATTCTCAGGGTCACCTTTATGAGGAGTGGCTGTAAGGAATAATAAATTTTCAGCAGTACGAGAAAAAACTTCCCCTAGTTTGTAACCCTTTCTCTTAGTGATCTTTTTCCCATATCGATAAGCTGCCATTTTATGGGCTTCATCAACTACAACTAAATCCCAATGGACTGGGTTTAAGGATTCAATAATATCATCTTGTTTTGCAAAATCAATGGAAGTAATTAGTTGATTTTCCACTTCCCATGCATTTTCTGATTGGAATAAATTTATGAAGGTTCGGTCAACTAAGGTAAAATTTTCCTGGAATTTATCCTTCAATTCTCTTTGCCATTGATATTTCAAATGACCTGGAGATACAATCAAAATACGTCTAGCTAAACCTCTAAGTTTCAGCTCCTTGATAATCAACCCCGCCATTATAGTTTTACCTGCACCAGGGTCATCAGCAATCATAAAACGAATTTTAGGATTTTTAAGTACATGTAAATAAACTGCATCAAGTTGAAATGGAAGTGGATCTATTTTCGAAGTGTTCATAGCTAAAAAGGGGTCAAACATGGAAGCAAATTTGTATTTTAATGCTTCTAGTGAAAGGAACACTTCGCTGGCAGGGGCTGAAAAATCTAATAATATTTCTCTACCGGTTCCAGTTTCACCATCACTATCATTAAGATCTTCAAATTCTGCTTTTGTTAAAAGATGATCTACAGTATCACCTGAGTTTATAGTAGTTCCAATGATGTGGACATGATCTCCGAAATCTTCTATTATTTTTACTTCAATCGCTTCTGGCCAGTAAGGTCCTTCGAGTATTGATCCTTCTTTAATCATTTTTAACTCCCATGAATGGTTTATGCCAATCAGATATTAATTAATATTGTCGATTAATTAATATTTTTATTACAATTGAATTATATCGTAATAAATCAATTAATATACACAATTTAGAAATTATTAATGAAAAGAACTGATTAATAGGAGATATTATGAATGGGTCTAAAGCATCTATCTATAAGAGTGCCATGGCATGATACGGGTTGGGAAGGAACTGTCTGCCAAAATCCAAATTTAAATAGTTCTTGTCTAATTCTGGATAGATTAGCTCCTAAAAAAGATGATGGTGCTGATTATTGTCTTGATTATGAAGTTACAAAACATCCTAATTACCGAAAATTAAGAAATCAAAAAAATGCAGGAAAATGTTTAGATGAATTAGAAGATAAACAGTATCCTGCTTGTGTTAGCGAAAGAATGGCCTTTATGTCTCCTTTTGAGTATAATTTAACTATCAAATATCCTTATACTTATCGTCCAAAACTTAGTCATTTTTTACCTACTAAAATTAGTAACCCCCCATATTCTGCTTCAACCATTCCATTTTATTGGTTGTCGAAAAAAGGGATTAAATCATTATTAGAATCTAATACCCTTCCAGTGAGTATGGAAAACGAAAAAGATTTCGAAAAGGATAATGAGATAAGAACGGATTGGGCAAACGTTTACAATAATCAAAAACTAATAATAGACTGGTTTTATTCTCAAATAAAGCCTGAAAAATCACTTTGCTTCTTTTATGCTAAAAAAGTCCCCTTTGTGGAAGAACAGAATCGGATAATTATCGGTGTGGGTAGAGTCAAACAAATCGATGATTACCGCGAATATGATTATAAAGAAGATCGAGAGTATAGGGGCTTAATTTGGGAGAGAATGGTCCATCATAGTATTCGCCCAGATTTTGATGATGGTTTCATATTACCATATCATGCCGCGATTAAATTTGCTGACGAAAATCCAGATATAGAATTTGATCCTACGGAATTGGCCGTTTATCCCCCTAAAGGAAAAATACGTGAATTTTCTTATGTAACTGAACATGTTAGCAATGATTCCGCTATTGATGTTATGTTATCCTGCGCAGAATCACTTAAAAAAGCTATTAAAATTGGATTAAAAGGTCCTTGGAAAAAAAGCCTCAATTGGATTAACTTGCAAATTGGAGAACTTTGGAAAATGAGGGGACCTTACCCTGGAATGGGATCAGCGCTTACAGCTTTAGGTTTTAGTTTAGGAAACTTTATTGCATTAGAAATAGATGACCAATTGAAAGAGGATGAAAATCCGTGGATTATATTAGAAGCATCATTCGAAAATCCTGATGACTATTTTTCTAATGAACTGGCTGGTGAACTTAAAGGAATGAAAGATGTGTGGGAAATCCTTACCAATGACGAAAAAGATCTTCTTCAATTAATTAGTAGATTTGATCTTTCTCCTCTACAAGCAAAAATGATTTTAATGCCAGAAACCCGTGATGAGTTTGGTTTAAACTTTGATGAAAATGAAGTTTTAGAAAATCCTTACTTAATTTTTGAACAAACTCATCATACTGTTGAACCTATTAGCTTTTTAACAATTGACCATGGTGTCTTACCATGTCATGAAATAGCAAATAAATTCCCCTTGCCAGATAAAAGTAAAATTGAATCAGAATTAGATTGGAGAAGGATTAGAGCGTTAATATCAGAAATTCTTGAAGAAGCTACCTATGAAGGTCATTCTTTACTCCCTCAGAACTTAATTATCGAAAAATCCAAAGAACTCCAATTAGATCCCCCATGTAATTTAAATGGTAAAATAATTTTAGCTAAAGAGAAATATTTCTTAGAAGTAATCGAAAAAATTGAAATGGAAGATGGTAAACCCGCATATCAACTAACAGAGATCTATAAAAACGCTAATTTTATTAAAAATAAATTACTTTCTAGAAAGGAAGGTAAAAGGAATCTCAGCAATATTGAATGGGAAAAATTACTATTTAATTATCTTGAGAAAAAATACCCTCTAGAAAAATCAAAAGATCCAGAAGCTGAAAAAAAGGCAAGGGATGAAAAATCAGCTGCATTGAGAGAAATAGCTGAATCTCGTCTTTCAGTTTTAATAGGATCGGCTGGTACTGGAAAAACGACTTTACTTTCTATTCTTTGTCAGGAACCTGAAATTAGAGAACGAGGTATTTTATTACTTGCCCCCACAGGTAAAGCTAGAGTAAAAATGGAACAAGCTTTGGGTTTATCTTCTCGAAAAGATCCCAAAATAAAAGCATACAACATCGCACAATTTTTGGTTAAATCAAGCAGATACAATGGGGAAACAGGAAGGTTCTTCTTGAATGATGAACCTCCAAAAAGAGTAGGGGAAACTGTAATAGTAGATGAAGCATCCATGCTAACTGAAGAGATGTTAGCATCACTTTTACAATCAATCAAAGGTTATAAACGACTGATTCTTGTTGGAGATCGTTATCAACTTCCACCAATTGGAACTGGAAGACCTTTTGTCGATATTATTACAGAGTTCAAACCTGAAACTCTTGATGATAATCAGTTCCCAAAAGTTGGTGATTCATATGCAGAATTGACCATCAACCGACGTCAAACTCTAGAAGAATGTGGAAAAAGGTATGATATTCAACTAGCTAACTGGTTTAGAGGAGGATCTCTTCTTTCTACCGATGATATGATATTTGATTTATTAAATGGTTTGAAAAAATCAGATTGTCTTAAAATTTACCAATGGGACTCACCAGATGAATTCAGCCATTTATTATTTGAAATACTAAAAAATGAACTCAATTTAAAGACTAATAATGATTATAAAACCTTTAATAATTCTTTAGGTGCTGTAAATGGCATATTTAAAGTTGGGGCCGCTAAAAAAGCTGAAAAATGGCAAATCTTATCACCAGTTCGTAATAGAAATCATGGAGTAAGTGAAATTAACCGCGCCATACATCAAAAATTTAAAACTGCTTATATTCGATCCGCTAGATCTAGAGAAAATAAACTAAAACGATACGATGATTATACTAAAAAAGCAAAACCAGCAGGTCCTGAAGAGATAGTATGGGGAGACAAAGTTATAAATATTCAAAACCAGTCTATTGGTACTTGGAATATCAACAATAAAAAGCAGGAAGATGGTTATCTTGCTAATGGAGAAATTGGCATATTCGTTGAAAAATCTCCAATTAATAATAAAGATTTTGCTCTAAAATTTGAATTTTCTTCACAGCTTGGTTTGGAGTACTCGTTTTTTGAGAGTTTAACTCCCATGAATAGTAAATACCGGTTTAAAAATATTGATGAAGATCAACCTTCACTTGAATTAGCTTATGCACTAACTGTCCATAAAGCTCAAGGAAGCGAGTTCGGTAAAGTTATACTTGTAATTCCCCGAAATTCATTTAATATATCTAGAGAACTGATATATACGGCGTTAACACGACAACAAGATGGTATAATTATCTTATTTGAAGGTAATCCAATTGATTTAATGAATTATAGTGAAGAAAAATGGTCTGAAACAAATCAAAGATTCACTAATCTTTTCCGAGCACCCTGTCCACGTGAGGTTAAGGACAAAAAAGATTTATTCCTAGAGGATAGGTTAATAAATCGTACTTTAAGGGGTGAAGATGTCAGAAGCAAATCTGAACTAATTATAGCTAATATACTTTATCATTATGGTATAGATTATGAATATGAGGGTGTTTTAGAGTTTGATGGTGAAGTTAGGCGTCCTGACTTTATTATAGAAGATGATGATTCGGGTGAATTCTATTATTGGGAACATTTAGGAATGCTTAATAATCTTCGTTATAAACAAAATTGGGAAAAGAAAAAGGAATGGTATTATAAAAATGGCATCACCGTAGAAGGTGGTCGAAATGGTACTCTGATTATAAGTGTTGATAACAAAAAGGGAGGAATTTATTCCGAAGAAATTGAAAATATTCTTAAAAAACATTCATTAATTTAAAAAAAGAATAAAGGATATTGTTATATCAATCCAACATACTTGAGAATATCATCTGTTTTATTTTCTAAAACTTCGATGGATCTATTATAACATTCTTCTACTACAGATTGAAGATTTTCTGTCCCTATCCAATATTTTTCAAGGATTTCATATCCTAAACTATTAGATATTTTTTTAATTACATATGAACTGATAAATATATCATCAATATAACCATAAGGACCATATATTTGTTCAGGAATTATATCCATGGGTATAACATAATAAGCAATAGCTGCACTGATTTCTAACCTTATATCATTACTAATACTTTTTTCATCCAAAACATCAGTGAGTAATTTGTAGAGAGTAGGACCATGATCAATAAATGAGGCATAATCCCCATCATATGATGCCAAATTATCCGATAAGACATCAAAATAATCTTTAAATTGATTTTCCATTATGACAACCTCTTATAGTTATAGTTTTATTATAAATCAATATTCTTAAATATATTTCCAATTACTTAAGATATTTTGGAATGATTAACAAATATAGCTACCGGAAAAACAGGGAAAAGAAACAACAGTATCAACAAAATGGCATTGCAGATGAAGGACTCCATCGGTACTCTCATAATAACAGTAGATAATCGAAAGGGGGACTTTCATCTCAAGAATATTGAAGAGAATTTGAAAAAATATTCATTAATTTATTAGATGATGTTTTAAGACATCTAAGAAAACTAATGAGGCCCATTAGACAAAGTTCTCTAACGATAATCCTAATTAATAATCATTATTCAATTTCTTAAAAAATCCTTCTACTTCTTTCTCAGTATCTTCATAATCATGTATCTCGTACTGGTAACTCACATATCGAGCATATTTGTCCTTTAAACTGTTGTAAAAATAGAGGGACCAGCTACCGCAATCAGAACATTCTACCATTTTGATCAGTTCTGGAATGAGTTTTAAACGGTCATCAGATACTGGATTGTAAAGATAGAGGACCTTACTATCCATATCAGTTTCTGTATGAAACTTATACTCTGCAAAGGGATACACATTACCCTTGAGTAATTTGGCACGTATGGTGTATAATCCTCTATTTTTCTCCATGCCTGTAGTGTAGATCAAATCCATTGATTCATAATCACCCAGTAACTGGAATAATTCATTCAGTTTCTCATTTAATTCCAGTATCTGTTTTTTAATAAAAACATCAGGCATTGCCCCACCATGTGCTTTTTGATTCCTTAAATTAACAATGGGAGTTAAAATATCAATTATCTGAGGATTGGCTATGTTTTTGTAGAAACTTCGCTCAAAGGGGATTAATTCATACACTTCATCTTTAAGGTCATCGTAGAAACTTATTAAACGTTCATATAAACCCACCCAGGACCCGAAACTCATGGCATAGTATTTCAAACTTCCGGTATCCCAGAACTTTTTTTTACCTTCATAACATATCTCCGGGGGGAGAGCGGATAAAAGTAGAATAGTATTGAAGGCAGCAATCATTTCGAACAATTTGAAATAATTATCCAAGCGTTTGTGTAAACCGGTATCTGTTTTACTGGCCATGTGATGAGAAGTAGCAAAAGGCCAAATCTGATACTGGTAAAGAAGATATTCATCATCAAATTTAGATAAAATATCATCCAGATCATGGTAATTGAAGATATTCCGCTTAAAGTTACGGAAAGCAGACCCTATTTCATTAAAAATCAGTTCTGCCCGTTGATAAGAATCAACAATATTATTTTGAGTTTTCAGATCTGGAACCTCAATCTGCAAGGATTTGATACCCTTCATATCCAGCTTTTTTTGAGTGTTACCATAAGAGAGAAGTATTAACTCGTTTTTAACAGCTTCTGAATTTAAATATATTTTCAAATAGGGTTCTGATATGTTTTTATCTGACAATATGAACTGATAATAATCGGATATTTCATCCTTGTTTTCCAGTTCTGTGAGAAATATAACGTCATTATGGGGAACTTTTGGAAATAGAAAAACATTGCGTTCTGGTGCAAATTTATCTCGAAATTTAGTAAGATCTGTCAAAAATTTTAGGGAATAGGGTGAATTTTCGGTTTTTTTCTTGAATTCCTCCAATCCCCTCATAAAATCAAAGGTCCAATAAACCTTATCCCCATTCAGGGTTGAAGAATCAATCCATATGCCCTGGGCAAAATTATCATTAAATGTTTCTTCAAAATAGTTATTTATTATAATATCTTCCACATTCTGATGAAATTTTGCAAAAAAGACTTTATCTCTCGGGGTATCATTTTTAATTATTAATATACATGTTTTTGTACTGGAATACGGATAAAGAGTGTTATATGGTAGAGAAATAATAGCTTCGAGAGAATAGTTGTCCAAGATATATTGACGTAAGGGATTATAATAATCAGAGTTAAAAAAGGATTTTTGTTCAGGTAATATGAACACTGCATGACCATTTTTCTTTAAAAGCTTTAAAGATTCCATTAAAAAATGAATTTCCAGGTCCAGGATCTTGAATCCATAAAAATCAACAGATTCCTGTAATTGAACGAAACTGGGTTGGGTAACGATGAGATCAAATTTTTCAGATACACTATCTTTGAATGTGAAAAAATCTGTATTGAATAATTCATAATTTACATCTGTATCTTTTAATTTCTTTCGCGCCTTTTCAATAATTTCTTTACTGATATCCACGCCAATAAAGCTTGTTTTAGTAGTTGAATGCTCATTTATCTTGGGAAAAAGAGTTCCACTTCCACATGCGGGGTCTAGTACTCTTTCAGGTTCCCAGCCAGCAACTATGTTAGAAATAAAAGAAATAATCTTATTTGGTGTATAAATGATGTTTTCTGGTACAAAACCAGATTTGTATGATTTGTTCTCCATTGAAAACCCCCCACTTTTCATAACAATATTTACTAAAGGAATAATATAAATTTTTCATTTTAGAAATTTGGAGACCTCATCATTTAAAAGAAAGTCCACGGCATCCACAATGGCACTTTTACCTGAACCATTGGGACCAGAAATAAGGAAGTTATTCCCCTTAGGCTCAAATTTTAATTCCTTTATCCCCCTGAAGTTACAGATCTCCAGTTCGTGGATCCTCATGGTGATCCACCACTTAAAACAGTAATTAATCTTTTCACATCAAGGGAAGATCCATTATTCATAATTTTTTCCAGTTTTAAAATCAACTCTGGGTCAAAATCCTGGTTTTCACTCAGTTTCTCAAAGGTTTCATCCAGAATCTCCTCCAATATTGATTGAGGAGCTTGAACCAACTCTTTAGTATCCCCAATGTAAATCCCTCTATCTAATATATTCTCTGTTTAAAATATTGATCATAACTTATGAATTAATTATAAAATAGAAATATTTAATTGTTGGCATGTAAGAATATTCATAGTTAGCAGTAATGGAGGATTAGAATGGAAGAAACATTAGAATCAAATAACAATGTTTGTGCTGGTTGTGGAGCTGAAAACCCTGAAATTGCCAAATTCTGTGTTGAATGTGGTCAGAAAATTGAACCAGAAGTTATAACCGAAAAAACCTGTTTCAACTGCGGTAGTAAGAATAATGCAACAGCCAAATTCTGTGGGAACTGTGGAAATGACCTTTCAGTAGAAAAAATACAGGAAACTGTTTCTTTTGAAAATCCAATCCGCTCCCGATCAGTTTCAGATAAGAAAGGTTTAGCCCATAAATTATTATCTGATGTGAAAAATGAGGCTAAAAAAGCCAAAAAAGATATTGAAAACGCCATTGAAGATTATACTCTTGATATACCTGTGGAAATGAGGGAAACTGCCGATAGCATAATTGTAAATATGGAACTACCTCAAGTTAAAAGAGAAGATATCAACATGGATATCACCCCTTTAAACTTTAACATCAAAGCGCAATTCGACCATGAAGTGGAAGTAAAACAGGGAACTCAGATTAATCGTGTTGAAGTTAGAAGAGGTCATTTAAATAAAAACATTAAATTACCTAAAGAGATAATCCCCGAAAGAACCGTAGCTGATTTTGATAACCATATGTTAACACTCAAATTTATCAAAAAAACTGCTGAAAGTACACATAGCATCAAATTATGATTTTTTTTATCTTTTTATCACTAAAATAGATTTAAATATTGATAACTCATTGACTAATGAGATAATATATTTAGAAGGAGCAAGCGTAGTAAAACTTTATAATACTTGCATTCTTGCAGTATTATTAACATATCACGCATTAGATTTGTATTAAGGGGGTGTTTATATTGAAAAATCTTCCAACATTACAAGAATTGTTCAATCATAATATTTTTAAAGTTCCAGATTATCAAAGAGGATATTCATGGGAAAACAGGCATCGTGAGGACTTATTAGAAGATTTAGACCTTATTAGGGATAAAAAAAATCATTATACTGGCACAATAGTGATCAAAGAAAAAGGCAAAAGAGAAGGCTTGGCAAAAACTTTCACAATATATGATGTTGTAGATGGCCAACAACGATTTACTTCCTTAATAATACTTTTAAATTCAATCGCCAACGAGATGGAAGATTTAAAATATGAAACCTCCCTTGAAATTGCAGACATTATAAAACAGACCTACATTAAAGAAAAAAGCAGAGATGGGCCTTCAATTTACAAATTAGAGCTTGATGATGACAACAACTCATATTTTCGAGACGCAATTATCGAAAATAAGAAAGGGGTTGAAAAAACTATTGAATCACACAAACGTTTAGCAAATGCAAAAAAACAATTTACATCTTATTTAGTTTCTAAAAGATTTGGAAATTTCCCACCATTAACTGAAGAAGAATATTTTCAGCTTTTAAATCGTTTATTGGATAAAATATCCCAATCGCTTGTTTTTACATTATATGAAGTAGAAGATGACGCAGAAGTGGGCGTTATCTTTGAAGTGATGAATGATAGGGGCAAACCACTATCCGAATTAGAAAAAGTAAAAAATTACTTGATCTATTTAACTGGCCGCATTTCTGAAGGACTTGATGCCGATGATCTAGTAAAAAGAATAAACGAAAGCTGGAAAGTTATCTTAGAGAATCTGTCTCTAGCAGGGATGTCTAAAAATTCAGATGAGAACCGTTTTCTTCGACTAAATTATATAATCAACTACTATTCAAAAATGAGGACTATAGTCAAAGATGGGAAAAAAATTAGCATAAACAGCCAATTAGCGGACATCCATAAACAACTAAAAGACTATTTCAAAAAATACGAACGAAATGAAGAGTATGATAAATGTTACAGTGAAATGGAAGAATATATTGACTCCCTAAAAAGCATGTCAGCAAGGTTAAGAGACATATTAAACCCAGATGTACCTCAAGCTTTTCCAAACATAGAGGATGAAAAAATTAAGAGAAATTTATTAGTAACATTTTCTCAAATAGGACGTTTAGAGGTTCAATCTAACATTTTAGTACTGGCAGTTAGCCTTTATGAAAAATTCATTGATCAACCCCAAAGATTGTTAAAATTAATGCAATTAAGTGAAATTTTAGCATTTAGAATATACTACTTGTGGGGATATATGGCTTCAAAACTTCAGACTAGATTATATAAACTTTCTTGTGATATCTACCAAGGTAAAAAAAATTATTCTCAGATATATTCTGAAATAAATAATATTTTAGAACATGAAGCTCCGGAGTTCGAAATTGAATCTAAATTAACCAGTAATGACGATTTTTATGAATGGAAAGGACTTAGGTACTTCCTTTATGAGTATGAAAGATTTAAATGCCGTAAAGAAATCAATGAAGAACCAGAATTAACGTGGGATCATCTTAAGAATAAAATGAAAAAGGAAACAATTGAACATATTTTGCCCCAAACTATTGTCGGCTCAAGTGGAGAAATTAAATACTGGACAGAACGATTCACCACTTCGGAACATATTAAAAATGTTAGGAGACTTGGAAACCTCACTCTATCAACAACTCACATAGGAGCATCAAATAAAGGATTTGATAATAAAAAGGAATATTATAAAACATCTAAATGGTTCATAGAGCGTGATTTGATTAAATATAGGGAATGGAAGATAGATGAGATTGATCACAGAGAAAAAGAATTAATTGCTTTTGCTATGAATAGATGGTCAACCCATAATATTTAAATAATCATTCCATTTTCTACCATCTCTATCTTCATATTTTCATTTAATTAAAACCATCAGGACACGCAAATGTTTAACAGATTAATATCAATCGCACCGATAAAGGATCAAAAACCCCATGGGAACCTGCTGGGGTTTCTCCACATTAGGCTCACTGGAATCATCTTTACGACCATATGAAAGCTGGAATTTCTCAGAAAACAATGTTAAAAACATCCTCAGCTAAAGTTACCCCGAAGGTTTCGACCGGACATTCACTGGAGGAGGGGACTGATTAGCAGTATTAGCATATTTAGCCCTTTATTCTGGTCCAGTTTTAGCCGTAGATGACCCCTATAACACCACCAGTGATTACTCACCATCAGGACTCACCCCAGTTAAACATGTTCAGGATAACGTTATCATACCTCCCCGGGTAATTCCTAAGTAATTCAACTATGGAATTAGAGCCTTGTTGTGTAGAGCTTACATTTGCACGTTGATAAAACAGTGAATCAATGGCTGCAAACTCTTATATGCGAATTTTTAAGTATTTTACTCCTAACCGAATATATAGTTCTTAGACAATACCCTGAGCCATCATTGCCTTTGCAACTTTAAGAAATCCCGCAATATTAGCTCCTACTACATAGTTACCTTCAAATCCATATTCTTTAGCCATTTTATCAATATTTCTATATATGTTAACCATGTTTCTTTTTAATCGTAAATCAACTTCATCAAATGACCAGTGCATATTTGAGCTTCTTTGTGCCATTTCCAGTACACTGGTGGTAACTCCTCCAGCATTAGCTGCTTTTCCTGGTAAGAACATTAATCCAGATTTTAAGAATAATTTAGTAGCTCCGGGAGTTGATGGTTTATTTGCTCCTTCCGCAACATACTTAACTCCATTATCTATAAGTTTTCTAGCTGATTCTTCATCTAACTCATTTTGAGTAGCACAGGGAAGAGCTATATCACATTTTATGTTCCAAAGACCTTCACTTCCTTCTTTATAAATGGTGTCAGGAAAATCATTTAAGTATTCATGGATACATTTTCTTTCTTCTTCTTTGATATGTTTTACAAATGGAATAGATATACCATTTTCGTCATAAATGTAACCTTTAGAGTCAGACATAGCAATAACTGTTGCTCCAAGTTGTATGGCCTTTTCCGCTGCATATATAGCCACATTCCCTGAACCAGAAATTATTATCTTTTTACCTTCCAAAACTTCTCCCCTTGCTCTTAAAGCTTCTTCCAATATATAAATAAGCCCATAACCTGTGGCTTCCTTTCGGACAAGAGATCCACCATACTCTATTCCACTTCCGGTTAATACACAATTGTGCCTGTTTGCAATTCTATTATACTGCCCAAACATATACCCTACTTCTCTTAGACCAACACCAATATCCCCCGCAGGGACATCAATATCCGGCCCTATGTAATTCTTTAGTTCAGTCATGAAACTCTGGCAGAATCTCATTACCTCAGCATCGGATCTGCCTTTTGGATTGAAATCACTTCCACCCTTTGCACCGCCAATTGACATACCGGTTAGACTGTTTTTCAAAATCTGTTCTAATCCTAATAATTTAAGAACCGATAAATTAACTGACTCATGAAAACGAAGCCCTCCCTTATAGGGGCCAAGTGCACTGTTGAACTGAACACGAAAACCTCGATTCACCTGTACTTCACCATTATCATCAACCCATGGTACTCTAAACATCACCACTCTTTCCGGTTCTAAAAATCTTTCTAGAATCTTTGCTTCCTGAAATTCAGGATGCCTCTCAAACACTACATTAAGACATCTTAAAATCTCAGTTGCAGTCTGAATGAACTCTGGTTCATAAGGATTTTTTCTTTCAAGCTCTTTTAATACATCATCCACGTATGTCACATCCTCATCTCCTAATTTTTAGATGGTCTTCATCCTCATTAAAATTGTACTCGGATAGCTCTTCAAAAACAGCGTATTTAGGAAATTACCCCCATGTTTATCCTGAAATTTTTTAATGGCAACTATAAAACATTTTAATTTGATCCTATCACGTTCTAATCCTTTTTTAAATTGAATTTACTAGGGAAAGTAGCCCTGTAATTAGAACCTAGTTGGGTAGAGCTTAACTTTGCTCGTTAATTCAATATATGATTTTTTTCATTAAAAAATTTTATATAGTGATAAACGCTTAATATTGTTATCACTAACTTATATTAATATACAAGCCAAATTTGGAGAAATGAATGTTTAACAAAATAAAAATAGTATCCTTGGTTTTTTTACTTGTTTTTGCATCATCTGGATTTTCTTTTGGTCAAGATAATAATCTAACTCATTCTAACACTTCTTTTGAATATAATTTTACTAATAACAGTTCTATCTCTACTAATAACAGTTCTAATTATACATCCACAGGTATCAACGCCCTTGAAGATTCATCACTAGGTGCAGATGACAATAATGATTTTTCCAATCCCATTAAATTCGAATATTTAAAAGGTGTATTGATTTTTTCCCCTGAGGAGTTGGAGAACCTCCCCTCCTACTATGACCTCCGTCTTCTGGGCAGGCTGACCCCGATAAAGGATCAAAACCCCCTGGGAACCTGCTGGGTTTTCTCCACATTAGGATCACTGGAATCATCTTTACTACCATATGAAAGCTGGAATTTCTCAGAAAACAATGTTAAAAACATCCTGAGCTACAGTTACCCCGAAGGTTTCGACCGGACATTCACTGGAGGAGGGGACTGGTTAGCCGTATTAGCATATTTAGCCCGTTATTCTGGTCCAGTTTTAGCCGTAGGTGACCCATATAACACCACCAGTGATTACTCACCATCCGGACTCACCCCAGTTAAACATGTTCAGGGTAACGTTATCATACCTCCCCGGGTAAATTCCTCAGATAATGCGCAGTATAAACTGGCCATTATGAAGTATGGGGCTGTGGTAACTCAAATGGCCGTTTACAGTGACTTTTATAATGATAGCTCAGCTGCTTATTATTGTGATGAACCTGCAGCACCCATAAACCATGACATCTGTCTGGTGGGCTGGGATGATAATTATGACCGGAACAATTTCCTAACTCCACCCCCTGGTGATGGGGCTTTCATAGTAAGAAATAGCTGGGGAACTGGTTGGGGAGATGGTGGGTACTTCTATATGTCCTATTATGACACCAGACTGGCAACTCAAGGAGGTTGTGCCTTTAGTAACATTGAAAATACCACCAACTACAACCAGGTTTACCAGTATGACCCTTATGGTTTGGTTAACATGACTGGTTTTACCTGTCAAACAGCCTGGTTCTCCAATGTCTTCACTGCCAACACCACCAATCCATTGAAAGCCGCCAGTTTCTACTCACTAGCCCCCAATTCCACCTATAATGTTTCAATTTATTTAAACCCTGAAAATGGCGACCCCAAAAGTGGAGTTCTGGCTTACTGGAAAAACGGAGTGATAGATACTCCCGGGTATAAAACCATTCCCTTTGATAGTTAC
This sequence comes from Methanobacterium sp. BAmetb5, assembly GCF_003491305.1. Lineage (NCBI taxonomy): Archaea > Methanobacteriati > Methanobacteriota > Methanobacteria > Methanobacteriales > Methanobacteriaceae > Methanobacterium > Methanobacterium sp. BAmetb5. The sequence goes on from NZ_CP022706.1 coordinate 360,357, forward strand.
ATACCCCTTAATTTAGGACAAATCTTTAGTGTTGTGGTAAAAATCACGTCCCCTGGTATTCTTAGTCCCGTGGCATATGAATATCCCCTCGGTAATTATTCAAGCAGGGCCAATGCTAGTTTCGGGGAAGGATTCATAAGTAGTGATGGTGTAACCTGGCTGGATATGGCCGGATTTGTAACTAATGCCAGCGTATGTTTAAAGGCCTTCACTGTAAGTGCTGCTGGCCTGGTTTTATCACAAGAATCTGATAATGATAACCCAAAATTGGGTGATCCAATCAAGTTAACCATTAAACTATTTAATCAGGGCCCGGACACTGTTTCAGGTGTCACAGTTTATGACAAGCTTCCCCCTGGACTTTCGTTTATTTCTTACTGGGCTAGTTTCGGAACTTATGACCCTGCCAGTGGATTGTGGAATATAGGTGGTCTCCCCTATAACCAGACAGCTATCCTTATTATCAATGCCATTGCCAGTCAATTGGGTAGTTTCACTAATATGGTTACAGTTAACTCCTTAACCTACAATCCATTGACTAGTACTGGAGTATTAAGTGTTCATATAACTCCAAACGATGGATTGGTTAATGCAGTTACCATTCCACTTCAAAATACGGGATTACCAATTGCACCAGTTATAATTGGTTTCCTATTGATATTAGGAGGGATTTATCTACCGAAGAGAAGCTGAATAACTCAATCAATATCAACACTACCATTTAATATTTAAAAAAACAATTAATAACTAAGGAGGTTAAGGGAGGTATAAAAAAATGGAAGGTTTTAAACTAAACGAAATCCCGAGACTGCTTATAGCGTTAATTATTGTTTTTATTGTCGGTGGTATTGGTAGTGCAGCAACCTATCCCCAAATTCCCCTCTGGTATGTGAATGTAATTAAACCAAGCTGGGCACCACCAAACTGGCTTTTTGGAGTGGTCTGGACTATTCTTTATATCCTGATAGGCACGTCCCTCTTCATGGTATGGAGGAAAGGCCTGGAAACTAAAGAAGCTAAAATCGCCATAGTGGTCTTTGCAGTTCAGCTGGGACTGAACCTGTTATGGTCCCTGGTATTCTTCGGACTCCATTCTATCCTGGGCGGCCTGGTAATCATAATACTGATGTGGCTAGCCATAATAGCTAACGTTATTGTATTCTACCGGATTTCCAAGTGGGCTGGTCTGATTCTTTTACCCTACCTTATATGGGTGACTATAGCTACCTACCTGAACTACTCTATTTACATTTTAAATTAAGGACATTTCTTAATTAATTCTTTTTTTATTTTTTTCACCAGCTACTAATCTAGTTACTATTTTAATAGATGCAATAGTTCTGCCTTGAAATCATAGGATGATTTATCTTCCAAAGAAAAAGCTAAATAACCCATTTGTATTCCCTTATTACTTTTTTTACAAGACCCAATATCCATCCTTAAAACCACTTAAAAAAACACGACACCCTCTTTTTTTTAAAATATACATTTTAACTAGATTGGTCTGAAGGAAGTTTATTTCCGTTTACTACGTATATATCTTAGTTTGTAGAATAATGACATGTATCACTATTATTGATACAATAAAGAAAATTATGAAAGGGAATACAGCATAAAGGAGGTGAAAATACTTGGAAAAAACGAAAATATCCCTAAAATTATTACTGGTTATCGCTGGGCTTATGTTAGTACTATCTATTTCCCCGGTAATGGCTGATGATAGTCTGGCAAGTTCCGAGTCCCCTAAATATCAGGGTGACAACCAGAACACCGGACAATCTACCTATACTGGCCCACAGACCAATCAAACCCAATGGAATTACACCTTAAACTCCAGTGAAACGATCAGTATAACTCCAGCTGTTGGCCCCGATGGAACCATTTACCTTCCAGTACATATGAGATACAAGGATGATCTAAGAGCCATAAACCCCGACGGCAGTTTAAAATGGAACTACACTATTCCCTACAGATCATTCAACCGCATTTCTGGAACACCAGCCGTAAGCCAGGATGGAACCATATATGTCCCTGGTTATTATATCAGTGATGATCCTCAATATTTCGGTTTCATACTGGCGTTAAATCCCAATGGAACCTTCAAATGGATCTACACCAACGGAGGTATAGATGGATGCACTTCTCCCGCAATAGGAAGCGATGGGACCATATACACTGCCGGATATTATCAGGGACTTAAGGGTAGTGTTACCGGGATGTATGGTGTATTCTATGCAATTAATCCTAACGGTACCCTAAAATGGAGATATGACATCCCCGACCAGGGTAACAGTTATTCCTATGGGGCTCCTGCAATTGGTCCTGATGGAACCATCTACTTTACCGCAGAAGTAGCATACTACACAATTACTAGTAGGTTATATGCATTTGATCCCAATGGTACTCTAAAATGGCAAAAAATCATTAACCCTAACCCATCTTATTACACTAATCTCCGTATATCACCAGTGGTAGCAAATGATGGAACTATCTTCATCACCCCTCAGTACTATAACTACGTGGACCATACCACTGTCGGCTATGCCTTCAATCCTGATGGAAGCGAAAAATGGACCAGCAACTATCTACACACCCTGATAAGAGGATTAGCCCTTGCCAGTGATGGAACCCTATATCTAACTGGATGGTACGAAAAAGAAAACAGTAGAACTGGAATACTTTACGCAATAGGGCAGGATGGTACACAGAAATGGAATTATACCACTGACTATCCTTTGAACTTCAACCCGGTTATTGGCAACGACGGAACCATCTACTTTGGTGAAGATACAGTGCCCGACACATTATACGCTTTAAACCGTGATGGAACCCTCAAATGGTCTTTACCAGTGCAAACCACGACTGCCCCTGTAATCGGAGCCAGTGGAGCACTGTATGTGGGTATTGTTACTGATGGCCTCTTAGGACAGGTTTACAGTCTTCTGGCCATTAGGAGTCCATACTCTCCCCAGGATGATCCCACCAGCAACAACAGCAATGACCCCGCAAACACCGTAAATGCCGCCAGTAAAACCATAAAAATGCAAGAAACTGGACTACCTATTAATTTAATGGTTCTGGCCGTGTTAATGGTTTTGGGTGGTTTAATCCAAACAAAAAGGAACTAAATCCATCCTTTTTTTATTTTTTTTCGAACTTAATCGGAAGCATTTGATATGAATTTACTGGGAAGAGCTGCCCTGGAACTTGAACCATTATGTGTGGAACTTAGCCTGGCACGTTAATTGAAATATATCTCTCTTTTGAATTAAATAGCAAATATTATATAACTCGGGGTAATATGCTACATTTATAACCCACTTACTCTGGTTAAAGAATGAAAATAACTGTAAACATTCTCAAAACAGGGAAATATGTTAATTATCTCTTGAAATGATAATAATGTTTTGTAATGATTGTCGGTATGGATTTTAGTTAATAATGGAGAATTTTAAATGAGAAAATATTATCTTGATAATTTGCGATGGCTGGTAATTTTAATATTGTTCCCGTATCATACCTTGCTCCTCTACAGCAGTATCGGGTCCTACTACTTCCACGTGGCTAACTCCGCCGTGGCCAATGCTTTCCTCCTCTCTTTTGCCCCCTGGTTCATGCAACTGCTCTTCACTGTGGCCGGGATCGCCACCTACTACTCCCTAAAGAGAAGGACATCCACGGAATATCTTAAGGAGAGGGTGACCAAACTCCTCCTCCCGGCAGCGGCTGGTGCCATCCTGGTAATACCATTCAGTGTTTACTTCGGCTTCCTTTACAGCGGATACACCGGGAGTTTCCTCTCCCTGTGGCTATCTATTTTCAGCCACCCCCTGGAGTACCTGGCCAACGGAATAATTATAGGCCCCCTGTGGTTCCTGTTATACTTATTCATAGTCTCGGTGGTGGCCCTGCCCTTTATCATGAAGTACAAAAAGGGAGAATGGAGAATACCCCTGGAAAAGGTAACTGTACCTAAACTATTACTGTTGATAATCCCCCTGACCATCGGTAGTTTTTTCCTCAATTTATACCCGGATAAAAGTGTAGTGCAGTTCTTATTACTCTTCATGGCCGGTTACTTCTTACTGTCGGATGACGGCGTGCAGGAGAAGTTGGAGGATAAAAGATGGCCACTTTTCATCTCCTTTGTGGTTTTAACCATTATCTATGTGGTGTTAGCTTTATCTATCATGAGTTCATCGGGAGACGCTACCAGTGCCGCTACCTCAACAACTTCGGTCCTGTCCCTGTTCCTGATGCAACTCTACGCCAACGTTATCCTGTGGCTGGGAGTCCTGGGTGTCATGGGAATGGGTAAACACTACCTGGAATTTAAAAACTCCATCACCCTGTACCTGTCTGCGGCTTCCTTCCCTATTTACATCTTCCACATAGTATGGATCAACCTGTTTGCCTACTACCTTATTGGATGGATGCCGGGTATGATTGCACTACAGGTAATCCTCACCATGGCCTTGAGTTTCGTATTCACCATAGCCACCATTGAAGTGGTGAGGAGAATCAAGGGAGTCCGGTTCCTATTTGGAATTAAGGGATGAAATTTTAATTTAGGGTTGAATAGTCCCTATAAATACCTTTTTTCCTGGCTAGAATGGGGTGTTTTCACCCCATAATACCCGGTATTAAGAGTGAAAATATTCACATAATTTTTATATAATAGTTATTACTATTTTTGTTTGAAGTAAATTTTTATAATCAAGGAGTTACAAGATGTACATAATGAAACGAAAATATAAAGTTTCGGTCATTGTAGAACATGATAAAGAGGGATATTTCGCTTTTTCTCCGGAACTTCAAGGATGTTACACTCAGGGAGATACCTATGAGGAGGTTATGGCAAATATTAAAGATGCCATTAAACTCCATCTGGAAGAACGCCTAGAAAGGGGCGAAGTGATACCTGAAATCGATTTGGTTAGTCTAACATCCTTGGAAGTAGAGGTATGAGTGAAAAACTCCCACGAGTAACCGCTGATAAGGTTATTCGTGTTCTTGAACGCTCTGGTTTTTTAATGGTTAGACAAAGTGGAAGCCATAAAATCTACAAAAACAAAGATGGTGTAAGAATAACCATCCCCTATCATTCCGGGAAAACTTTGCATCCCAAAATAATAAGAAATATCCTTAAAGACGCTGATATAACCGTTGCAAAATTTAACGAACTGTTAAAATAAAGAAAGTTATTTTTAAAATATCCTACTTCAAAGACAATGTTCTTCAACCCCTTCTGATCCCCCACCGGACTGCACATTAAAAAATAATTACCATTAAAAACATAATAAATGCAGTGATGTTCACCTTGTTTTTTCAGTTTAAGGCCTTAATTTTCATAAAATAAAAGGGGGATTCCTACATGAATGAGAGAAAGGGAAAAGCAGAAGAGATTATAGACAACATGCTCCAGACCATCAAGGAGAGACAGGTGGATCTGGACAATGCCATTGCCGAATACACCAGTCGACCATTTAAACCGGCCATGGATGTTATGGAGGACGAGAACCAGATCGTGGTCAAGACGGACCTGCCCGGGGTTAAGCGGGAGGACATCCAGATCGACCTCACCGAGGACACCCTGGAGATAAGTGCCGAGTCCTCCAAGGAAAGCGAAGAGGAAGGGGAAGAAGAGGGAGTGGTTTACCACCGCAAGGAAAGGCGTTACGCCTCGGCAGCCCGTACCTTGATACTCCCGGCCAAGGTGAAACTCGGCGAGGTTACCGCCAAATTCGACAACGGTGTCCTGACCGTGACCATGCCCAAACTGGAGAAAAAGGAAACCTTCAACGTCAAGGTGGATTGAAAAAGACCATTTTACCTTAAAAACCTTGAAATATTTGGATACCAAAAAAAATTATTAAAAAAATAAATAAATAAGGGGTGTTTTTTTCCAAACCCCTTAACTCACTTTTACACTGTTCAGTATACTGTCCATCAACTTCTGGTTGTTGTCAAAGACACTGGTTTCGGCAATGAACTGCATGTAGTAAACTTTCTGCCCTTCTTTACCGGTGATAGCAGTTAACACCTTGTTTTCCTGGTTGTTGGTGGGATCAGTAAGTGTGAATACCATCTTGTACATGGTTAGTCCATTTACCGTGGTCTGGGTGTCACTCAATAGCTTGGCTGATGAACCACCCTGAATATTGGTTTTGGTGGCCTCCTTGGCCTGGGCCATGGTCGCCCCTACTGCCGCCAGATCTCCCATGGAAACATGCAGGGTGAGACCATCTGAACCGTACAGGCTGGTCAGATACTGCACACTCGATCCACTACTGACAATATCCCCCTGGGAAGTGGCAGTCTGCCAGTCATCGGGATAATTAAAGGTTAAACCATTCTGTGAAAAGGTTTTGGTCAGGGCAGTTGTATCTCCTACGTAGTAGTTAAAGGTGGTTGCATCCGGGAACAGTACAGCCAGTAACCCTATAATAACAATAAGACCCACACAACAACCACCCACAATGGTGAGAACCTTCACCGTGTTGGTCTGTTTACTCCACCAGTTACCTTTTTTAGGTTCTGTTTTTTCTTCTCCGGCCGGAGGAACACTATAAGAATATTTAGGCAGTTTGGTTCCGCACTCCTGGCAGAACTCAGCCGAATCTTCATTTTCACTCTTACAATTGGGACAAATCTTGCTCATAACTATCACCTACATCACTAAAAACCCTGTAAAAAATTACAAACTAGTTATCACTACCCATTTAATTGCTTTAACCACAATAGCTAGGCCAACACCCCCTAAAAGTCCAGTTAATAAGCGTAATGTATTGTTACTCATACGTGACCCCCACAGCTGGGTGAAACCATCTAAAAATGTAGGGATCATCATGAGTATCCCCAGTGCTACCAGGTAAAGGGTGTAGTCAATGTAGAAGAAGTAGGCGTAAATAAAGTATGAAAAGGCACCCAGATAAAATCCAGTACACCGGGCGCAAACCGGGAAGTAAATCCCACGAATATTAAAAGTTCTCCCTGGGATACGATGGCAAATTAAATTTGAAACACTAAAATCGTCTGAAAACATACCAGTGGTGCCCCCCTTCCATTGCATGTTAATTTGATAAAATATTGTTGCCCAGAACTAATATAATTTACTCAGACTTTTTAGAATAAAATTAAGAAAAAAGGAGAAACCCCTTGGTAAAAGATATCCTGGAGTAAAGATATCCCGGAGTGAACGATAACCAGGGGTAATCTACCTATTTGGTGTGTTGAACCATGACCATCAACGCCATGCCCACGGTTTTAACCATTTTCTGTTCCATCTGGATGGTCTTCTTAAGGGCCACCTGTTCGTACTTGACCAGGGCCTTCTTCTTGTTTTTAAGACCAGCCAGGGATAGTACAGCCATACCCACACTGAGGATTGCTCCGAAGATGACCACCAGGTGCAGTCCACTGGTTAAATTGGCAGCAGCCACTCCCTGTAGTTGGCTGGCCTGCATGAGTTCCGGGGATATGGCCAGGTGGATTAAAAGTCCTGCATAACACACAGCAAACACCATCCCCAGGTTACGGGTGGTGGCAATGATACCGGAGGCCACCCCTGATTTTTCAGTGGGTAGCTGGCTCATCAGGGCCTTGTTGGTGGGTGACTGGAACAGGGCCACTCCCAGTCCCATCACTGCCAGGCGGATGAACACATCCCCGGCAGTGGAGTTTACTGTTAACTGGGTCATGGATAATAGGGCCACCGCGGAAACCATGGACCCGGCAAAGGCCGGGATCCGGGATCCGAAGCGGTCGGAGACCATACCACTGATGGGGGCCACCACCATCATCAGGATGGGTGAGGCAGTTAACACCAGTCCGGTGGTGGCCTGGTCCAGGTGGAGGACCTTCTGGAGGTAGAAGGGCACGGCAAAGAACATCATGTACATGCACAGGTAGTTGAAGTGCAGGCTGAGGTTAAAGGCCCCGAAGGTCTTCCTTTTGAAGAGTCTTAAATCCAGGACCGGGTGTTCGCAGTGAAGTTCCTGGTAAACAAAGAGGCCCAGCATGACCACGGCCCCTACCCCGGTGAAGGCAGCGAAAAGATAACTGGCCTGTTCCACCAGGTTCAAGGTTAGTACGGTTAAAAACAGGCCCAGAAACTGTAACAAGGTACCGGGTATGTCCCATTTAACTGCTGTACGGGTGCTGCGCTTGAGGATCTGGTAACAGAATACGAAGTCCAGTATTCCAGTGGGTACGTTCACCAGGAATATGGCTCTCCATCCCAGATATCCAGAAATCACTCCTCCAATGGCGGGTCCTAGGGCCAGGCCGGCAGCTATGGCCACGGCGTATATTCCCAGGGCTCTTCCCAGTATGTGGCTGGGGAAGGATCGGCGGACCAGGGCCATGGACACACTGATCATCATGGCCGCGGCCAGCCCCTGCAGTCCCCGGAAGATGATGAGAGCTTCCACTGAAGGGGATAAACTACAGAGTAGGGACGTGGCTACAAATCCCACCAGACCAGCCATGTACACCCTTTCCTGCCCGTAGAAGTCTCCCAACCGGGAGAAGAACAGGACAAAGCCTAAAAGGGTTATCAAATATGAGATTAGTACCCACTGGACTGTGGCCAGGGCCACTCCAAAGTAGACGGAGATGGTGGGTAGGGATACGTTGATGATGCTGGCGTTAATGGGAACCATCATGGTTCCCAGAGATAGGGCTAGCAGGATCTGCCATTTCTTTTCAAAACCAGAAATGTTATCATGACCTGGATAGGGGATTTAAAGAAGAATGGGTGGATAATCCCTTAATACCATCTGACACTAACATTTCCACAGTTAAAAAAAATCTGTTAAAATAATCAAATAATAATGGTTGCGTTTTGGTAGTTTTAAAAGCTAATTTACTGGTAAATTTCAACTGAAAATACACCTTCATAATACACTATTAGTACACTAAAACTTTAGTTTAACATCACTTATAAAGGTTGTCATATAGGGATTAACTACCACAGAAAGTAATGCTTTTTACATTACATATGATTTGTATTGCATTTTGCAATACATGTTAACCATGGGAAAATTTTCTGATCTAACTACCCTAAATAATACTAAAATTTATATACAGTGGGAAATAACTAATTAAATCTACAATAATTACATTAGAATTAGATTGAAGTATTTTTACTTATGGGAATTTAAAGAAAGGAATCATCACTATTTTTTAAGGTGTTTTCTAGATTAAGGTGAAATGAAAAATGTTAGATATAGCTTTTAAAGATTTTAAAGCCAAAAAGGGCCGCACGGCCATGTGTATCATTGGAGTCATGGTCTGTGTTTTACTCATTGGTACCGTTAACCTGGTCCTCTATGAAATGGAATCCGGTCTCAAGGGAGACCTGGGAACAGTTAACGGGCAATTGTACTTTGAAAAGAACGGGACCAGCTTCCCACCCTATGCCAGTATAATCCCCCAAACACTGGGGGATGAAGTCCTGAAAAGGGCCGAAGTTGACCCGGCCAAAAGTACCGAGGCCCTCTTTGCACCGGTTCAAACCGGGGAGAGTGCCCAGTACACCATGATCGTGGGTTTGACACCTGGGAAGGAGCAGGCCTTCCTGGAGAACGCCACCGTGAATGGGAAAAGTTCCCTGGTGGGTGAAGGTGATAATGCAGTTATAGTGGGTTCCGAGGCTGCTAAAAAATACAAGGCCACGGTAGGGGGCACCATAACTGTGCAGGGAAACCAGTACAAGGTAGTGGGTATCATGAAGCAGGTGGGCAGTGGATGGCCCCTGACCATTGATAATTCCCTGGTCATGCCTCTTTCCCATGCCCAGGCAGTGATGGACATGTCCGGACTCATATCCACGGTTATCATCACTCCTTCTGACTCCATTGACGGTGCAGAAACCAGCCTGCAGGACGCTTATCCCAGTTACACCATTTACTCCCAGAAAGACACCCAGAAAACACTGGATGACAACCTGAGCCAGATCAGGATATTCATGAACATGATCAGCACCTTCATATTCCTGGTTTCAGTGATCATCATCATGATCGTTATGATGATGTCAGTCAAGGAAAAAACCAAGGAAATAGGTACCATGAGGGCTATTGGGACCAGTAAAATGAAAATTATGGCCTTGATAATATATGAATCACTTATCCTGAGCTTAGTGGGTGGTATTGTGGGGATCATCCTCATGTCACCCACCTACAGCATGCTGGGCCTATTGATGGGAGCAAAAGAAGTGAATTTCCTGAGCTTCAACATACCCGGAGCCATTGTCTTGCAGGTCCTGGTCATCGTATTTGTAATTGGAACCTTCAGTGGACTCATACCTGCCTACCTGGCCACCAGAATCAGTCCTATAGATGCTCTGCGATATGAATAAGAATAATGAAAGGAAGTGTGTGTAATGAAAGGTTTAGTTAAAGGAGAAGGACTCTGGAAAACCTATAAACTGGATAGTACCGAGGTCCACGCCCTACGGGGGCTGGATATAAGTGTAGATGCGGGAGAATTTGTATCCATTATGGGTCCTTCTGGGTCCGGTAAATCAACCCTCCTCAACCTCATTGGGGGCTTAGATACCCCTACCCAGGGGGATCTTTACATTGGAGGGAAGAATATCGCGGCAATGAAGGATAAGGAACTCACCCGGATGAGGGCGGAGAATATTGGATACATCTTCCAGACTTTCAACCTCCTGCCGGCGTTGAGTGTACGGGATAATGTGGAATTTCCCATGAGGAACCTCACCGGTAGTAAGAAGATGGATAAATCCTCCCGGATAAAAAGGGCAGAGGAATGTGTGGAAATAGTTGGTCTGGGGCCCCGGATGAATTACCTTCCCGCCAAGCTTTCTGGTGGGGAGAGGCAGAGGGTGGCCATTGCCCGGGCCCTGGTGAACCATCCCAAGTTCATCCTGGCCGACGAACCAACTGGTAACCTGGACAGTGAAGCCACCAGCAACATAATCGACCTCCTGCATCAGGTTAATGAGGAGGGAACCACGGTGATCATGGTTACCCACGATGTGGAAACCACCCGGGACACCCGTGTACTGAGAATCAGGGATGGATTGATTGAAAGTTAAATCCATCTGACCCTTTTTTTAAAATACTCCTTTTTATTTATAATCCTATTTTTTTATCGTTCTCTTCATTCTCTGGAAAAAATGATTACCTAAATACAGTAATAGATTTAATATAATACTTAATAATGATATTCAATAAATATATAGATCCGGGGATTTAAGATGACAGAGGATAATGTGGATTTAAAACTCCTGGGCCAGGACCAGCTACTGCCCTGGCTCCAGCACGATATCTCACAGGTAACTCGAAGTATAATGATAGTTGGTCCCTGGCTTGATGCATATTTTGTAGCTAAAGTCCTGGATTCAATGCAAACCACCAAAATAGGGGTTCGTTTCCTGGTGCGTATAGATGGAGATGAACTTATTGACACCAAAACACTCTCCGCCTTGAACCTGGCCCGTGAAAATCTGGAAAACTTCCAGGCCCGGACCCTTCCCTACCTCCACTCCAAGGTTATCCTCCTGGACCAGGCTATATTTTACCTGGGAAGTGCCAACTGGTACTGGTACAGCCTCCACAAATCACTGGAAACCACAATAACTGGAAAAATAGATATATTACCGGGATTAATCACGGAAATGGACCGGTACTGGGAAAAGGCCACACCATTAACCCGTGAAGATTTAAGATGTTACCATGACCTGCAACCCCACCAAAGAGATCCATACCGATATAGGTTAAAATGACTCTAAATTTACTATATACTAATTATAAATGCCATAGTACCAGGTTTAACCAATATCTAACCGGAAGATTTACCGTTCATAAACGGGAAAGAATGGCTGTTTCAATAAGAAATAAATTAAAACACTGTTAAATTAAAGGTACTAGACTACTCTTCTTCTTTGGGTATGAAGGTGGCATTGATTTTAAAGGAATAGTGCTGTGCCTCGGAAGGGTCTTCCTTCTCCAGTTTCTCCACACTCCACAGATCCAGGGGGTGCCGGTCCAGGATAATGTAGCCACATTCACCGGAAAACTCCATGTAGGGAAACTCAGCTTCCCGTAAGGTCTTCATAATCCGGATCATAACTTCTTCTAATTCTTCTTCATCCAGTTCTAGAACAGTGTTTCCCTCGCCCATAGGTTCAACCCTCCTTATTATCTCCCTGTAAATATTTGATTTATAAAATTTAAAAAAGTAGTGCTAAAGCGTCAAAGGGATGAAAACAATACTCTGAAAGGATGAAGAGATAAAAAACAATATTCTAAAGAAAGGAAAAATTAAATGTGATTAGGGTGAGAAGGGGTTGTTGTACAGATATATTATAGGCCGGCAAAGCATTTTGCAGTGATAGTGGTTAACCCCTCTCCACCATATTTATGGTGGGGATTGTTGAAAAAATTACTGATTTTACGTACTGTTCGGGGAATTTACGAACTGTTTGTATTATATAAACTGTTTGGAGAATTTAGAACCGTTCGTATTTTTCATTATCCCCCACATAACAGCACATAATGTAACATAACTTTTATAATAGAATTATTACAAATATTTTTATTACAGTGTCTATCAATACAATCTTGAGAGGGAATAAAAATGAGCCAATGGAAAGAAGTTAAAAGAGATGAAGAGGAAAAGGAAAAAACCAAATTTTGGGAACCGGAGGTCATCGGAGAAACATTGCAGGGAACCTACATTGATCTGGAAGAAAATGTAGGCCAGTTCAAGAGCAACCTCTACACCATAAGGACCAGTGAAGGAGAGGTTAAGGTTTGGGGCTCCACAGTCCTGGACGGGTTAATGGAAAAGGTGGATATGGGACTGGAAGTCCGTATAACCTTCAATGGCAAACAACCATCCAAGAGTGGTAAAAACCCCTGGAAAGATTTCAAGCTGGAATACCGGGAAAAATAACCTTAAATTTTAATGGTAATAGAATAATTCACTAGGTAATCAATATTCCTAAATATCGATTCTAAACTATCCACTAATTAAGTGTAGTACCAATATTATCAGAGTTTTAGCATGAACCAGCAAGTATTCACCATAGGACACAGCAATCATCTTTTCAGAGCATTTCTGGAATTAATCCATAAAAATAACGTCAACATGGTGGTGGATGTCCGCACCAGCCCCTACAGCAAGTACTCCCCCCATTTCAATAAAAAACCATTAATGAAGACTCTGGAAGAATCAGAAATAGACTATGTTTATCTGGGAAACAAGATCGGTGGAAAACCACGGGATAAGAAGTTCTACCATGAGGACCAGCTCCAGTACCACCTCCTGGAGAAGGATGAAAAGTACCAGAAGGGACTCCAGGAACTGGTGGACCTAATCCCCAATAACACATTGGTGTTGATGTGCAGCGAGGAGAACCCCTATCACTGCCACCGCCACCACCTCATCAGCCAGTCTTTACTTAAAAAGGGGTACAGTATAACCCACATTCGTGGGAACGGTACCCTGGAGAAGGTGGCCAACGATTATCAGGCCAGGCTTTTTTAAATTCTGAAAAATTTGATAATCAGACCCTAACTGTTAATTCTTATATGTTTGATAGGACATAATTTATATCACAAATACTTATCCCATGGATTGAGGTTAATATTTTATGAATACTGTCCTTGAAGTGAGTAAAATTGTTAACATACCTCCAGATGAACTTATAGCCAGGGGTATGCTAGCATTTCTGGAGAAGGAAATCAGACTTTCTGAGCTGGAAATCGCTGATCTTCGTGACAAGTACGATGTTGCTAGCAAAGAAGATTTATATAAACTCATTGAATCTAAATCCATCAACAGCCATCCTGCCTGGGAAGACTATATTACCTGGAAAAATAAGGAAAAATACCGGAAAGATCTCGAAGAAAAATTGAAATTAATCCGGTGATTTTTTTTGCTGCAATTATATCTTATTCTTAAGAAAATATCCGAAAACGAATTTAAAGATATTGTGGTCTCCACTCGCTGTTAGGTGGTAAAACCAGCAAACCCAACAAGTTAAGATTAGATATCTGTGATGGGAACTTTTTTAGATATCTGGCATACTGAAGATGGGGATTATTCATACCACTGGGAACAAAGAGCCCAAAGAGGATTGATAAATCGCTGGGACAATGCACCGGACCACCAACACATTTTCTACATTTCCTGATCACTTCCACTCTGGATCTGATGCACATGTTGTTGAAAGTAAATTGGATCCAAATCCTGAAAAAGCCATACGCACTGTTTTGACATTTATCAGGGAAAATTTAGATTGAAACAACCTTTCCCAATCATAACTAGAATCACCATCCAGCCAGAGTGGAAAATTCTTAATAAACACCGGAGGTAATGTGTTAAGTGAGTGGATTCAGACCGAAAGGTTATATATGACCTCCACCAATGTGGTTATACTGCAGGGGTACCCAAGCGGTCAACGGGGATAGGTTCAGGGCCTATTGGTGTAGGCCTTCAAGGGTTCGAATCCCTTCCCCTGCACTCTAATTTTAATAATTAACTCTTGAAACCATTTCTTTAAATCTTCTATTACGAGTGTCTTTTTTTTTAAAATCCCTTTACCAGGTTAATACCCCTATTTAAATATTAATTAACCTCCGCCTCCGGTTATCTAAAAGCACCTTAACCGATTTATTTATACCATAACGGGCATATATGTGATAAGAAGATTATCATGTTACAACAAGTCCTCGATGCACTGGAAGGTAACCGCACCTTCAGGCGGAAGGTGGAACATATCGAAACCCTCAATGCCCGCCAGGCAGAGTACGGTGAGGTGAAGGGCCTACCATTATCCATCCAGAAGTACCTCCAGGACAGCCGTATTCAACTCTACCAGCACCAGGTTGATGCCACCCAGCTCATCCGGGAAGGGGAGAACGTACTCATAACCACCCCTACGGCTTCCGGTAAAACCCTGGCCTTTAACCTGCCCATCATGGAAACGTTGAGTCAGGATGAGGAGGCTACGGCCCTTTACATTTACCCGGCCAAGGCACTGGCCAATGACCAGCTGAGCGTCCTGAAACACCTGGAATCCTCCTGTGGACTGGACTTCAAGCCTAATATCTACGACGGGGACACCCCCAAGAACATCCGCCCCTGGATCAAGGAAAACTCACGCCTCATTCTAACCAATCCCTACATGTTACATCTTATCCTGGGCTGGCACCACCAGTGGAGCCGTTTCTACCGCAACCTCAAGTACGTGGTGATTGACGAGGCCCACCACTACCGGGGGGTTTTCGGCTCCAACGTGGCCTTTTTAATCCGAAGGTTAAGACGAATATGCAACCATTACGGTAGTTACCCCCAGTTCATTCTCTCCTCCGCTACTCTGGCTAATCCCCAGGAGTTCAGCCGTAACCTGGTGGGTAAAACCTTCCAGGAGGTTAACCATGATACTTCTCCCAGTGGGAAGAAGCATTTCATCTTATACAACCCCTTTGCCAAGTGGGGTGATCTTTCCACCCACCAGGAGACCAAGAACCTGTTCCAGCTCATGGTCCTAAACGATCTACAGACCCTGTGCTTCACGGTTAGCCGGAAGATGGCGGAGATCATCGCCATGTGGACCAAGAAAGAGTTGAATGAAACCCGGCCGGATATGGTTAACCGCATAACTGCCTACCGGTCGGGATATCTGGCCGAAGAGAGGAGGAAAATAGAGAAGGGACTCAAAACAGGTAACCTAGTGGGGGTGACCTGCACCAATGCCCTGGAGCTGGGGGTGGATCTGGGTAGTCTGGACGGGGTGATCATCAGTGGCTACCCCGGAACCATGATCAGCACCTGGCAACAGGCCGGTAGGGCAGGCCGGGCGGAAAATGAGTCCCTGGTGGTGATGGTGGCCTTTGAAAACGCCCTGGACCAGTACCTCATGAAGCACCCTGAATTCCTCTTCCACAAATCACATGAAAACGCAGTTATCGACCTCCAGAACCGGAGGATAGTCAACGGACACCTCTTGTGTGCCATAAAAGAGTTACCATTAACTGTGGATGACTTTGAAAGGTACTTTGAGGCGGACTACGATACTTTAGAAGAGATACGCCAGATGGGCCTGGTACAGGAAACTGGCCAGGGATTAACCTATGTGGGGCGGAAGGACCCGGCCATGGAAATCAGCCTGGACCAGATATCCAGTGACCACTTCCGTGTCTTCCATAATAAACGTTTGATGGAGACCATGGACCGGCAACATGCCTACAGTGAGGCCCACGAAGGGGCAGTTCTCATAAATCAGGGGGAAACCTACATCGTGGACCAGTTCAACCTCAAAAAACGAACCATCAATGTCAAGAAGATGGATGTGGATTACCATACTCAGGCCCTTCGGAATGTGGAAGTGACCATTGAAAAAGAGCTGAACAACCGGAAAATTGGTAACTTTTCGGTCTCCTTTGGAGAGGTGAAGGTTACCCAGGACTTCTACAAGTACAAGGAAATGATCTACGGTAAAACCCTGGCCACCCACGAACTGGACTTACCTCCTTTAAAGTACCATACCCGGGGCCTGTGGTTCACTGTACCGGGAATGGTAGCTGATGCACTGGAAAACATCTTCACCAAGAAGGATGCCTACGCTGGTAGCCTCCACGGTGCAGAACACGCCCTTATCTCCATGTTCCCCCTGCTGGTTTTATGTGACCGGTTTGATATAGGTGGATTATCCACCAATTACCACCCCCAAACCGGGAAAGCAACCATCTTCATTTACGATGCCTACGAGGGTGGAATTGGACTGGCAGAAAAGGCAGTGGAAGTCATGGAAAAACTGGTGGAGGTCACCCGGGACATGGTTAAAAGCTGCCAGTGCCGTAAAGGATGCCCCACCTGCATCTATTCCCCCAAATGTGGTAACGATAACAAGCCCCTCCATAAAAGTGGAACTATATTCCTTTTAGAATCTATAATGAAGATGATGGAAGGTGAAACCATGGATTTCCCCACCCATCTGGCAATGGATCATCCCGAGATCTCCAGTCCTCCTTTAAAAACATCTATGGTGGGTGCGGAGGGTTACCATGAATTTGAAAATCCCCAGAATCTCGCCCAAAAGGGTGAATCCTTCTACCTCAATGGTAACTACCCGGAAGCACTTTCCTGTTTCCAGAAGGCCCTGCAGATGGATGAGAGCCTACTTTCGGCCTGGAAGTACCAGGGCATGATAGAGCAGCAGCAGGACCACCAACTGAAAGCATTGAAATCCCTTAAAAGAGCCCTGCAGATAGACCCGAATAACCCGGAAACCATCTATTACCTGGCAATTTCCCTCTATAAAACTGGTAACCATAAGCAATGCCGGGATCTAGCGGAAAAACTCACCAGGTTAAGGGGTGACTGGGACGATGCTTGGTGTGTCTTGGGCATGGCCCGGCAGGCCCTTGGTGAGGGAGAAAAAGCTATTCAGGCTTATAATAAGGCCCTGGAGATTAATCCCTTAAATGAGGAGGCCAGAGATAGTTTAAAGGAACTTTTGGAAGATGAATGAACTGTTAGAAACTTAAAGTAAATATTTATAAATAATAGAAAGGTTATATCATTTTTTTTATTATCTACCTATATCGGGGCAGTTCATATAATCTAAAACCTTTAATACAACTCCTCTCCATATCATCAATTAATACTATCGGGTTGTACCATGGACAAGTATAACATTCTTAAACTCTTGGTAATTATATTCATAGCTATTTTTTTAGTTTACAGCACCTACGATTATATTCAGGTGAAGGAGACAACCATAAATGTAGGTTACCTTCCCAGCAATCATCATGCTGCGGTTTTCGTGGCCGATGAAATGAATATGTACAGTAAAGCTGGTTTAAATGTTAACTTAGTTCCTTTCCGTTCCGGTAAAGAGGTAATAGCTGCTCTGGAAAAAGGTCAGATTGATATTGGTTACTGCGGTATAGCACCAGCCACTGCAGCCATCAGTGAAGGGGCCCCGGTGAAAATTGTGGCCCCGGTTAATACTGGCGGTAGTGGAGTTGTTGGAGAGCTTAACAGTTCATCTAACCTTTCAGAAGCTCTTATAGGGAAAACAGTGGCCATTCCCAGTAAAGGTTCAGTACAGGATGTGATCCTTCATGATCTCCTGGCCGATAACAATATCAGCCCATCCCAGATCACTACAATAGAATTAGAATCTCCCCTTATGCCGGTATCTTTAAGGAATGGTAAAATTAATACCTATGTAGCCTGGGAACCCTATGTAACTGCCGCCAACGTCAATGGTTATGGTAGAGTCCTAATGTACTCCAATGACTGGTGGAATAATCATCCCTGCTGCGTGGTGGTGGCCAGTGATAAATTCATTGAAAAAAGTCCCTCCGAGCTTTCACGTTTCCTTAAGGTCCATGTTAAGGCCACGACATTTATTATAAATAATAAAGAAGAGGCCAGCCAGATCATAGCCCGAAAATTGGGTTCCAGTGAAGTGCTGGAAGCAGAATCTCTGAATCATTTAAACTACACCTGCTGTCCAAACCAGAATTTCACCCAGGATGTTTATCAATTCATGGAAATCCAGATGAGACTGGGTTACCTTAATCAGTTCCCCAGTAATGATAGTCTGTATGATTTTGAGTTTTTAAGCATGCCGTGAGACCATAGTTGGTTTTAGTAAATTATAAGAATTAATCATGGAGTAAATTCTAAGAGTTAATCTAGGAGTAAATTCTTAAGGTTTTAAATCAATGGTTTGGACTCATAATTGACTGAAACCCTGTATTTTTTTAGATACACTATTGTGCCGGTTTTTTATATTCACATCCCAGAAGGGTGAAAATGATCACAATTACCGATAGAATAAGCCCTACAGCAAACGCAGCTTGAAATCCCTGGGCCAGTGTACCGACGGGAAGGGTCATCTCCAGAGACCCGGATGCGGAAACATCCAAGGTGAGGGCGTATCTGCTGATGGTGTTATTAAATATTGATTGGAATACCACAACTCCTATAACCAGTCCAAAATAGCGGGCCGCATTAAGAAGGCCAGATACAGTGTTTAACATTCCAGGGGGGCTGTGACTAATTACCATTTTACTGTTAGCCGGGTTTAAAATTCCGTCAGATAATGATCTGATAGCCAGGGCCATGAAAATGAAAAGCAGACCCACTGTACTGTCCATTAAAGTAAAAAGTCCCAGTGCTATTAAGAGGAAAATCGCCCCCAATGTGTTGATTTTTTTGGCTCCCAATCTATCAGAGAGCCAACCAGATAAAGGACCCACTACCACTACCAGTAAAGTAGATGCAAAAACCAGTAACCCGGAAAATTCAGTGGTATATGATTTTACCAGTTCCAGATAGAAGGGAATCAAGAATATGGTTCCCGTCAAGATCAACGTGGTTAAAAAGGCTGCTCCGACAGCCATGGAAAGATAGGGATTTAAAAATAGTTTAAGATTCACCAGGGGATGGGGATGACGAAGTTCCCACACCGCAAAACCCAGACCCATGACCACACTGGCTACAACACCTATCAGAGTATATAAAAAGGGTATTCCCGTATCCCCCATGGTTTCTAGAGTTAGGATCAATACTAAAAAGAAGAAAAATGATAAAAGAGCACCCGTTACATCGAAGGAATGATTATGTTCTTTTTTAAAGGGGAGATGTTTAAAATGGGCTTGGGCCATTAAAAGCACTACTACGCCCAGAGGAACACTTAAAAAGAACACATAATTCCAGCCCAGGTTTTCGGTGATGAATCCTCCCACCAGATAACCTACGGAAAGGCCCAGGGTAGTGGCCAGGGAAATATATCCAAAGGCACGGCCCCGAACATTGGTTGAAGAAACCGTGGAGATGATTGCTGGAGAAACAGAAAGAAGCATGGCTGAACCTAAACCCATTATTAGGCGGTAAAAGATCAGGGTGTAAAGATCCTGGGACAATCCACAGAGATAGGAGGAAACTATGAATATGAGTAAACCCCACATGAAGATTTTTTTATGACCAATGTAATCTGATAATCGGGCGAAAAACAGTAATGTGCTTACTAAAACAAGCATATGTCCAATAATCACCCATGAAGCCAGTGCCATGCTGATATCCAGAAATTGAGCTATGGTGGGGAGGGATATATTAACCACCCCTGCACTGAATGACCATAAAAACATTGCAAAAATAACAGTGAGGTTCACTAGATTGGCATTGGATATTCTTTTAGTTTCCACGTAATGTTTCTCCTGTTAAATGAAAAGAATGATAATACAGTTGTTAATATCAGTATACATGTATTAATAATTTTTTCTAAACCAACCAAGTGATAATAAATAGGATTGAAGAATTACCACTAGAATCATCCTAAAAAATTGATGATAATATATTGATTTACCAGAAACTATTTTATAGGGATGACATTACCTTCTGCCACCCTATCCCCTTCGTGGTGGGTGACAATTATCACGGTTTTCTCATTTTTTAGAATGGATATAACCTGGTTAATTGCCTTTCTTGAGTCCGCATCTATGGATTTAGTTACTTCATCCAGGAGGATGATTGGTGAATTTTTTAGAACTGCACGGGCCAGGGCTATTTTCTGTTTCTCCCCACTGGACAACATCAGGCCCCCTTCACCTACAGGGGTATCATATTTTTGGGGAGTGCTTAGCACGAACTCATGTAACTTCACCATTTTGGCCACACGGACCACATCTTCCTGGGAGGCATCCAGGTTACCGATGAGGATGTTATCATATATGGAACCATCAAAAAGGTAGGTTTCTGAAAAAATCATGGAAATTGAGGATCTTAAACTTTCCCTTTCCACCTGACTGATATCCTGGCCATCTATTTTGATACAACCTTTATCCACGTTATAAAGGTTGCAGATCAATTTTAAGATGGTGCTTTTTCCTTTTCCATTGTCCCCCACAATATAGTTCAAACCCTGGGTGAAAGTGGCCTGGAATCCTTTTAAAACCTTTCTATGATGGTAGGAAAACCACACATCATCCAGTTCGATGGTGCCTTCATCTATTGCCAGGGACTGGGTTCTGCTCTCTTTCTCTTCCAGATCCAGGATTTCTTCTATTCTATCAAAGGCCGGTAAGGCACTTTTATAGGAAGTCCATATTCCGGACAACTGGGAGATGGGTGTAAAGAATATGGAAGTGTAGGATAAGAAGGCAGTGAAGGTTCCCAGGCTGAGGGAACCATATATCACCATGTATCCCCCGAAGCCTATTAAAAGAACAACGGGAACTGCCATGATCAGCGAACTTAAAGAGGAGTTTAAAGAAGACGTTCTGGTGTAGGTTATGGATGTGTTATAGTATTCATCCATCTGGTAGCTGAACCTTTTTTGAGACCATTTTTCCAGGTTAAAAACTTTAATCAGCGGTATGATGGCTAAATTTTCCTTTAAAAAGGAATATACTTGTGCATTATCTTCTAAAAATTTTTTCTGAATTTCTTCCATTTTGGCACCGAAGAGGGCAGATAGCACGATAAATAATATCACCGGACTCATGATGATGAGGGCCAGCTGGAAGTTTAAAGATAACATTATAAGAAAGGGTACGAATATGCTGGCCATACAGGTAAAAAGCTGGGGAATAATACGAACCGGGATGTTAATGGCGATCTGGGTGTTTCCCATGATCCGGGTTATCAAATCTCCCACCTTGATATTCTGTGTGGATTTCAGAGGAGCAGATTGCACTGCACTGTATGCACACTCTGACACCTCCTTTAGCAGGGTTAACTGTAGTTTTCCGGTGATGAAACTGTTAAAATAACTGGAAACTGCTGATATCAGGTACATAACTATGATTCCCGCGATGATGTAAGCAAATATATTGAGGTTTTTAGCTACGAAAACATCGTCAACCAGGGTTTTTAGAAGTAAGGGACTTATAAATGTGAAAAGAAGTGAGGAAATGGTTAAAAAAAGGATAAGTGATAAGGTTCCCCAGTGAGGTTTAATAAATTTCCGGGAAAATGATAGGAAACTAGTCTTGGTCATAATTATTTACTTAGGCATAAAACCAAAAAAATATTGAATTAATAGGAAGAGGAAAAAGGTAACACCATCAATGATTCCTTTTTCCTCCCTTTTAGGGTATTTTGTTTCCACGAAAACCACTACTGCAGGTAACAAAATTTTTTAAATACCCGTAAATGTTTTAATTAAATTAGTGGTTCTACCAGCTGAAAGGACAAGACCATGTGCCATAAAGTGGACAATCTGTCTTATTACAGGCCCCACCTAATTTAACTATTACTGAACTACCATTTTTCTCACAGTCTGCAGGTATACTTCCACTGTTTGCATCTACAATTTTTCCTATTCCCAGAATATCTCCCATACTGTATTCTCCTCATGGTATTCTTCATCCTTAACCATACTTAGCAAACTTTATATATTTAAACTTTTACTTTTTACCTTTAAATGAAATCTGAATTATCAGAGGTAAACTCCTTCGTAACCCTGAGATATTATCTGTTTACGGTCAAAACCCCATATATCCAGATTTTTATTATATTTATCCCATGATTGGCGGTACAAAGCCGGTTCACAAGTGGGATCAAATATAACTCCCTCGTATTCCACAAAAACATGGGAGTATTTCCCACTTTTATGGGTGATGCTTATGGTACGAACTTTGCTGTAAGGGTCGTGCTGATGTATGAAGTCACAGAGCAGGTCACTCTTTTCACGGCACTTGCATTGACTGTATGGTAAGGATGCAATACGGTTGAATTCTCTTTTTAGCTCTGATTCATCCATACCGTGCGCTGTAATCTGCTCACTATCCTTTTGTTCCACCTGATCCTTGCCTACTGTTCCAATAGTGGTAACCACTAAGACAATAATTATTACTCCCAGTAAAAACGTTTTTATATTCATATTAACCACTGATAACTTTTTAAATGATTAAAAAATCATTATATTAATGATTTTATAAAATCTAAGATTTTTATAACATTTTTTTGACCTGTACGCTCTGGACATAAATTTATTATTTAAAATTAACATAGATAAGTTTATATATATAAACTTTTACATTTTAATTTAAAATGGAAAAAGTAATAATTTATGATAATCAAAAAGGTTAAAAACTGAGACAATTGTTGTTATGTTTTTTAATAGGCCTTCATAACCTCAGTAAACACCCAATTAAAGAGATATTCAAAAGGAGAGTTTTAAAATGATGAGAATAAGCATATCGCTACCGAAAAAATTGTTAAAAGATTTTGATGATGTTGTCCTGGATCGAGAATACCGATCCCGTTCCAAGGGTATCCGAGACGCCCTGAAAGATTACATAATACGTACTCATGAGTTGAACGAAATTAAGGGTGATCAGTTAGGAGTATTAACTGTTTATTATGATTTCCATTACAACGGAGTTCTGGAAGACCTCAAAGATATTCAGCAACAGTTTAACCAGCATATCAAAACCGCCCTACAACTGGATACAGGTAGAAGTCACTGTTTAGACGTGATAGTCGTGGAAAGTGACATGGAAGACATACGGAATATGATGAACAAAATTCAGCGCCTTAACGGAGTGGAACATGTGAAACTTTCCACTTCCAGTCCGGTGAATTAACCATCTCCTGTATTTTGAAAGGTAGGGGGAAAATAATGTTCACCAAAAAGGATATAGAGGAATGTTTGAATTGTAATCCGTCAAATGAAAAATTTGAACGCACTTTGGGTCCGATAAGTTTGATAATTATGGGTATTGGAGCCATTATTGGTGCGGGAATTTTCATTGTAACGGGAATTGCTTCGGCTATTTCTGGCCCAGCCCTGATAGTTTCCTTTGTAATTGCAGCAGTGGCCTGCACACTCACTGCTTTGTGCTATTCAGAAATGGCCTCCATGATCACGGTCACCGGAGGTATATACACCTACGCCCAGGTAACACTGGGGGAGATGTGGGCCTGGATAGTGGGCTGGACTGGAATCCTGCAGTATGTTATTGCCGGGGCCTCAGTGGCCATTGGCTGGTCATCCTATACCATGGGTTTGTTAGGTTCCATGGGACTCCACCTTCCGGCTTACCTTACCACCTCCCCCTTGGCAGGAGGTCTTATAAATTTACCTTCTTTTTTGATTATTGCGATTATCAGTGGCATACTGGTTCTGGGGGCTCAGGAAAGTACCCGGGTAAATGCCACCATGGTTTTTGTTAAACTGGCGGTTATACTGCTGTTTGTGGTGGTGGGAATTAACTTCATTAACCCCCTCAATTACGTTCCCTTTGCCCCTAACGGGATTTCTGGAATATTTCAGGGAGCGGCTATGGTGTTCTTTGCCTACATGGGTTTTGATGCCATAGCATCGGCTGCTGAAGAAACCAAAAACCCCCAGAGATCCATACCCATTGGAATAATAGGTTCCCTGGCTATCTGTTCCATTATTTACATTGCCGTAACTGCGGTGATGGATGGAATGGTGCCCTTTGCCATGTTTACTGGTAGTGAAGCACCAGTGATGATGGCCCTGGAATACGTGGGAGTTAACTGGGCTACCACCATAATTACCGTGGGAGCCATTGCTGGTCTAACCACCGTTATCCTGGTGAACCTGTTTGTGGTACCCCGATTAATGTTTGCCATGTCCCGGGATAACTTACTCCCTAAAAAACTGGCTAAAGTACATCCCAACTTCAACTCACCGGCGGTGAGTATTGGTCTGGTGGGGATAGTGACTGCATTCATAGCCGGGTTGTTACCATTAGGGGATATCTTTGAACTGGTTAACATGGCCGCCTTAACTGCTTTCATTTTCCTGGCTCTAAGTGTCATAATACTTCGAAAGACCAGACCAGACATTCCCCGTAAATTTAAATGCCCCCTGGTACCAGTGGTGCCTGTAATGTCCATCATAGCCTGTCTGGCTTTGATAAGTCAATTAACCAAGTTGACTGTGGAAGTATTCGCAGTCTGGACAGTTTTAGGACTTATTTTCTATTTTGCATATAGAATGTATAAGAATTCAGGAAAAGATGAGGATAATTCCAGTGATGCATCCCTGAACACGGATATCCCTCTTATCCAAACCATGGTAGATGAAAAGGACAGCGGCAAGTAACTGATTGGTGAGAGAGTGAAGAAACACATTTTCCGTAAAAAACCAATCAGTGATCTATTATCAAAAGAGGAGGACCAGAATTCTTTGAAAAGAACTATTGGTCCTTTAAATTTGATAATTCTTGGCCTGGGCTGCATTTTGGGTGCAGGTATATTCATTGTAACCGGAGTAGTATCAGCCCAGTACTCCGGACCGGGGTTGGTTTTATCCTTTGTGGTGTCGGCGGTGGCCTGCATTTTCACCGCCCTGTGCTATGCTGAATTTGCATCCATGATACCCATATCCGGAAGTGTCTACACCTACACCTATGTGGCCATGGGCGAAATATGGGCCTGGATGATTGGATGGGTACTCATGTACGAGTACCTCATCTCGGCTTCAGCAGTGGCCGTGGGCTGGTCAGCCTATATCATGGAACTGGCCAATTCAGCTGGAATCCACTTCCCCCAGATCTTAACCTTGCCCCCCGGAATGGGACTCATCAATCTTCCGGCAGTTTTAATAATTCTTTTATTAACCGGGATCCTTATCCGGGGAGTGAAAGAGAGCACCAGGTTCAATGCCATCATTGTAACCGTTAACGTGGCCATAATCATCCTGTTTATTCTGGTGGGATTGAACCATATTAACCCGGTTAATTATCATCCTTTTGCCCCCTATGGATGGTCCGGAATACTCCAGGGGGCAGCCATTGTATTCTTTGCCTATATTGGTTTTGATGCAGTTTCCACTGCAGCGGAAGAGACTAAAAATCCCCAGAGAACCATGCCCATTGGCATTATTGGCTCGCTGGTAATTAGCTCCATTCTGTACATTGCAGTGGCCGCTGTTTTAAATGGAATGGTACCCTACACTTCCTTAAATACTTCATCCCCAGTTACCTTTGCCCTTAACAGCGCCCATGTTTATTGGGCAGCTTCCATAGTGTCTTTTGGGGCCATTTTTGGTCTTACCTCGGTACTGTTAACCAGTCTATTTGGTCAAACCCGGATCTTCTTTTCCATGTCCCGTGATGGGCTCCTGCCTTCTTCTTTCTCCAAATTGCATCCCGAACATAAATCACCGGTTGTTTCCATTTTAATTGTGGGAATTATTGCCTCTTTAATTGCCGGCTTTTTACCCCTGAACACCATTATTGAACTGGTAAACATTGGAACCCTCTCGGCATTCATCTTTTTAGCTATCTCCATAATCATACTAAGGATACGGGAACCAGATCTACCTAGAAAATTCAAATGTCCCTTAGTGCCAGTCATACCCGTGCTTTCTATAGTTTTCTGTGGCTTTTTAATCACCCAACTATCCCACACAACACTGGAGAGGTTTTCCATTAGTTTGATCATTGGACTGGCAGTTTACGTAGCCTACGGCATGAAAAATAGTAAACTACAGAATCAGCTGTATGAAAACATAGAAAATACTTTTTCTATCAATCTGAAAATTAAAAGCCAGGTAAAAGCTTTGCTGAAAAATATCAGGGGGTCTAAAAGATATTAGAACACCCTAAAGGTTTATATGTACTTTTTTTCACGGAAATGTGGGAGCGTTTCAGTTATTATGGTATGCGGGCAATTCTGTCCCTGTATATGATTGAGTCCCTGTTCTACAGTAAAGCTTTCACCTCCACTATTTACGGTTATTACACTGGACTGGTTTATTTAACTCCACTTCTGGGAGGATATGTGGCTGACCGGTTCTGGGGTAATAGAAGATCCATTGTTACCGGGGGTATTCTAATGGCATTGGGACAGTTCTCCCTGGCCTTTTCCAGCTATCTTTACATGCCCACTTCCATTAACGTTCCCCATTCCTTTTTCACATTGAACACCCAATCCCTATTTTTTATTCTGGGATTATCATTACTGGTGTTGGGAAACGGGTTCTTCAAACCCAATATATCATCCATGGTGGGATTTTTATACTCTAAGAATGATGAAAGACGTGACTCGGCATTTACCCTGTTTTATATGGGTATTAACCTTGGTGCACTGATTTCTCCCCTGATAATTGGGGCACTGGGGGATACTGGTAACCCCGGAGACTTCATGTACGGTTTCCTGGCAGCAGGTACGGGTATGTTAATTGGTTTAATAATCTTCATCCTGGGTAAAAACCGTTATCTGGTTACACCCACTGGTAAAAGTGTGGGTTCAAAGCCAGAACTCTACTGTGAAGATAAAAAATCCGTCACCGGTCCCTTAACCACCATAGAAAAACATCAAATTTCGGTGATCTTCATACTGGCCTTTTTCGTTATATTTTTCTGGGCATCCTTTGAACAGGCCGGAGTATCTTTGACCTTTTTTGCCGATCAAAATGTGGACCGGGTGATCTCCGCTTTAAACAACTTCACCATCCCCACACCATGGTTCCAATCCATCAATCCACTTCTGATCCTATTAACTGCGCCGTTAATTGCCGCTTTATGGCCTAAACTCCGGCATAAAGGATTAGAGCCTTCAATACCTTTAAAAATGTCCATTGGGCTGATTTTGCTCGCATTTGGATTTATAATCCTATTACCCGCAGCTCAAATGGTGGATGGTGGGAGTACCGTGGTCAGCCCCCTATATCTAGTAGGAGTGTACTTCATGATGACCCTGGGTGAACTCTGCATATCACCCATTGGCTTGTCCATGGTATCCAAGCTTTCTCCAGCCCGTTTTGCCTGTCTTTTAATGGGAGTGTGGTTCCTATCCACTGCTGCCTCCAACCTTATTGCCGGGCTTTTAAGCACCCTATATCCAGATCCTGCCAAACCCGTACCGTTACTGTTGGGGATACCCATTGATGGATTCACCTCCTTCTTCATGATCTTCATTGTTCTTTCCATTACCTCGGCCATCATCCTGTTGGGCCTGAGTAAAAGAATTACGAAAATGATGCACGGAGTACAATGAGGGGGTGGTAAATATGAATACAGCCCAGAGAATTGTCAAAAATGCCTGTTTTTTGATAATTTCCAATATATTCAGTTACTTTCTTTACATGTGGGCCGTGATGATTATGGCCAGTTATCTCAGCCCCCATGATTATGGGGTTATCACTCTGGGTTTTTCATTTAACGGTATTGTGTGTATTGCCTGTGAATTGGGTCTGGGGGTGCTGACTGTGCGGGAGGTGGCCCGGGATAACTCTCTGGCGGATAAATATGTGAGTAATACCATTACCTTGAAGGCAGTTTTATCGGTGCTAACCGTGGCTACCAGTTTTTTAATTGCCATTTTAATTGGATATGATGTTCAAACCGTTACTGTGATAGTTATTTTATCATTAGCCTATGTATCCAGTTCTTTTGCTTTCATATTTTTTTCAATTTTCCAGGCCTATGAAGAAATGGAACATCAGGCCATTATTTTTGGATTGGATAATGTTTTCTTTATCTTGTTGGTATTGACGGCAATACATTACTCCTGGGGAGTGATGGCTTTTGCCGTTAGTTATGTTATCAGAAATACTCTGATAATGCTCTACATATTCACAGTTTACTCCATTAAACATAAAGTACCAAAATTAGAGTGTGATTTTGCCTTTTGGAAGGCTTCACTTAAAGAATCCATACCCTTTGGTATGGGGGGAGTATGTTTAACCATATATTTTTTTATAACCACCATAATGATCTCCCTGATGGTGGGAGAAACAGCAGTGGGGTACTACAATATTGCCTTTAAAATTATATTCTTTTTCCTTTCAATTTATTCCGTTTGCATGGTGGCCCTATTCCCGGTGATGTCAGTTTTATTCAAAAATTCGTATAAATCCCTTAAATTCGCTTTTAATAAGTGTTTTAGATATACCTTGATGGTGGTTATACCCTTATCCGCAGCTATTACCATTTTAGCACCCCAGATAATTCCGGTCTGTTTTGGAATACAGTACAGTCCCTCCATAATTGTTCTCCAAATAATGATCTGGGCATTGGTTTTTCTATTTTTAAATACTGTAACCATTAATGTTCTGGGTTCGGTTAACAAACAGTTAACCGTGGTAAAAATCATGTCCCTGGGAATAGGTTTAAACCGAATAACCAACTGGGTACTGATTTTTAAATTCAGTTACGTGGGGGCCTCGGTTTCCACACTTATAACTGAAGCAGTGATATTGCCCCTTTACCTATTTGCCGTGTATAAATTAGATTTAGCCGACAAGTCCCTGGGTAAAGATATTCATAAAATCCTGTTTTCCACGTTAATCCTGTGCCTGTTCTTAATGTATGTCACTATTGGCAATTTACTGGTCATATCCATTTTAGGCTTAACTGTATACACCGTAACATTGTACCTGTTGCGAACATTCAATAAGGAGGATAAACTGATTTTAAACCAATTTCTAAAATTGAGTAAATCTTCTAAATAAGAAGAGTTATATAGCAAACATGTTAATTTTTAATTAATAGACATATTATGTTAGGTTTTTAATTAATAGACATGATTATGTTAAGTCAGTGTGTGATACCATGGGATGTATAACTTTATGTATATCAGATGAATTAGAAATTGCCTTTCGAAGGTTGGCCCGGATATCCTACGGTGAAAAACAGGGAAAAATGTCCAGAGCTGCTGAAGAAGCCCTTTACACCTGGTGTAAAAGGAAAATCGAAGAAATGGACATTGATGAAAAGGAAATATTTGACTAGTTTCAAGGGGTTAAAATATGGAAGAAAATAAACAGGGGAATATTGATTCTGATATATTTGGTGAAGTTGATAAGTTTCTGGGTGACAAGGAAAAATTCATCAGGGAATCGGTTATTGGAAACAGGATTATCAACGAGCTGGAAGACTTCACCCTGGATGTGGGGCTGAAAAAGACCTATCTCTGCGTTGTTCGAGATAGTGAAAGGGTGTTCGTGGTCCTGGGCAAAGTTATTGAAAACTTCATTCAGGCCTACGGTGGAACCGCCACCATTTACCCTAAAGGCGAAAGGATTTGTTTGGAACTGGTAACACCTAAAAGAGCTATTTAAGGTGAGTTAATGTCTGTTAAGATATTAGTGGTGGAAGACGAACGAATACTGGCCCTGTCCCTCAAGAAAAAATTAGAAAAATTAGGGTTCACCGTAACCGGTACAGTGTCCACTGGTGAAGAAGCAATGGAAAGTGCCCAACAGGAACAACCAGAACTTGTTCTGATGGACATTGTACTTAAAGGAGAAATGGACGGTATAGAAACAGCAAAACTCTTAATAAGTCTTTATAATATCCCAATTATATATTTAACTGCCTACGCTGACGATGAAACTATAAATAGGGCGGCTAAAACTTATCCCTATGGATATATAATGAAACCCTACAAGGACCGTGAGATCAAGGCCAATATAGAAATGGCCCTCCACAAACACCAGGCAGAACAGGGACAGTTCATGGATTTTGAAGATGTATATTCCGAGGTTACCCACTTCATTGATCAGGAAGCCAGTACCATTAAAAATGCATTAAAAGAAATGTATTCCATTGAAGGCCCCTTGAACATCGATCTAGGACAAAAAAAGATATATGTATCTGCCGATAGAAATAATAAAGAAGCTTACCATGTTTTCTTTGAACTACTCAGCAGGATCATGCCTCAACTCATTGATTCAAATTCCGAAGTAATGGTTTATTCTAAGGGAGATGAACTATGCTTAGAATTTAATAATAAATGATTTTTTTATTTTTTTTATTTTTATTCTTTAATTAACTAAATCCTTTTAATTAACTAAATAACTTTTATCATTCTACCTTGTATTAAAAAAATAGGATCCTTTTTTTTCAAATAATATCATCAATTAAAAATAATTTCTTTCTTTAATAATAACTCAAAAAAAAATAAAAAAGGGAGTTATTCCTTAATTTCAACCCTGTAAAAAACTAGTTTACCAATACAGTTATCCCATGGTCTTTTGTATTGAAACATTATGGAGGTTTCTCCGGGTTGGAGTGCTTTGAAGGTGTATTTCTGTACACCGGGAGCCCCACACATAATGATCTTTGGGGGGATATATTGACTACTGGTGAGGGATAAGAATTCATGATTATATTGAGGTTCCATCCAACTGTAACCAGTACTGGGATTACTCTCCAGGGAAATTACAAATGATTCATTGACTCCCACTTTTATTTGCTTATCCTGAATAGGCATAATGGTGTTGTCTGCTGCAAATGAACCAGAAACCATTACCATGCAGAAGAATGCCATGAACAACACCGATGCCGCCATTTTAATATTTTTCATACTAAACTCTCCTTTAACTTCTCATATAACCTTAAAAAATTCATATTAACTAATTAATTAACTCGTTAATCGAATTATTCCGATAAATGGAGTTTAAGAACTTTTAACTGGCGAAATATCAAAAAACCTGCCAGTATAGAATAGGCCAAACAGCCGGCCGTTGCAATATACAAAAACTCCACTAACATCTGACCACCTCCAGATAATACCCTATTCATGCTTACATTAAAATGTAAAAGTTTTAATATATAAAGGTATCTATAAGGTAGTAGGAGGATTAGTATGGATGAATCAAAATACACTGCGATTTTAAACCAAGAATTAGTGAACTCCCTGGGATGTACCGAACCCATTGCTTTTAGTTACGCTACAGCAGTGGCCCGGAAATATGCTAACCACGGAATTGTCACCCGGGTGCAGATAAATGCCAGCCCAAATCTCATTAAAAATGCAATGGCAGTTACTCTCCCCGGAACCAGTCCCTTTGAGATAAATCTTTCATCACCCCTTATGGCTGCTGCTTTAGGAATTATCAATCCTGAAACCAATAAAAATCTGGAGATTTTAAACCATATAAGCAAATCCCAAATTGAAAACGCCAAAGAAATGATAAGCGAGGGTATAATATCCTTAAACATTGCCAAGTCAAAATCCAAATTATATCTGGAGGTGATCCTTGAAACCAATGATTCACGGGTCAAAGTTGTGGTGGCTGATTCCCACACCAATGTGGTGTTAGTGGAAGTTAATGGACAGATAATTAGAAGAAAATCCCCCTCTTATAATATGGAAAAGAACGAAGACATGGATATAGAAGGTATCTTGAATTTCGTTGAAGCTGTTGACCCCTGTAAACTGGATATTATCCACAAAAGTATTGAAATCAACAAGAAAATATGTAAAGAAGGATTAAAAAAATCCTACGGACTCCAGGTAGGTATCAATATTAAAGGAAATAGAGATAACGGATTTTTTTCCAATGACATCATTTCCCAGGCAATAGCCTTCACTGCCGCCGGATCCGATGCCCGAATGTCAGGTTGCTCTTTACCGGCCATGAGTAACTCCGGAAGTGGAAATCAGGGCATTTCCAGTACCATCCCCGTGGTTATCGTTGGCGAAAAACTTGATCTACCATCAGAAATGTTAATAAAGGCAGTTACCTTGAGTAATCTGATCACCATCTATATAAAATCACATTTTGGACTATTATCCCCCATGTGCGGCGCTATTATCTCTGCCACCGGTGCCAGTTGCGGTATAACCTATTTATTAGGAGGTAAAAAATCAGAAATTAGATCCGCCCTGCAGATCATGCTGGCCAACCTCACTGGAATGATCTGTGATGGTGCCAAATCAGGATGCGCACTAAAAATAGCAACCTGCACCTATTCCGCCATCCAATCCGCACTCCTGGCAATTAATGGTGTTAAAATACCAACTAAAGAGGGTATTATGGGAGAAACAGCTGAAAAAACCATTGAAAATTTTTGCAACCTGGCTAACAAAGGAATGGTACCGGTAGATGATCAGATTCTGGAAATAATATTGCAAAAGACCTAACTACCATAGGGATATTAACTAGTTATAATTAAAAAAATAAATATTTGATTAATTTGTTTAAGGACGCTTTATATGAAATTGCGTGGAAAAATTTTAATCATCATTGCCTTGATTTTTCTTTTAGTGGTAGCCAGTTTTCTGGTTATTTCCGAGGCTATTTTCACGGCCAGTTCCACGGAAACCGAAAACCAGTACACCACCATGGTCCTAAACAATACATTGAATGCATTGAATGATGATTTATCCAATTTAAATAACACTGCAAATGATTGGTCACAGTATGATGCTGCTTATGAATTTGTTAGTGGTAGTAATCCCAGTTTCAAAGAGCGCAGCCTGTTAGATGCTACTTTTTCCAGGCTTAACCTTAACCTAATTATCTTCACCGATGAAAATGGAAATATCCTCTTTGCCAAGGCCCTGGACCTGCAGACAATGAGTGATATACCTTTACCCCTTAACCTGAGTGAGGAAATTACCTACAACAACCTGACCCAGAATAGTAAAGATAGCTCTGGATTCATATTTATCAATGGAACACCCCTGATTGTGGTGTCCAAACCAGTTCTAAAAAGTGACGGGCAGGGACCAGCCCAGGGAACTCTGATAATGGGGCGATACTTAAATGAATTTGAACTGGAAAACCTGTCAGAAAATGCAAACATCACCCTAATACCTTTAACCAGTTCTAATTTACCAATGGACATACAAAGTCTGGTTAACTCACCCACCTATGTACAGGCCGTTAACACCAGCACCACTGTAGGTTACAGTTTACTGTACGGGATTTCTGGCCATCCTTCCATGATTTTAAAGGTGGAAATTCCCCGTATGATCTACAAGACCTATGAAAAAGCCACCTTTTACCTTACTCTGTCCATTGTAATTGTGGGTATTATGGCGGCCATTCTGGTTTACTATAATATAGATAAAAACCTCCTGCGTAGACTGGAAAAAATAACCACCAGTGTCCTGAAAATAAAAAATACCAATGATCTCTCCTCCCGGATTCCAGTTCTGGGTGATGATGAACTGTCACATCTGGCACTTTCCGTTAATGAAATGTTACAATCCCTGGAAAAATCCAATATCCAGCTTGAAAAGAGCGAGGAAGGATATCGGACCATCTTTGAAAACACCGGCACGGCCATGATAATGATCAACGCCGACCTGGATATAATTCTTGCCAACTCTGAATTTCAAAGGATATTTGGATTAAAGCCTCACCCTGAGGGTATAGAGAAAAATCTAATGGATTATGTGGTTACTGGAGATGGGAATAAACTCCGAAAGCTCACCCATCAACTCCGGGAAAGCAAGCCAACTAAGGTTATCCAAAATTCACAGTTCCAGTTATTGAATAAAAATGGAAGTGTAAGGGACTTTTTCGCCACACTGGGATATATTTCCGGGGATGATGAGACCTTGATATCCCTTATTGATGTAACTGAGCATAACCAGGCAGTGAATCACATTAAAAGTTCTCTCCAGGAGAAGGAGATTTTATTAAGGGAAATACATCACCGGGTGAAAAATAATTTGCAGATAATATCAGCCCTGCTGATGCTTCAGGCAGAAGAAACCGACAACCAGGAACTCCTTCTTAAGTATAAGGAAAGTGAAAATCGTATCCATTCCATGGCTTTGATCCACGAACGCATGTACCAATCCCAGGATTTATCCAGTATTGATGTTAAAGACTATGTGGATAGCCTGATCCATGACCTGACCTATTCCTATGGATTTGATTCACCCGGGCATGAAATGAAGGTAGATGTGGGTGAATTCTCTTTAAGTATGGAAACCATAATGCCACTGGGCCTGATAATCAACGAATTGGTATCAAACAGCATGAAATACGCATTTAAAGGTGTGGAAGAGGATGAAACTAAACTAATCAGTGTACGATTACAGGCAGTGGAGAATGAAGAGTACCAGCTGGAAGTGTGTGATAATGGAATTGGCCTACCTGAAGATATTGACTTCAAAAACACCAGCTCACTGGGTTTACAATTAGTTAATGAATTAACCAAACAGTTAGATGGTACAATTAAAGTTGTAGTTGACCATGGAACCAGATTTATCATCTCTTTCCAGGAGCCAGAATATAAAGAAAGATTTTAAAATCCTACCAGGTAATTTAAATAATAGAGTTAACCTATGAACTTCTTAAAACTAGAAAATTGTGATTTATACTATCAGGATGCAGGTAGCGGTGATCCTGTTGTATTAGTACACGGAATGGGTAGTGACCATACTGCCTGGGGAGGTCTGGTTCCCCTGCTCCAGACAAACTACCGGGCACTGGCGGTGGATCTACGGGGCCATGGATACTCCTGCAAAACTCCCGGTCCCTACTCTCTGGATCTCTTTGCCACTGATCTGTTAAAGTTACTGGAATCACTGGACATTGAAAAAGCCCATTTCCTGGGCCATTCCCTGGGTGGAGCAGTCTTACTGGAACTGGCTCTCCAGCACCCGGAAAAGATGTATTCCCTGACTCTCATATCCAGTTTTGCCCAGGTAGACCCGCCACTGGAAATAATATTAAACAAACTCCTTAAAATCCTTAAAGAGCAGGGTTATGAGGCCTTTTTTGATGCCTGCCTTCCTCTTACCTACACCCCGGAGTTTCTGGAGGAAAACCAGGAAACCTTTTCTTTGATTAAAGCCACCACCAGGCAAATGGTATCTCTCGCCAGTTTAACCGACACCCTCCAGGCTTGTCTACAGATCGACCTTAAAGACAGCTTGAATGAAATAAAAGTTCCCGCACTGGTTATTGCTGGTTCTGAAGATACATTTACCCCTTCTCACCATGGGATTTTCATTAAGAATAACCTAAAACAGGGAAAAATGGCAACTATGGAAGGTGTTGGTCATAATCTGCTGGTGGAACAACCAGGGAAAACTTATTCTTTACTGCAAGATTTCTTAAAGGAATTCGGATTTAAAACAGATTAACGAATAACTTGAAGTGGAGATTAAAAGTATTCTAGTTTTTTTTCTTATCCCGTAATTAAATGTTTAAACTGAGGATAACATAGATTACTCACACTATTGTGATCACAACGGAGTCAACAGCTATGGAATCAACCACTGAATACCCTATAAAAACTGCTGGATATAATATGGTGAATGATGTTCCTGTTTTTAATGAAGATAACATGCTGGCTGACATTGAAAAGGCACTGGAGGATTCAGCTCACCAGTTTACCACTCTGGATTACATTTACCTCACTGAAGAAGATAACACCCTGGTCGGTGTTATTTCCATTAAAAATCTGATGGCTTGTGGGGATAAAAGTCTAAAAGCCAGGGATATTATGATCCGTGACATGGTTACCACTGATGTTACCAATGATCAGGAAAACGTGGTTTACCTGGCCCTTTCCCATGGTTTAAAATCCATTCCCGTGGTGAACGAAGAAAAGGGTTTTATGGGAGTGGTACCATACGATACCATACTCCAGATATTCAACCATGAGGTGCAGAGTGATGTGTTCAACTTTGGTGGAATATTCCACCGTGTGGGGGATGAATACACCACCATACATTCTTCAGCCCTCCACATGATACGTTCACGCCTTCCCTGGCTTATCATTGGAGTTATTGGGGGTACACTGGCCGCATCCCTGATTGCTCAGTTTGAAGAACTTCTCTCCAGTTTCATTGCCCTGGCCAGCTTCATACCGGTGATGGTGTACATGAGTGATGCTGCCGGGGCCCAGACCGAAGCCCTGATAATCCGTAGCATGGCCCTGGAATCCCATCTCAATGTTCGAAAATACCTGGCCCGGGAAGTAGTGGTAGCCACCACCCTCGCCGCTGTATCCGGTTTGTTTGCTGCTTTTTTAGCTTACATGACCCGTCAAAGTCTAATATTGGGAGTTATTATTTTCTTGGCACTGTTTTTAAGCATCATTGCCTCGGTTACCATTAACACCTTTGCTCCCATAATTTTAAAGAAATTTAACTACGACCCGGCATTGGCCACCGGACCACTGGCCACCATATTCAGTGATATAGCTACCCTGGCCATTTATCTGGCAGTGGCCATGACCTTACTCCGTGGAGCTTGATTCAAATTAAACCTGGCCCAAAAAAAGTTAACCTCCACCATTTGGTAACATTAACTAATTTAATTAGGGTTTAACAACAGAATATAATAAGAATTGTGGGGGCAATTATGAATCCATTGGGGGGACAATATTGGGGGAAAAATTCTATTTACTGGGTTTAATAACGCTTTTATCATCATTAATTATAGT
This sequence comes from Methanobacterium sp. BAmetb5, assembly GCF_003491305.1. Taxonomy (NCBI): domain Archaea; kingdom Methanobacteriati; phylum Methanobacteriota; class Methanobacteria; order Methanobacteriales; family Methanobacteriaceae; genus Methanobacterium; species Methanobacterium sp. BAmetb5. Next base: position 397,478 of record NZ_CP022706.1, read on the forward strand.
GGGGAGTAGTTTAACTTCATTCGATTCTTCAGATTCGCCAGTAATATCTAATGTGATTGTTAATGCTGGTTTTACTTATTACTGGGAGAATTATGCCTATTCTGGTGATCTTAATACCATTTTTCCCCCACGTTTCCTGTCACCAGCTCCCCTTCGTCCACTCTCCCCGGAATCAACTCGGTGTCTTTCACCTTATCCCTCCCGGATGTTATCCAGTTCTCCCTTAAGACCATTATCGCAGATTTCCCCTCGAATTCTATCATCACTAACCTGGAGACCGCTATCAACCACAGTTACTCGTCCACTTTCCCCATCAACAGAAAGAGACCTTTCGACCGGGTCACCACGGCCTTTATCCTCTTCACCTCAACGTACTCTCTCCCCTTACCCAAAAAGACCATTATCCAGTCCGGTGAAAAGAGAATTATCACCTCCCACCACCCGACCTTTATCACCAGCGCCAGTACGACCACTTTAAGCTTATTATCTAATTTTTTTATTCCAGAATCTAAATTCTCGCTTATTTCTCCTGTTATTCCTAAATCGAAATTAAGGATAAAAAAACTTTTAATTTAAAGACTGGAGTGAGGGATAGTGTTGTTCACATAAAGTAAATTAACATCAATATTACTATCATGATAAAAAAATGTTCTTAAAAATTAATAATGTTGGGATAAAGTTATATTGTTGGAAGATTAATAGGGGTTTGAAGAATTAATTTTTGGAGGACCAATATTACATGAACAACAGGGAAACTATATTCATTGTTGGAATTTTTTCCATAACCCTCATTGTGGGATTTGCCATGAGCATTATTAAATTTTAATTTATTTCCAATGGTAATTGAAAAAAAAATCATTAATAATATCCCCTTTTTAAAAATTAAAGTTAATAAGAGCCATCTTGGCTGCATTCTGCTCTGCTTCTTTTTTACTTCCCCCACTACCAGTTCCGTAGCTTTCTCCATTGATAAGTGCAGCCATGGTGAAGGTTTTGTTATGGGGTTCTCCTTCCTCGTGGATCAGATCATAGGTTAAATCCAAGCTCTCATGGTCGCAAAGCTGATTCAATTCAGATTTGTAATCATAGAAAAATACATCTTTCTGTTCTATGTGGGGCAGCACAGTTTGGGAGAGGAACTCTTTCACCGGTCCCAGACCGAGGTCCAAATACAGGGCCCCGATAAAAGATTCAAAAACATCGGCAACTACTGAATCTACTTCCCGCCTAGTTAGTTCTGCACCGGCACCCATTTTAGTGTACTGGTCCAATCCCCATTCCGTAGAGTAGGCATAAAGTGCCTGTTTGCATACGAAGTTAGCACGTATACGGGTTAGTTCACCTTCATTTAACCCTGGATCCATTTTATATAAAAATTCAGAGACCACCAGATCCAGTACGGCATCCCCCAGAAATTCTAGGCGTTCATAACATTCACTGAGACCGTGTTCATGGGAATAGGACTCATGTAAAAAAGCCAGCTCGTAAAGATGGGTATCATTGGGTTTAATTGAAAAATTATCCAGTAGTTTCATATTATCACTGATCTATATTAGTATATGTTCTAATAGGACTTAAATGAATTTACTTTTTTTTAAAGTATGGTTTAAGGTGACTAAACTGAAAATTGGTTAGTTTCATCTGGCCAATAAATTTGATACAGGCATCCCTATTTGTATAATCCTTTTTACATTTATTTATCCAGTTCCAAGTTGTTGGAGATGTTTATCAGAGCCACCAGGGCCACGAATATCATGGTGAATACGGTAATTAAAGCCATGTCAACGGTGATGTAGTTGTACTGGAAAAATATGAATAATATAGTTCCCAGGGCAGTTATACCATAAACTAAGGCAGCCTCACTCCAGTATGGCTTACTGGTGATTTTCGAACGGATTTTATCATTGATGGTGTCGTATCGGGAAAGGTACAGAGCAAATATCTGGAAGAAAATGTACACCACCAGAAACCAGCCCAAGAAGTTGGAGACCGGAACTCCAAAGTAGGCACCGGGATTGGTCCACACCCACATACCCTGTAAGGTGGAAGAAAGGGGATCAAGAGTTAAATCCCACATAACCATTATAAATGCCGCTATTAATGGTACCAGGAAAATCTGTTTTCCCTGAAGTTTTCTAGCGTACTGACCAGTTAACACATGGGCTAAAGCAAAGGAAAGATATCCCACCGCGAAGTAGGCAAATATGATTATAATGGGAACCGTCATCATCCCCAGGCTGGGTGAGTAATGATAGTATCCAAAGGGGAATCCAGTGGCTATGCTCAGGTTTTCGAAGGTGAAACTCACGGCCCAGGTAATCAGGAAAAAGATTAACATGTTCTTCTTACCATACCTATCCACTCCGTGTAAAACTGCCAGAACAAATATAAATGCAGTGGCCAGGAAGTAATCTACGGCCTGTAAATTGGGATCACTGAATGTGAAAACCATTAAAATGTTAATTACAAAATAAAGTATTATTAAAAACCATCGCAGCTTATTGAAGGAAGTTCTCGGCTTTTTGACTGTGTTAGACATTCAAATTTCCCCCTAAAATCCCCATACTAATATGTAACTAGATTAATCAAAGGCGAATAAATATATTTTGATTATAACCTTTATGGTAGAAATAAAGAGCCTAAAATTAAAAACAAATTTTACTACCCCCACCTTTGAATTCAGGTGAATGGACCTAATACTATATATACTAGGTTTGTCAGTTAATATTGAGAGAATCATACCAGTATAGTGCAACTATAACTGGATTTTTTTTATTCTGGTGATCTAATGGGTTATTTAATCTGTGGTAAATGCAAAAGTTACTATAAACTTCAATCGGGTGAATCTGTGAAGGATTTTACCCGTGAATGTAAATGTGGTGGTAAGTTCAGGTATGTGGAAAATCTGGATATTGTGGATCCTGGTTGGAAGCCTACCACCATCCCCCGGAAAAGTACCAGAACCGAGATTCTGCGAAACAAACTAAAGTCAGTTTCATCCTTCCCCCGGAATTTAAAGTACCGTCTGAATGGATTCTGGAACCGGCTCCTGTACCGATTCCAAAGTGCTCAGAACTGGAATAACACTCAGGGTACCCATGGAAACTACTATGATTATGGGATGAATCCCCTGAATTTCCTCAGAAATGAACTTAATTTAAGAAACATCAGATGGGTTCTAGTTATACCCGTAATAGCAGCTATTACCCTGATACTGACCTTTACTCCAGGTATTCTTACCCTGTTAACCTTTATACTCCTAGTTGTTCTTGGTTACTCATTCAACAACCAGATATTAGGAATTAAAAATGCATTAATTGCCGGAGCCCTTTCTTTCTTCCTGGGAAGTCTTTTTACCGGTTCATTTCTCCTTTTAATTCCTTTCACTATACTGGGCGCTATTAATGGAGCGGTCTGTGGATGGATTGGTGGTTACCTTAAAAAAATTAGATCCCAGAGATCCTTTTAAATTTTTATTAATTTACCTAAAATATTAGTTCAGAGGAAAATTATATCGATAGAAAGTAGTATTAGAAATACTAAAGCGTGTAATTTCTCTTTTTGGAGGTTAAAATTTCCTTTATTTAATAACCATTGCAATGTAATGGCTAAAATAACCATCAATAATATGGCAAGTCCTATTGCAAATAAAACATCAGAAACAAAATGCATACCGGCCAGTATCCGGCTGAAGGAGAGGGTTATGGTAAAAACCAGCAAGATAATTGCTAAAATGATTTTTTCCCGGCTTCTTTTAAAATTTCCATCGCTGGTCAGGAAACAGATTATAAGGGGTAGTGTGGCGGCAAATGCCTGGAATGCATGCCCAGATGGAAAAGAGCTACCTCTTCCAGGGTATAAACCTATAATATCTGGATAAAGTATCCATGGACGGGGAACAGCATAATAATACTTTAAAAGGTCTACCAGGGGAATGCCCATGGCCAGAGTCATCACCGCCAAAAAAATCACCATCCTGTAAGGCTTTAATTTATTGACCTTGAAAGAAGCTAAATACAGGATAGCAAGGGGTGTTCCAATAGCATAAAGCATGTATTTAGTGTAGTAATAACATAAAGATGCTAACCATGGGTCTGTGCGCAGGGTGTTAAAACTTACCAGTAACCAGTGATTAAAATTAGGAATTTGATAGGCAATCAAAGCCGCCAGCCATAAAAGGGATCCACATAAGATTAAAAATAGCTTTTTTTTACTTCCCAACTCAAACAGTTTTATATCTGTACTTGAGAAGTATTCTGAATCGCTTTTCATTTTACTATATCTTAATTTAACAGTTAAAAGCACAATGTGATGTTATGGCCTGTATTTTAATTTTTATGTTATTGTTTGTTAATTCTTATTTTTTATGGTAATATTTCTCCTTTAACCTAACAATTTTCAATCACCGGTATTCCATAGAATCCAAAAAATTATTATCGTATCAATCTATAATTAATAACATGAAATCTACTATCTATCTGAAATGTCCACAGTGCCGTGAACATGGCCTCCTCATTGAACGGCAGGGGAAATATTTCTGTGCCAATTGTATGTACGATTACACACAATTGAATGATGACCGGGGTAAACTAGATGAAATTTTATTAGAAAATATAAGAGAAGGGGGTTTTGGTTTTCCATTTAGCGCTGCCTTGTATGAACGGGTAACCCTTGTCTCTCCCCAGGACGCAATGGAGTATGTCAAAAGGTTAGCCGAAGATAATAATATCGAATTAATGCCCAGTAAAGGGATATTTTAAAGCTTTTTTGGCCCTTTTAGTTTATCTTAGTTTTAGTTTTCAGAATGTAATATTCCAAAATTTATTTAACTATTATTTAACTATATTTCCAATTTTATTTTCCTTAAACTTAATTACAAATTCAGTACCATTGTCACGGTTTAATTCAATTTCACCGTCAATCTGACTAGTTAAACCGTTAATTAACTGCATACCTAGTGAACTGGTGTTTCTAAAGTCTAAATCTGACGGTATTCCCACTCCGTCATCACCCACTTTTAAGACATAAGTATCATCTTTTTTGGACAGATCAATGAAAACTTTGCCTTCCATATCTCCAGGGAAGCCGTACTTCATGGAATTAGTAATCAGTTCGTTTAATATTAAACCCAGAGGAATGGCAGTGTTAATATCAATATCCACATCTTCAACATCCAGGAGGAGTTTTACTCGTTCGCGATCTTTCACATAACTTTGGTAAAGATCCCGGGCTAAAGTGGTGATATATTCTTTAAATCCGATATTTTTTAGGTCTGTAGACTCATAAAGCCGTTGATGGATTAAAGCCATGGATTGAGCTCGGTCTTGACTTTCTTTGAAGATTTCCTTGGACTCCTGATCCTTTAGGTAATTGGCCTGAAGATTCAATAGACTGGAAATAATCATCAAATTATTCTTAACCCTATGATGGATCTCCTTAAGAAGCATCTCTTTTTCTTCTATAGATTTTTTTAGTTTTTCTTCAAAGTCTTTACGCTCACTTAAATCTGTCATCACATTTATTACTGCTTCTGGCTTACCTGATGCCCCTTGGATTGGTGCTATAGATAGGGACATGAAAATTTTTGATCCATCTTTTTTTACCACTTCAACCTCAAATGGTGTTAAAAGTGGGTTGAATAAAGTTTCTTTTCCATTTCTTAATCGATCTAACTCTATATGGAGTTTTTCAATAAAATCTAGAGGAACAGTAGGTGATGGTTTGCCAATTACTTCTTTTTCTGTCCATCCAAAAATTCTTTCAGCCGCAGGACTCCAACGATGCACTCGACCATCAAAATCAAGAACAATGATTGCTGCAGGTGAGGATTCAATGATCCGTTCCAGTTCCGCTTTAGTACTTTCTAGATCCTCTTCAACCTTTCTAATTTCAGTTATATCCTGAGTGACACCTCTATTTCCAATTTTTTTGTTATTCTCATCATATATAGCCTTTAATCGAAGTGAAATGAATCTGCTTTCACCATCACCCCTAACTATCCCATGTTGGATGGTGCTGATAATATCCGGGTCATCGATTTCTAAGATCTTGGCCGATTTTTTTTCTACATACTCCTTTTCTGCAGGGGGAACGAAACGATTGATATATTCCGCTGAGGACATTTGGTATCCTCCCTGTTCTTGGGCATTGGTTCCGTACAATGCATAAAAATGGTCATCAAAGGTGAACATGTCAGTTTTAATATCATATTCCCATTTCACCAGTTTTGCCATGTCCATACTCATTAAAAGCAGATCCTGGTTTAATTTGAGCTGGTCTTCAACGATTTTAAGTTCAGTTATGTCCTGATTGACACCTCTAGTCCCAATTTTATTGCCATTTTCATCGAACATGATTTTGAAACGAACCTGCAGGAATCTTCTTTCGCCATCTGCCCTAATCATCCAGTGTTGAGGTGTGCTTATAAAATCAGGATCATCCACTTCAAAGGTCTTGGCAAACTCTTTATCCATTGTTTCATAGGAACCCGGATCAACGAAACGTTCGGTATATTCTTGTCCAGAAATCATGTTACCGCCTTCTTCTTCAGCAGAAGTGCCATATAATGCATAAAACTGGTCATCGAAGGTGAATAGATCTTTTTCAGTGTTGTATTCCCAGTAAACCATATTAGCCATATCCATACCCATCATCAGACGATCTTCACTCCATCGAAGTTTTTCATCGGCTAGTTTACGTAAGGTAATATCACGTGATACTGCAGACAGTTTTTCTGGTTTGCCATTGGCGTCTAGGATGGGGGTTACGATTACGTCCCACCATTTTGGTGTTCCTTTTAGGGTTGGGCAGTAGGCAGTAAATCGGGCAGTTTTCCCTTCTCTGGCTCTGGTAATGGCTTTGCGTGCATCTGGTTGAAATTCATCAGAGTAAAAATCAATTAGACTTGTATTTAAAATGGAACTTACATCATCAACTTCCATTAGGTTCTGTCCACCCTCACTCATCATTAATAGGTTACCTTCCAGGTCAAGGACTTTAATGCAATCCGGACTTGCGGCAATAATACTGCGGTTGAATTCCTCACTTTCCCGGAGAGCATCTTCAACCTTCTTACGTTTGCTTATATCCCTACTAACACCCATTATCTGGGAAACTTTTCCATTATCAGTAAGTAAGGTGGTTACTACTTCAGTAGGCACTGTACTGCCATCTTTTTTCGTTAAGTCTATTAAATCTGAGCGTACTATTGCAGATTCATCTCCAGATTCCAGAGCATTGATCCGTTCTAAAGTCATTTTAGCAACAAATTGGAATGTTTCAGACCCCATAATCGTTTCTAAAGATTTATTTAATAATTCCTCCGCTTTATAACCCACTAAATTGAATATAGAAGGACTTATGAAGTTGATTGAATATGATTGGATGTCGTAGATCCATATAACGTCACTGGTGTTCTCAGATATAAGACGATATTTATTAAGACTTTCATTTAAGGTCTCTTCTGCTAATTTACGTTCAGTTATATCCCTGGAGATTGATAGAATCACATCTCTTCCATCGATCTGGAACAAGCTGTTACTGGTCTCTACTGGGATTCTTTCACCATTTTTGGTGATGAATTCCGTTTCAAAATAGCTTTTCCCACTTTTGATCCTATAAGTGTCTTCCTGAATATCAGACCTTTTATCCGGAACTATTAAATCATCTAGTCCCAACTTTAAAAACTCATCACGGGAGTAACCCAATTTTTCCAGTCCAGATTTATTAATTTCAATAAAATTTCCTGGCTGGCGGTTTTCAAAGGAAATTATGGTAATTATGTCCGGAGTATGATTAAAAAATTCCTGGAACTGTATTTTGGTTATATCCAATTTTCCCGGTTCAATGGTACTTTTTTCTTCAGTATCCATATTTTTTCCCCCAGACGTAGAAAATAAATCACCCTAAATTTAATGCCCAAGATTTGAAATATTAATTAATGAAAATAATAATGCATGAAAGGTTAAATTGGTAGGTTTAATCTTTAATGGTTTATATTAGTATTTACTCAAATTATTATATATTTTTTCGCTCTGTCATTTATGTGTCCATATTGTTAGATGTGATCACAGTGCTTTTTCAAACAATAAGGCCATAAATATTCAAGTTTTTTAGTTACTTCGTAATATCATGGTTTAACGAAGTAAATTTATTAAATTTTTAATAAATTTTTAATAATATCTTTGTGTGAATATCCTTGAACAAAAATCCTCGAACTTGCCATATTTTTACCAGTGAGGCTATATGAAGTGGATCATTTACAGGGATTTCTCATATTTTTAATATTTCAATAAAATCCATCATTCATTTGGGCTGGAAAAAAATATTGTAGACTTAAAAAAATAATCATCATCCCAAATTATTCCTCACTAGAAATTAACAGATCATTTATAGAAGTAGAAATAATATTAAGATGGGATGCACTGGTGTACTTCGTGTCAACCTCAAATTCCTGCCAGTGCACTCCTACTTTTTACCGTCTAGTTTTTGATTGATCCAAAAAAGAATAAATCTATTACCGGTGTAGTTGAAGTTGAATTCTATTACCGGTGTAGTTGAATGTCCGATATGTCCGTTATATTGTCCGATATCAACCCACTGCCTGTCCAATATCCGCCACGACCCACTAAATGGAACATTCCTTATTCAGTAAAGTTCATAACTCCGCCCTTTTTTCTCTCCAATAGCACGGACAAGTTTTTTATCCACCAAGTCAGCCAAATATCGTCTTAATGTTCGTTCAGTTATTCCAGGAGAAATACGAAGGAAATCGGACATGGTTAAAGAACCGTGTTCCTGCATATAAGATACGGCCTGTATCTGGCTGCGATTAAGACCCAGACTTTTTAAATATTCCATGTCGTAGACATTTTTCATCATATAAACTGAAAATCCAGCGAATTCTTCTTTAAATTCTGGTTTAGGGAGACCGGCATCTTTTAAAGATCGGATCATCCGGCGAATACCGGATCCATGAACTTCAACCATACCCGCCTTGAAGAACATCTCCGCAATTAGAGGATTTCGAGGGGATGAAGGATGGGCCTCTTTGAGTTTTTCAATGGTCAATCCCCCGAAAAGTTCTCCCGGGTTAAAGAACCATATCTGGTCATCAAAGATCTTAATCTGGGTCTGGATCTGGGATTTAAAGTAGTCCCGGTGGACAATGGAGTTTATCAAAGCTTCACGTATGGCCTTGAGAGGGTAATCCCATACTTCTTCCCGAATCAATTTGCCCTTGATTTCGAATTTAACATTGATTGAATTTTTTATGGCTTCTTCAGCTTCTTCAGCCTGCTGGAACAGGTTCCCGGTAATTCTTCGATCAAAGATACTGACCTCATCCTTGAATCTGATGACCCGTACCAGTGCATTGGTGAAGTACTTCTGGGGGTCTTTACCAAAAAGGATAACTGCTGCATTGGTTAATTTACCATTAACAATCAGGTTGAGGCCTTTGAGAATTTGCCAGGTGTCTTCATCCTCATCGGCAATCCTATCTCTTTTGGCCGCCCGGCTGATGAACCTGGCCACAGATTCAGCATCTATTTCCTCCAGGGTAGCATCGTTGGTCAGACCATCCCAGTTACTGCCCCTTAGAAAGAAATCCCTTAATTTATCACCCAGTATAGGGGTGGTTTTAGTTCCCTCACGTCTAAAGTATATCCCATTGTAGGAGATAGGGTTGGAACTTTTTTCCACTTCAATACACAAAACCTTCTTTTTTTCCCAGGTAAAACAGGAAATATGAGGACGTATACCCATTTTACTGGTTATTTTAGCGGTTATGGTGCGCACATTTTTCTCACTGCAATCAAAACCAGTGACTTCTCCCTTATCCGAGACTCCGCAGAATAAACTACCTCCACTGGTGTTGGAAAATGCGGATACTGCCCGGAAACCATGTTCATTCATGGATTCTGTAAATTCTACTTGGGTTCCTTTGCCTTCGTCTAAAATTCTGGAGAAATTCATTATAAAGCTCCAATTTCACTTATATTTTTTAAGTCCACCATAACCCTTGGGTTTTAAGATTTATACATCTTCCTATACTTCTTTCGGGTTATACCAGTAAAGGGGGTGGTGATTATTTCAGTAGATTATCCAGATTCAATTTACCCTCCACTTTTAAAGGCTCCCCGTGGGCCGGGCAGACCCAGCTGAACTCACAGTCCTGTATGAGTTCCAGGGAGCTTCTCAGAACTTCATCGTCCCAGTTCATAAAGGATTTCATGGGAGTAATTTCGCCATGGGATGTTCTAAAAAGGTCTCCAGCCAATAAAACGTCTTTGTATAATAAGCATACGTGGCCGGGGGTGTGTCCTGGAGTGGGTATAACTTTCACTCCATCCATGCCCAGTTTTCCATCTTCAGGGTAAGTATTTATCTTATCCGGCTTTTCCACCCTCATGATAAATGAAATTAACCTTTTTATTCCCGGACGGTTTATATCTTGGTAGATGTAAGGGATATCTCCCGCAGATGCCCATATTTTGGCCCCAGTTTCCTTTTGCATGAAGGCCAGGCTCCCTACATGGTCCACATCGTGGTGGGTGATAAGGATATGCTGGATCTTGTCTGGTTTTACCCCTATAGTTTTCAAATCTTTTAATATTCCTTTACCCTGCCCCGGACGTCCGGTGTCAATTAAAATAGTTTCTTCACCCCTAATTAGGTAGGCATAGTTTCCTTTAGTTGAATTTAGGGCATAAACTTCATTAGTTATCTGCAAAACATGACCTCCATTATATAATCCACATCTATTAATCATGCAATTTATTAAGTATTTTTTGCACTGTTTTCCAGGTGCGGGTGGTAAGTTCCCGGCCAAACTCTTTTTCCATCCAGCGCATTAAATCTGGTGTTTTACCCTGCGATAAATTAACTACACTATATATTGCACGGTTATATGCGCCTAAAACAATGAAACCTCCGTTATCGGGATGGTAAGGGAATTTAAATTCTGTTTCTAACCTATTTTTTAGGAAAGTTACGTTCGGTTTACATTGGGGAGTATCTTCGACGTTTTTAAATGGGTTTTTACCAATTAAAGATTGTAAATCATCTTTACTGTAAACAATAGCTGTGCTCTGAATATCCAGTTTATTTTTAAGTGCTTTTTCAACGGTTGCTTCCAGTTCACTGGTTTCTCTGGACCTGGTTTTAAAAATTATATTTCCACTGGAGATAACACTTTCCACCTCTTCTAATCCCAGATCACGAAAAACAGCACGTAAATTTTCATTGCGCATACTGGGATTGGAAGGAGTGATTCCCCGAAGGAGAGCCACGTACTTAGTCATTAGAACATCACCTCACTTATCCTTTTTCCTACAACTATATTATGGAACTCCAGTCCTAAAAATTATCCCGGGTGAAGTTGTATTCCCTATACTACAGTCAACTTATTATGAATAGAAAAATAAAGTATTAGTTAATTAGGGAAGAGGTGGAATCATGGAAGGTAGTGTAAGTTTCGCAACGGATATTAAAGGACATAAGGTGTGCAAATTTGAAGATGATAAAGTTGCAGTGACTATTGTCCTTAAAAAGGATTATTCTGATGTTGAGGATAAACTCCGAAACTCGGATATACTTAAAGATATTGAAAAGGCTTTGGAAACTGTATCAGCTACTGATGAGTTTAGAGAACTGGTGGATAGTTACGGTATGCTGAATATTGATCGAATTGAAGGTTAGATAAAAAAATTTTTTAAATAAAAATAATTCACTTTTTTGATGTACCTCCTCCACTTGGAGTAAATGATTTCCATACTTCTTTTTATTTATTAACACATCCCCCAGAACAACTAATTTATATCCTATGATGGGAAACTTATCAAAGTATAAATCTAACACTGTGATTATCTAGGAGTCGAAAATAATGATGGAAGAGATTTACGATCTTTCCTTAGAGGGTGAAATAACCAAAGAAGATGCATTAAAACTGGTGGATGACAACCATTTCCAGTTATTTGATACAGCAGACCGGTTAAGGCAGGAAATTGTGGGAGATGAAGTTTCCTTTGTGGCCAACCGTAACATCGACATCACTGACCACTGTATTATTGGATGTGCCTTCTGCTCCTTCCGGGATAACATTGGATATGAAATGACCACTGAAGAAATCTTGGAAAGCATTAAAGAAGCAGTTGAAGTTAAAGCCAGCGAAATATGCCTATTTGGAGGGGTTATGCCCCACATGACAGTTGACTTTTACTGTGACCTTTTTTCATCCATTAAAGATGAATATAACATAGAGCTTCACAGTCTATCCCCAGTCGAAGTTTACCATGCGGCTAAAGCGTCCAATGTTACAACCAAAGAAGCTTTAACTTCATTTAGGGATGCTGGTCTGGACACCCTTACTGGTGCTTCGGCCGAGATACTGGTGGACAGTATACGGGAAAAACTCTGCCCTAACAAGGTTTCTACCCAGGAATGGGTGGACATTATTACTGAAGCCCACCAACTAGGGATTCCCAGCACTTCTACCATCATGTACGGCAGTATTGAAACCTGGGAGGACCGCATTGAACACCTGATGATCCTGCGGGATATCCAGAGGAAGACGGGTGGTTTCACCGAACTGGTACCCATGACCTTTCTGGGAAAAAATAACCTGATGGGACAGGAATCCAGTGGCGCCAGTGGGCTTGATGACCTTAAATTACACGCCATAGCCCGGATAATCCTGGGGAGGGATATACCTAATATTCAGGCCTCATGGATTAAGATTGGTACCAGGATGGCCCAGATGGCCCTGTGCTGTGGAGCCAATGACCTGGGTGGTACCATGATGGAGGACCTTATTTCCATAGCTGCTGGTTCATCCCACGGAGAGTACCTCTCCCGGGAGGAGATGCACGCCCTGATTAAGGATATAGGTCGGATCCCCGTGGAAAGGACTACCCAGTATGAACGGGTTAATTAAAAATCTTCCCCACAACACATAACTCATTTCTACTTTTCTTTAAAACCAGTCAGGATCTTAGTGAATTATTGTTTATGTCTTGAGTTCTAACCTGTTTCATATAATTCTTGGACCTTCTTCAATTCATCAACAATGGCTATTTTCTGGGTGCAATGTTCTTCACACTGTCTGCAGGCTGTGCAAATGGAAGCTCTACGATCTTCGAGTAGTGAGGCTTCGTAGGAAAACTGGAAACTGGCTTTTTCTTCCGGGCTGCCGAAAAGATGGTAGTCATTGTAGCGGGCAAAGTTCTCGGGTATGTCCACCCCGGCGGGGCATGGTAGACAGTAACCGCAGCCAGTGCAGTTGATGGCTAGTTTACCTTTAAAGATGTCCCTGGCCTTACCAATGATCTCCAACTCATTTGAACTTAAAGAATGGGGTTCAGCAACATTGGCTATCTTTAAATTTTCTTCAACATCTTCCCGGGTGTTCATACCACTTAAAACCACTGATACCAAAGGGTTATTCCACACCCATCGTAATGCCCATTCAGCAGGTGTTCTTTTAATTTCAGCCTGGTTAAATACCTCCTGAACTTGTAGTGGGATGTTGGATACTATTTGCCCTCCCCTTAAGGGTTCCATGACGACAATCCCCAATCCTTTACTGGCTGCATATTCTAGTCCCTCAGTTCCGGCTTGGTAAACCTCATCAAGATAGTTGTACTGCAGGAGACAAAATGACCAGTTATAATAATCCACGATCTCCTTAAACAGGTCAAGACGATCGTGGAATGAGAATCCAGCATACTGTATCTTGCCCTGGTCCAGGGCTTCCTCTAAAAAGATCTCGAATTTTAATTCTTTCATTTTCTCCCAGTATGCCTGGTTAAGGCCATGTACCATATAAAAGTCAATGCAATCGGTGTTAAGACGTTCCAGCTGGTGTTCTAAACAACGTTCCATATCCTCCTGATTTTCAATTCTCCAGCTGGGGAGTTTGGTGGATAACATAACCTTATCACGGTATCCCTCTTCCAAAACACGGGATAAAAAGGGTTCACTCTCCCCCGTATGATACAATCCATGGCTGTGGTAAGGATAAGCAGTGTCAATGAAGTTAACTCCCTGGTCAATGGCCTGGCGGATCATGTTGATGGCTGTTTCTTCGTCAATTCTGGCAGGATCATCTCCCAGTGTAGGGAGGCGCATACATCCAAAGCCCAATACTGAAACCTGCTCCTTGGTTTTTCCAAAAGTTCTGTAAAGAATGATAATTCCTCCTTCAGTGCAAAATTTTTTTAAAACATTAAACTAAATTTTTTAAGTTATTACTAAAATTTCCATATTCAGTGGTTTGGTGAGATCTCTTTTTGACATCACCGTGATCTATATTTAGAACCAGTGTCAAATATCAACTTAGTCAAATTAAAATAGTAATCAGGGTTTAAAGTAGTTTTTCTAACCATTTGGTAATCTAATTACCATTTGGTAAGCGAGGAGTTGAATTAAATGGAAAACAACCATATTCATGAAATATATCACACCATCGAGGATACATTTGATTATCTGGGGAAAAAGTGGAGTATTAAGATTATTAAAGGTTTCTTCTGCCATTGCATACATTTTAAGGATTTTCTAGAAATGAATCCTGATCTAAGCAGTAAAGTACTGTCAGAACGGTTGAAAGAACTGGAACAGAAGGGTATAATTGAAAAAAGGGTAATTAATTCTTCACCAGTTCAAACCGAGTACCATTTAACTGTGAAGGGAGAGAAGTTAAACCGTATAATTTACGAGTTGTTCATGTTCGCTACAGAAACCACGGAAAATCCCAGCGAAGAATTCAATTTACAGCTGAAAAAGGAACTTAAAGATTTATTTCAGGTTTAATATACCTAATTTTTTTAGTAAAATTAAATTTTACCTAAAATCCCCCTTATTCCTAATTACCTACAGCCGTGATATTTATTTATTTTAAGGTACAATCATTACCCATGCCTCGGGAAAGTATTTATAAGCGTTATAAACCGGAATTTGTACCACAACTAAATAATAATCAAGGTTCCTACTGGTTCCTTTTCAAATCCAACAGAATCATGGTTAAAGATAATGGCAGTTCCATACAAATTCCTTTTTTAAAAAATTTAGAGGATTTAGATATTGCACCGGAGAGATTCCAGTACCTGGGAACGTTCGATGGATTTCCAGCCCACACTGGAGAGTTATCACCCCAAAGTGCTACACCGGTGGGCATGGATTTTCTAGATCTTCGTTCACTTTATGGGGCTATTAGTGAGGATCTGTACCTCCTGGCAGGCCGGGCATCTCAGATAGCCCACTGGGACCGGACTCATCAGTTCTGTGGACAGTGCGGGAGTCCCACCATGACCAAGGATGATGAAATGGCTAAAATTTGCCCTGAATGTGGTTTTACGAGTTTCACCCGTCTTTCACCGGCAGTGATTACCGCTATTGTAAAGGAGGGTAAATTACTCATGGCCCAGCATACCCGAACCACCGGAAACATGTATGGGTTGATTGCCGGGTTTGTGGAGGCCGGTGAGACACTGACTGAAGCTGTGGAAAGGGAAACTCTGGAAGAAGTGGGTTTGAAGGTTAAAAATATAAGTTACTTTGGCAGTCAGCCCTGGCCTTACCCCCATTCCCTAATGGTGGGCTTCACTGCAGATTATGATAGTGGAGAAATCCAGGTGGATGGTAAGGAAATTGTGGATGCCCAGTGGTTCAGCCCAGACGAACTTCCCCGGACACCGTCGGGTATGAGTATTGCGGGAGACCTGATTCAATGGTATTTAGATAATTATTCACCTTGACTTGATTTTTAAGGCTTGAATACCTTTTTAATGAAATATATAATATGAAAGGTAGTATACGCTATCTGGTAAAAAATACTGTTATTTACTTGAATACTGAGGTTAAATTAAAAAAATGAGGGTTAAAAAAAACTTTACTGTCGGATTACACTTCGCATCTTACTCTGTAGCTCAGCATACTCCTCTTCCAGTTCATAACGGACTGAGGATGAAGTTTCATTTCCCTGACGTAACAGTCTTATTTCTTCCAGTATTTGCAGTATCTTCAAACGCAAATCCTGCACATCCTTGTATTTCCCGGAAATCCCATTCTTAATGGCTGCTCATTGACCATTATCATTATGAGATTGGTGTTCCGCAGAATTAACTTTCTGGTTATAGGTAGTGTTGTATGAATCCAGGGCATAGATAGGCAGGGTGGAAATTAAAACCACAGCTACGCAGATCAATATTGTTTTTTTCCAACCTTTATCACCTCCTCCTGTTGGTACCTAATAATTGACATTGGTTTAAAAATATTTATTCCAACTTTAGGCCCATATTTCACCAGTTAATGCCCTAAAAAGGTTGTAAAACTGATAATTCATAATTAATAATCATTACAGTAACCTCATAGATTTTGTTACCGGCAAGGCTTAACTGGGGCTGACTACAATGCACGTAATCTAATAAATTTATATGTTAAAATATCCATAATTCCATAATAACATACTTTTATAATGTAACAATTCAGGGTTTATGGTGACGAAATGGCTGGGGAGACAATTTTAGTAGTGGAAGACGAAGGAATAAGCGCCATTGAAATCAAGGAGTGCCTGGAGTCATTGGGGTACCAGGTTCCATCCATTGCTAAAAGTGGTAATGAAGCGATACAGGAAGCATTTTCCATTGAACCCGACTTAATTCTAATGGATATTACTTTAAAGGGAGATATGGATGGTATTGATGCTGCCACCATTATCAGAAGTTTTATGGATATTCCCCTAATTTATCTAACTGCCTTAGATGATGTGGAAACCTTTAACCGGATGAGCGAAACACAGGCCACGGCATATCTAATCAAACCCATTGAAGAGGCAGAGTTACGTAACAACATTCAATTGGCCTTGAAAAACTATGAAACCAGACAAAGGGAAATGGCCAATGAAAAAATGCTGGGATTGAAAGATGTTCAAATATTCATGCGTAGTGCCCTCCCAGAACTGGTGGCCAACATTCCCATTTCCGGAAGAAGTGGTTTTTTATCACGATTCATGCGTCTTTTCGAACAGAATATGAAACCACTCTTCATACAGTTCACCCGAAGCATCACCCAGGAACCATACGAGGATCTCAGTGATCGGGACAAAATGAGGATATACCTTTCCTGGATTTCACAGTTGTACGAAAACCTGGGTTTCAAGGTATTAACACGTACCAGTGAAGATAAAGGCTTGATGACTGTTAAAAAATGTTCATGGGCACCTATCCGGCCTAAGGATGTTTTTCTATGCCTGATCTGCCAGAGCATAATGCAGTTAACCTACTCCTGGACTGGTCTTCCGGGTACAGTGAAAGAGGAAGCTACCACCGGTGCCCTGCAATCAGTGTGTAAATTCGATTATGAAATGGAATAAATAACCCACAATGTCATTAGCTTCGATTCAATGGTAAAGGATGATCTAAATAAATTTGTAAGATTTTTTTGATATAAATCTGTGACTAATGTCACAAAAAATTGTATTAAATATATGACATGGTGAACCCATTAACTAAATGAATAATAAAAATTGTGAGTATATCTAAAAATTTAGGAACGTTTATATTATAAGTATCCCAGTAGTACTTACATGTCTAAAGGGGATAATGATGAACGACAACAATAATGGTTGGAATGATCAAAACCGGATGAAAATATTGAAAAATGAAATATCAAATCTAAAAAAGGAAATCGCCTTTAAGGATGAAATCTTTGAGATCACCCCTAACTACATCCTGATAATCGGATTAGACAGTGAGATCTTAGAGGTGAATGACTCTGTAAAAAATTTGAATTACCGGGTAGATGACGCCGAGGGTCCAGCCCAGCTTTCACAGCTCAACATTATACCTTCCAACGAATTTTATAAGTACACTCAATCTATTGATTCTATTTTTAATAACAAAATTAATGAACCCTTTGAATCATTCTTTTTAGGTAATGGGGGAGAAATTAGATATGTTAAAGTAGATATTTCCCCAGTAAAAGCAGAGGATGAGATAATAGCCATCTCAATTTTGGCCAGGGACATAACCGACCTTAAATTAATGGAAGATTCACTACAGGAGTCATGGGCTATTCAAGAGGCCACCCTGGAATCTGTTTCCAATGGAATTGTAGTGGTAAACAACCATAAAAAAGTAATTTGTTACAATCAGAAATTCCTGGAAATGTGGAATATCCCGGAAGAATTACTTGATTTTGATGAAAACCATATATTGAACCATATCTCAGCCAGTTTAGAAGATCCAGTGGAGTTTCAAGAAATTATAAAAAACATATACCAGCACCCCCACGAGAACAGCACCCAAATTTTAAGATTCAAGGATGGACGAGTTTATAAAGCTTATTCACAACCACATATCACTGACCACACCATAACTGGAAGAGTATGGAGTTTTCAGGACATTACACACCTTAAAAAGACTAAAGAATCATTGAAAGAATCTGTTGCTTACTACAAAACCATATTTGAACACTCTGGAACCGCAACTCTCATTATCGAGGAGGATAACACCATATCCATGGTTAACTCAGAATCAGAAAAAATCTTAGGTTACCCTCCCTACGAGGTCATGGGAAAGAAAACATGGCTTGACTTTGTAGTTCCCGAGTGCCAGGAGCAGATGAGGGAATATCGGGAGTTAAGATATAAAAATTCTAAATTAGCTCCAGATAACTATGAATTCCGTCTGGTTGATAAAAAGGGCGAAGTTAAAGAGATAATGGCTAATATTTGCATTATTCCCGGAACAAAAAGGATTTTAGCTTCTATCTTAGATGTAACCAAACGAAACGAAGTTTTAGAAAAAATTACAGACAGTGAAAATAAATACAGAACACTGGCCGAAGCTGTGGAAGACTTTATCTTTATGTTTGATAAAAACGAGCGTCTGGAGTACATCAATGAATACGCTGCCCGCAAATGGAAACTTAACCGTCAAGAGGTTATGGGCAAACCACGTAGCGAAATATTCCCCCCTGAAGAAAATGAACTACAGAGCAAGTATATTCAGAGAGTACTGGCCATAAAAAAGACCCTGAGAGGTGAAAACTTGGTCACCATGTGCCCGGACTCCATGTGGCTGGACACCGCCCTCATCCCCCTGAAAAATAATGGTGATGATGTGGAAAAAGTTCTGTGTGTGGCCCGAGACATCACCGAAAGGAAAGAATACGAATTACTGTTAGGACGACAGAATGAAATTCATAAATCCATGGGAACAATCTTAACTGAAGCAATCTTATCCGAAACAGAAGAAGAACTAAGCCAGACATGTTTGACTGTTTGTCAAGATATTACCGGTAGTGAATTCGGTTTTATCTGTGAAAGGGATGAACATGGCTCCTTCCAGACCAGAGCTATCAGTGAAGATATTCTAACCACTCACAATTTACAAAATATTGATTTTTATCCCCTGCTCCGCAAGCTCAATATCAAAATCATATGGGAAGAACTTAAAACCAACAAAAAACCCCTGATTTACAACCATTTCTCTCCCCCTAAAGTCAATTCTTTAGCTGAAGCTAAATTTCCAAAAAATATCCTCATGGCTCCACTGTTAAAAAATGGAGAATTTATGGGACTCATTGGTTTATGCAACAAAAAAACCGACTACGATTTTTCTGACAGTAAAGCCATGGAAAGCATTTCCACCACAATTGTAGAAGCATTACTCCGTAAAAGGGCAGAAGAAAAGTTAAAAAAGGCATTACAGGACAAGGAAATGCTGGTGCGGGAAATCCACCACAGAACCAAAAACAACTTGATGATCATGGCCAGCCTCCTCAACCTCACCTCTGCGGATATTGAAGATGAAAAGGCCAGGGCGATATTCCACCAGATCCAGACCCGGGCCAAATCCATGGCTCTCATCCATGAAAAACTCTATCAATCCACGAACTCCAAAGAAATCAACTTTGGAGAGTACATACGACACCTCTCCCGTGATCTATTCCACACCTTCCTAAGAGAACCAGGGAGGGTGCAACTGGTACTGGGACTGGAGGATTTAAACCTGGACATTGACACAGCCATACCACTGGGCCTCATACTAAACGAGCTTCTAACCAATTCCATGAAGTATGCATTCCCTGAAGAAAGGTACGGTACCATCACCGTTAAATTTTACAAAAAGGATGAAAAATACGTGATGAAAGTGGACGATGACGGAATTGGATTACCCTCCGACTTGGATGTAGATAAAACTGATACTTTAGGATTACAGTTGATTAAAAATCTTATTGGTCAGATAGACGCCGAAATCAAGATTAAAGTAGATCATGGAACACAGGTAACCATTAAATTTTCTGAACAAGACTATTTATCCTGATTTCATTTCAGGATTACCCCTTTTTGATGCCAGATTTATTTTTGATATCGGCTTATTTTCTTTACCCTGAAAGGAAAAGATATTAAAAAATGTTCGTGGATGATATCATTTCAGGTGTGGACCGCCCTATTCCCCTATAAAATTTAATATTCCCTAAGAAATTATAATGAATTTAGTTAGGTTAATATCTCAGAAAGATTAGAAATGTTGTTAGAAACCTAAGTTGAGGGATTAATGTGTCAGATGATAATAATAATCAATTATTGAAAGAATTAACAGATGATGATCCGCAAAAAAGAATAGAAGCTGCCGAAAAATTGGGTGAAGCAAAAAGCCCCGATGCCATTGGCCCACTTATCGAAGCTTTAAATGATGATAATCCAAAGGTCCGCTATGCCTCAGCCAAAGCATTGGGAGTGATAGGAGACCCGGCCATAGAACCTCTGGTAACCATATTAAAAAGTGAAGAAGGTAATATTCGCCGGTACGCCACCCTGGCCCTTAAGGATATTAAAAGTGACACCGTGGTTGACCATCTGGTGGAAGCCCTGAATGATGAGGATTGGAGTGTGCGCAAGTTCGCCTCCAAGGCACTGGGTGAGATAGGTAACCCTGCTGCCGTGGACCCCCTTATTGAAACCCTTACTGATGAAGATTGGGGTGTGAGGGTAGCCGCAGTTAAAGCACTAGGGGATATTGGTGATGAACGGGGTATTGACCCCATCAAAAAAGCCCGCCGTGCAGCAACCGGGGATAAAGAGTTTAAAAAAGCAGCCAATAAAGCTTTGAAAAAGATACCCAAGAAGTAGATTCGACAATCTACTACTCATTTTTATTTATTTTTTCCCATGACATGATGTACTCCATGAACCCTGAATTTTCATTGGGTTGCATGGATTTAATAAGAAATCCATGTCGCTGGTAAAATCTCACTGCCTTTACATTGTATATGTAAACACTCAGTTCCAAGTAGTGATAACGTGATTTACAATAATCCAGAAGTTCTCCACCTATACCCTTTCCCTGGTGCTTTTCCAGAACGAACAGTGCACCAATAAAGAAATTATCCCGAACACTGATGAAACCCCTTATTATCCCCTCTTTTTTGTAGATAAAATTAGTGGAAACAGGTATATAACCCTCTTTAAGGGGCTGGTAATTATCAGTCCAGTACTTTTTGGATATGAAGCTGTGGGCAGATATGGTGGTCTCCAGCCATACATCCATAACTTCATCTACTTCATGGGATTCTAATAGTTTAATCATCTCCCCGCCATCCCTAAATCTATGGAATAAACATCTCAAATCTACATTTACCCCTTAAATTTACATTTTATTAGTTTTTAAATATTTCAGATCCTATTCTTTATTTAATCCATAAATTTAGTTTATTTATCCTTAATTAGGTAAAGGTCAGTGCGTCTGTTTTTAAGAAGCGGAAGTTCCTGTCGGGTCTGGGATATTCTATCCAGATCAAAGGAAGCATATAATATTTCTTCTCCGGTTCCTGCTTCAGCAATAACTGTTCCCCAGGGATCAGCCACCATGGAATGACCGTAGGCTACGTAGGAGGCATTAAGATCTCGGGATGGTGATGCAGCAGCCAGGTAAACCTGGTTATCCATGGCCCTCACCCTTATTAACGCTTCCCAGTGAGCGGGGCCTGTGGTGAGATTAAAAGCCCCCGGGATAATCATTAATTGAGCCCCTTTCAGAGCCATTAAGCGCAGTAATTCACTGAAACGGATATCATAACAGATGCAAATACCGATCCGGCACAGTGGTGTGTCCACCACGGTAATTTGATCACCTGGAGAAAGGGTTTCTGATTCTTTGAATCTGATTTTACCCGGTACATCAATATCAAAAAGATGAACTTTGCGATGCCGGCCAATTATCTCCCCCTGGGGATTGAAAAGGAAACTGGAATTATAGATCTTACCCTTATCTTTTTCCGGAATAGAACCAGCAAGGATATGAATTTTTTCCCGCTTAGCAACCTGGGAAATGGCATCTAAGCTGGGGCTGCTATCTACTTCCTCAGCATATTCTGGAAATAGTCTGGTTTCGTAGGGACAATTCCACATCTCGGGAAGTATTACCAGGTCCACTTGGGGGGCAGCTTGGCGAGTCATTTCCAGTGCACGGGCTATATTTTCATTCTTATCTTCAACAACCCTCATTTGACACAGTGCAACCTTGAAATGGTCCTTCATTTTCACTAACCCCCTTACACTTGTCTATTAAATTCTTCTGGTTAATAAGTTAAACCTTATAACTCATGCATTCCCCCTCCTTCCGTTAGTAAAATTATATGAACTTCATGAAAATGGGCAGAAAATTCTAATATAATGAAGAAAGAGTTAATTAAATGCAGAATCTCTGATTAAATATTAATCAATCGGATTAATATCTAATTATACCGGCCTATTATCTGTTTATAATTTATCCCCTTAATTAGTCTTATAAACTCCAGAATAATCTAAAACTGCCTTCATATATTGGTAGGATAAATTCAAGCTCCCGGAATCCATTTTATTGTGCGAGGATAGAACTTCACACACCACCGAGGTGATACCATTCAGATTGCTTACTGTGGAAAGAACACCGGGGTATGGTCCCACTTCCACCAGGGGTGATCCGGTTCTATTTCCAATGTACTGGGCTAACTCCTGGCTTTTATTATTCTGAGGATAGTATATAATGCAATTTTTTCCCGGGATGTCGTTGGGTTGTGCGGAGTGGAAATCAGCCAACAAGGTAACATCACACTTGAGGGAAGTGTTGATTATATTGTTTAGAGGAGTTCCCGGGTTATGGGCCACCCTATCAGGGTCTGTGTCGTTAGGGGTTCTGGTGCCAGCGGCAGTGTTAAGGGGGATGGCAAAGGGAATAATGTACACTGTGCCCTTGATTTTTTTCCCATTGAGTTCATTTATGAGGTTGAGGGCGGCCACTTGTGGGGGTAATTCTCCCCCGTGAACTCCAGCAACCAGCATGATACGGGGACGGCTTCCATCTCCCAATACAATCATGGGGGTGCCCTGTTTAGCGGCCGTCACAATCTCCATGGTTACCGGTGTCTGGTTGATGTTATCCATTAAAACCGTGTTACTGGACACATCCCCACCGGTGGAGTTATCTACAATCGTTATCTTGTAATTAGGTGAACTGGCCACTTCTAACCCCGTAGCCAGTGGTGGGTTTTCATAGGGAATATTCATTAAAATGAGGGTGCACAGAACTAGGAGAAAGAGTCCTGTAACCAAAAATTTTCCATTGAGTAACAGGATTTTTTTATTGGACCTGGATTTTTTCTTAGGGTATAATGATGTCCCCTTTTTCATTAAATCCCCCAAGTTCCTATCAAAAATTAATGTTGTAAATATTTTTATGCTTAATATTATAAATAGATAGCTATTTATCACCCTATTTATTAAAAATATAATTAGATTAATGCATAGTTCTAATGGAACCTAAATGAAATTGCAAAATACTTTAAGACTTAGAATGGTGGGATCTTAAATGTTTCAGGAGGACATGAAAATTTATCATCTGTTTATCAGCCACAATGGCGAAGGAGACGAGGAATACCTAACCTTTATCCAGCGGCTCATCGAAGCACGTGATTTTGAATGGGAAGACCATGGAATCCCCGGGAATAACAGCAGCGAAGAATTGAAAAAACAGATTGAAGCAGCCGAGGTGGTAATCATTCTCTCCGGTCTATACGCACGACATCATGATTTAATCCAGGAGCAGGTGAATATTGCCCAAAAACTGGGAAAACCCCTGGTTTTAATTCGTCCTTATGGAATGGAAGAAGTTCCAGGGGAATTGGAGAAAATAGCCAGTGGTGTAGTGGGCTGGAATAGGGTGTGTATTGTAGATAGGATCCTGGAAGCCTTAGAATAGGAATAAACACGATTATATTCCATTTCCCCTCTTTTTTATTCTACATTTCAATAATCCATTGACTCCTGAAAAACATTAACTGAAATTATTAGAACTGGTAAATGTTCTTAATTAATTCTTTTTTTGAAAAGCGAATTAGATACTGCCCAGATACTGGAACTTTGTTTGTAAGGATAAAGTTTTCGGTTTTCAATCAAAGTGAGTACTTTATATAAATATTGAAATTAATATTAAATGAAAACTATATTTGGAGGTGAAAAATGAATAAAAAACATACGTTACTAATACTCATCACACTATTTTTTGCCATACTTTTATCCGGTGCAGTATCTGCAGCTGATATTTATGTTAATAGTTCCAATGGAAACGATGATAATGATGGTTTATCCTGGACCACCGCCAAACTCAGCATTGGCAACGCCACCGCCACGGTAAGTGAAAATGGAGTGGTAAAAATTGCCGATGGGGAATACAGTGGAATAAACAACACCAACATCACCATCAGTAAAAGCATGACCATTAACGGTTTAAGCCAGAATGGGGTTGTTATAAATGGATCTAGTACCAGTCAGATATTCAAAATTTTAAGTGGTGTCAATATCACCTTGAAAAACATCACATTCACCCATGGGTTATCCAACGTTGGAGGAGCCATCTACAATGCAGGTAATTTAACTGTGGAAAACTGTACATTCCTAAACAATCAGGCTGTTTATGTTAGCGGTTTTTTCAGCTGTGGAGGGGGTGCTATTTTCAACAGTGAGGGAATAGTTACCGTATCTGGTAGTACTTTCACTGCTAACACCGCAAACCCGGGTGAAGGAGGAGCACTCTGGAATGATTTTGGAACGATGGTAATTGAAAACTGCACCTTCAATCAGAACACTGCACTTAAGGGTTTGGGTGGTGCTTTCTTTGTCAGTGGGGGAACTGCCAGTGTTGGAAACTCCCTATTCACTGATAACAGAGCACTGGTAGGTGGAGCTATATGTAACTATAATATTGCTACCTTAACTGTCAACAATACCATATTCAACCATAACACGGCAACCAGCCCTTATTCTGGAGGTGGAGCTATCTATAATTCCAACGCTGCCGCCAATATACATAACTCCAAATTTTCCTCTAACCATGCTAATTTAAATGGTGGTGCTATCTGGAACAGTGCAACCATGACTCTCTCTGAATCCACTCTCTCTGGCAACACTGCGATTAAGGGAGGCGCCATTTATAATGGAAAGGGAACATTAGCCGTAGAAAATTGTAACATCAAAGATAACACTGCCCTGGCCATCAGTGAAACTTTAGACATAATTGCAGCTGGTGGGGGAATTTTCAATGAACCTGACAGCACACTGACCATTGACCACAGTACTATTCAAAGCAACATTGTCACTGCCACCGGTGAAGGTGTAAACGTGTCTTCTGTGGGCGGAGGAATATACAATGGGGGAAGTCTAGTTATCGATAACTCCAGCATCCAGCATAACGGTGTCACTGCCACCGCTACATCACAGCTTAATATTGTGTCTGCCGACGGTGGTGGGATCTACAACGATAATATTATCCTCATCAACAACAGCATCATCAAAAACAACACAGTCACTGCCACTGCCGATAGGGATGTAATCGCTAATGGTGCCGGAATCTTCAACAATGGGGATATGACCCTAAATAACAGTAAAATACAATACAACAGAATAGTTATCAACACCAATGCGGGGGTGGGTGCCTATGGCGGAGGAATACAAAATGGAGGAAATCTGTATATTAACAATAGCACCCTCCAATACAACACTATCTCATCCACCACTCCCGGTATAAATCGACTGGGAGGTGGAGCCATATCCAACACCTTCGCAGGGAATTTGTATATTGACTCCAGCAACATTGCCCACAATACTGTGGCCGCCATAGATGGGAGTGAATTCGCAGTTGGAGGTGGGATATACAATGAGAATGCCCTCATCATCAAAAGCAGTACCTTAGCATTTAACACCGTCACCGCTACCAATCCCGGGAAATATGCACCACTTGGTGGGGGTGTATGCAACTTTGGTGATATGATTGCCAATTTTAATAGGATCGTGAATAATTCCCCCGATGCCATACATAACGATGCAGAATCTGTTCCAGATCTCCAATACAACTGGTGGGGATCCAATGCTCCTGAATTTGAGAAATTCATCACCGGAACTACCAGTGATCACATTCCCTGGCTGGTAATGAGATACACAGCCATTCCCGGTGTCATACCTCAGGGCAGCACTTCTACCTTGATTGCTGACTTCACCTATGATTCTGATGGCGTATTCCATGATCCATCTTTAGGACATCTACCCGATGGTACAGTGGTGACTTTCACCACCAATCTGGGTAATGTGGGCAGTAAGACGGCTACGGCTTTAACACACAATGGTAGGGCAACCATCTTACTTCGTGGGGATGAAGCCGCTGGTTTTGCATTAACCTCAGCCATCCTTGACACTGAAACCATGTACACCCCGGTCACCATAACCGCAGCAACGGTTTCTGCTGCCACTAACCCCCATACCATTTCCATGCAAAACACAGGGACACCATTGGCCGGACTGATTTTAGCCATCCTGATGATCTCAGGCGGTTTTGTTAGCAACAGGAAAAACAGATAAAGGGATTTATATCCCTTTTTCCCCCTTTTTTATTTTTAAATTTCAATATCCATCTAATCCTACCATCTTTAGATAAGAAAGCCTTAAAATGATATTTTTAGGGCCAATTTGATGAATTCAACTATGAATATTATTAAAATGAATAGTAAAAAGAGGATTAAGAATTTTATTGTCCGGGGATTGGTGGTTATAATCATATCCTCCTGATGTTTGATATTCCCTTAAAATTGGATAGTTTCTATTTAATTTTTAATTTTACTAATTAATTTGATTGTTGATTGATTAAAGTGGTTAGTCTATGTGAATTAATAAGCACAGCAAACAGTCGGAAAGTATCAAAACTAATAAGATCCTTTTAAACTCCCAGTTCTTTAAAGGTAATTGTAAACTGAGATCCGTGGCTATTTTCAAGTTTTAATTTTCCATTTAACTGGCTGGTTAAACTGGTTACCAGTTGCATGCCCAATGAGTTGGTTTTAGTATAATCCAGGTCAGGAGGAAATCCTATTCCATCATCACTAACCTTTAAAACGAATTCATCTTCGTCTTTACCGAAGGATATGGAAATTTTGCCTCCACTGTCGCCGGGAAATGCGTGTTTCATGGAATTGGTTACTAACTCATTCAGGATTAAGCCCAGGGGGATGGCAGAGTTGATATCAATATTCACTTCCTGGATGTTCAGTTGGAGGCCAATTCTACCGGGGTCCTTAACATAGGTGCGATACAGGTCATTGGCCAGGGTGGTTATGTACTCCTTGAAGTCAATATTTTTAAGATCAGTGGATCTATACAGGCGTTCATGGATTAAAGCCATGGATTTAGCTCGGTTCTGGCTTTCCTTGAATATTTCTTTAGATTCTTCATCTTTTAAGTAACTTGACTGGAGATTTAGGAGGCTGGAGATGATCATTAAATTGTTTTTAACCCGGTGGTGTACCTCCTTTATGAGCATTTCCTTCTGCTGATTTAACTGTTCAAGTTGAATATTCTTTTTAGTTAACTCCCGCTGGGCATTGGTGAGATCATTATTGAGGCGGCCCAGTTCTTCATAAATCTTAGCTTCTTTAGCTTCCTGCTCCTGGAATTGGGTGGTGAAATACTTCATAACCCCCCTAAGAGCACTGCTTTGTTCATGGTTAACCTGGGTTAGGTGTTCCATGAAATGAAAAGCGCCATCAGCGGATTTTGCCCCAAAAATCAGCATATTCTGGTTTACTAAGAACCCGGAGACATGTGCAACCATCAATTCATCTTCAAATCTTAATGTCAATTCCCAGTCGTAAACAGCATCTTCATTTTTTATTCTTTCAATAAAATCCTGTGCCTTTTCCTGGCTCCCTTCATCCTCGATTTTCAGGAAAGGTTCTCCTATTTTAAAAGATCCTAATCCCAGGTTATCATAGAAAATTTCAATGATTTTCCCATTGTAATCGCAGGCCAGGCCAAAGGATTCCACCGTGCTCTCTGCCATGAATTTTTCCCCCTTTATTAAAAAAATGAGTTTAGTTTAATTTTCTTCGGTTAAAGTCTGCTGGTAGTTGATCATCCAGTTAAGGAACGGGTTGATTTCATCGGCATATTCTGAGGGTAAGGTCTCATTAACCACATCACGGTATATCTTTAAACGGTTTAGAACGTGTTCCATTTCCACTCCATCATGGGGAAGCCGGTCCTTGGCCCATTCAAGTTCATCTTCCAATAGTGCCAACTCACCCGTGGACAGGGCAGCTTCCATCATCTTGGTGGTAAAATCTAAACCCGCAGTTAATAATTCCTGTGCAATTTCCCCGTGATGTGCAACCTCTTGTACGCGTTCAAGGGAACGGCGGACAGTTTCCTTAATTATAGTATCTTCATTCTCCTGGAAGGATGTGAGGGCCTCCGGGGAGACTGGTGATAATTCATTTTTCGGAAAATTGGATTTTTTTGTGGACATATATTTTTACCGTTCCTATGATGAAATTATCTTTTCAGCCAGGGTTATGGCCTCTACAGCATTAGGGGAGCACCCATCTGCCCCTATTTTCTCCCATAGTTTCGGTGCCAGGAGAAAGGGTCTGCCCCCAACCATTATCTTAATTTCTGATATATCCGGCGTGTTTCTGATTAATTTTATTAAATCCATCAACGTCTGCAGGTTGTAATGTATAGATGCTGACAGAGCAACCAAATCTGGTTTTATATCAATGATGGTTTGCAGGATGCTTTCATTGGGTGTGTTGGCCCCCAAGTAGTAGGTATCCCAGCCTTCCATTTCAAATAGGTCCGCCACCATTCTTAACCCCATTTCGTGCATCTCCCCTGCAGCACACGCTGCCACCATCTGGTGGCCATTTTTTTGCGTGGAAAATATATAGGGATAAAGCTGGGACATGATACTCTGGGTGGCTGCCGTACAGAAGTGTTCATGGGCCACGGTTATTTGATTGGTTTGCCACAGGCGACCTATCTCGTGCTGAGATGCCTCAAAAACATGCATATAAATATCTTTAATTGATGTTCCTTCTTCCACTGCCTGTATTATCATATCACTGGCTTCATTTCTCCTGAGATTTAAAAGGGTATCCATATAATTTTTAGCCAGCGGAAAAAATTGACCAGATTCCTCTTCGAATTGATCCATGCCACTCCCCCTATTAGATATTAATATATAGTTTTTGATCCTATTTGTTTTTTATGGGAATTGTTGTTTTAGGCCCTTGTGTGGCCCCTTAAACCTACAGAAGATTAGATCAGTAAAATGCCATGCTCCGTTTGATCTTTATGAAGAAATATTTATTAATGATGCTGTTTTAAGATGTATTAAGCTGAATAAAGTCATGTGGTGGTTTTACAATGATTCAAATTAAAAGAGCATATAAGGAAGTAAGCAAGGATGATGGCTTTAGGATACTGGTAGATCGTCTGTGGCCCCGGGGACTGAGCAAGGAAAAATTAAAAATAGACCTATGGCTCAAGGAGATAGCACCCTCCCCTGAACTTCGAAAATCATTCGGGCACGATCCTGATAAATGGGATTGGTTCCGAACCAGTTATATGGAAGAATTAAAGGAAAAATCCGAGTTAATATCCCGTGTTAAAAAATTGGGACAGGAAAAGGGAAAGGTAACCCTGGTTTACGCTGCCAAGGATGAAAAACATAACAACGCCGTGGTTCTCCAGGAACTAGTTAAATAGTAAACCGCACCTCAGAAGTCCAAGGGAAAATTAAAATACCTCCATATTCACTAACTATATCCGATCATCCTTTTATCAGGCAAATTTATCCATGTGTTCATCCCGGTAATCATTTTGGATTAGGGGTTTCATGGCCTCGATCATGCTGCCCATGATCAGGAAGAAATTCTCATCCTTCTCCCTTAAAGCATCCATTAATGACCTTTCTACACTTTTCCGTGAACTTATATCAGTGAGAATGGAAATTGCACCTAAATAGCTCCCATTTGGTTTGAATAAAGGGGTGGATGAAACCAGGACATGTAAATAGATGCCCTGCTTGTTCTGTAATTTTAATTCATAGGCATTGCTTCGGCCACTTTCCTTCTGGTTCAGATGGTATCTGATCAATTTTTGACCATCACGGTCCGTGAAGTGGGAAATATCCTTTTGAAGCATTTCTGATACTTTATAACCCAGCAGGTTAGCAATGGATTGGTTGACATAGGTTAATTTGTGATGTGAATCCATTAAAAAAACACCAGACTGGGCTTTTTCCACCATTAACCGGTATTTTTCCTCACTTTCCCTTAATTTACGTTCAATATTCTTGCGTTCCATTGCATACTGGATGGATTTAACCAGTAACTGACTTTCAATCTGTCCTTTAACCAGGTAATCCTGAGCACCTTTACTCACTGCTTTAATAGCTAATTCTTCATCAGCAAGGCCGGTTAATATGATTATGGGAGTGTTTGGGGCTTTTTTATTGGTGGTGATGAAGGTGTGGATACCGTGACTATCCTGGAGATGAAGATCGAGCAACAGAACATCCACATCTTCTTTATCCAGTATGGTTAATCCCCCTTGGAGATTATCCGCATGGAGAAAATTAAAATGAATACTCTGTACATCCTTAAGCATCTCTCTTATCAGAACCATATCTCCCGGGTTATCTTCAATAAGCAGGAGTTTGACCGGATTTTCATACATGATAATCACAAGTAATTAGTCTATTCATATTAATAAAATTTCTAAATTTAATATCTTACTGATCGGAGTAATAGTTATGTATAAAGGGTGATCATTAATTAATTTTTTGTAAAAATAGATTTTATAAAATAATTTTTTAAATTTCATTCATTTAGGGGGAATTTTACAATGTTAAGCCAGAAATCCTCTATGATTCCAACCACCCTAATGAAATGATTTAGGTCAAAGGGTTTGGTAATGTAACAATTGGCATTATTCTGGTATGCCTCTACAAGATCGTCTTCAGCAGTGGAAGTGGTTAATACCAGAACCGGAATACATTTAAGGCTTTTATCAGCTTTAATTTCTTTAAGTACTTCCCTTCCATCCTTTTTTGGTAAATTTAAATCCAGTAAGACCAGGTCCGGCCGGATGGCATGGGAATGTTCGCCTTCTTTTCGAAGCATTTCCATGGCCATCTCCCCATCCAGAGCCACCTGCATCTGGTTATCGATCTGGGCATCCTTAAACACTTCTTCAATTAGGCGAATATCTCCCAGGTTGTCTTCAATTAATAATATTTTAACTGGATTCCTCATACCTGGTTGCATAGCCCTATCCTCCCGATGTGCCCTACATTTTAAAGGAACTTATGGTGAACTAACTTTTAATTTGATTTTTAGTGGAATTAAGGGACATATTCTGTTCCAAATACCTCAATCTCTCGGATAAAAAGTCCAATACAACTTTTCTTTCTTCAAAGGCCACATTTTTTTTAGAAAGCATGTTAATGAGTTCCGTGGTGCTTCGGACCGATTGAGTACCGGTTTCCTCATCCATGAGTATGATGTCTCTTTTACCTATTTCCTTGGCTGGAGCCACACAGACTGCACCTAAAATATTGCCCTTTCTATCCTTCACATCCATGCTGCTGACGAACTTCTTCCCGTCTTTCATGGTAAATCACCTAATTACAATTAGATACATCTTGTATAAATATATTTTTCCCCAGTTTATTGATCGGTATATACTCGGTATTGATTGAAAAAATCTTATTTTACAAAGGAGAATTCACAGGATAAGTTATTTTTAAGGAGAAAAATCTATTTTTAATTCATTTGCCAGGGAAATGATGTGAATAAGTCTATCTAATTAAATTTGCAATTTTCATTAAAAATTAGGAATTAAGATCTGATGGTAAAGTAGAAGGTAGTTCCATTCCCTGGTTCAGATTCCGCCCAGATTTCACCACCATGCTGGTGTACAATCCTCTGGGCAATGGATAAACCAATACCTGATCCCTCGTATTCCTGGTGGGTGTGAAGTCTCTGGAAAATGGTGAAAATCCGTTCCAGATGTTTGGGTTCTATTCCAATCCCATTATCACTTACCGAAAATTGGAAAAAATTCCTTTGCTTTTTACAGGATACATGGATTAGGGGTTCCTTTTCACTGCGGTACTTAATGGCATTTCCTATAAGATTCTGGAACAATAAAACCATTTGATTTTCATCGGCTCGGAGTGTGGTGGGTAGATTATCATGGGTTATCCGGGCATGGTTTTCATTTATGGCAATGTTGAGATTTAATTTAATTTTATCCAGCACTTTATCCAGGTCCACTTCCGTGAACATCACATCCTTGTTGGCTATCCGGGAGTATTCTAAAAGGTCAATGATCATACTGTCTAAACGTTTAGCACCGTCCACCGCGAAATTTATGAATTCCCGGGCATCATCATCTAATTTATCCTTATAGCGCCTTTCCAGTAGTTGCAGGAAATTGGTGATCATCCTCAACGGTTCCCTTAAGTCGTGGGAAGCTACATAGGCAAACTGTTTCAAATCAGCATTGGATTTAGCCAATTCTTCAGTGCGCAGTTTAACCTGTTCCTCCAGATTCTCCCAGTACTTCCGTAGTTCTTCCTCGGCATTCTTACGTTCTGTTATATCACGGGCAGCGGCAAAAACCCCCACGACCTCACCATGTTCATCCCGATAGACTGAGGCATTGTACAGAACAGGAGTTATGCTGTTGTTTTTGTGTTTGATCTCCAGAGGATAATCCCTCACCAGTCCGTACTGGAAAACTTGCTGGTATCCTTTCTCAGCATCTTCAGGATTGGTGAAGTAATCTGCAAAGTCAGTTCCAATTAATTCTACCCTGGAATAGCCAGTTACCTTTTCTGTGGCCCGGTTAACATCGGTGATCCTACCATCGGGGCCAATGGTCACCTGTGGATCAAGGGAGGTCTCTATGAGATTACGGTTATAATCATTGGCCCTTATTAACTCCTGGGTACGTTCTTCAACCTGTTCTTCCAGATTATTCATTGCCTCTTTAAGTTTTTGTTCCACCTTTTTACGGTTGGTGATATCGCGATTGGTTTCTAAAAAGATTTTTTCACCGGATATACCAGTGATTAGCTGCAAGCGACTTTCAACTATGATTTTTTTACCGTTTTTCATTTGGTGGATCAATTCACCAGACCAGGTCTGGTCTTGGTCCAATTCTTTAAGTATTTCCTGGAATCCCACGGTGAATTCGGTTTTCAGGAGGTCATGACCACGAGCACCAATAGCTTCATGGTAACTGTAGCCATACAACCTTTCTGCACCCTGGTTCCAGGATAATATTTTGGAATCAGAATTCCAGGAGAAAATAGCTTCGTAGGAAACATCCAATAAAGCAGCGTGTCTTTTTAATTCTTCTTCAATCTTCCGGTGTTCGGTGATATCTTCAAAGGTAGTGTAAACCTGGTAGGGTTTATCCTGGCCATTTTCAAATTCAGGAACCGCGTGTATATTTAACCAGGTGTATCCCTCACGGGGAGGATATTTAACTCCCATAATAATATTTTTAACTTCTTTTCCTGTTTTTAGAGCAACCATGGAGGGATGTTCATCTCCGTGGAAGGGGGTGTAATCTTCATGTATAGCCTGCCATAGGGGGTCTTCAGAAGTCCTATTTTTAACCTGTTCAAAGGTGTATCCCATAATTTCCTCGGCCGCAGGGTTCATGGACACTATACGGCCCTTTTTATCCTGATAAACAACACCCTGAATCATGGTTTCATATAGACTTTTATAACGGGCTTTACTCTCTTTCAGATCTTTTTCATTCATTTTACGATGAGTAATATCCCTAATAACCATAATGTTCTTGATAATTCCAACATCAGTGAAAATAGTAGAAGTTACCTCAGCATAGAAAATAGAACCATCTTTGCGCCGGAAAGTTAACTCCGCTTTTACCCTACCATTCTGAATACTTTGACGACGGGCAGATATTAAAGATTCATCTTGAAGCACTAATCTTTCTCTTCCCGCAGTTATAATCTCTTCCTGGGTCATTCCAAACATGTTTTCTGCACTTGGGTTGGCTGCAAGAATGAAACCATCTGGTTTGGTAATTAACATGGCATCTAAACTACTTTTGAAAATTGAATCATATACACCCCGATTTTGATCAGAATTAGAATTATCTACCATGCAAATCACTCCACCCCGATACTGATTAACGTGAATAGTTATACTGATAAGTTAGGATTATTTCCCTACACATACTAACCTGGGCAATTAAGGGAAAATAAATCATTTGAATAATATATCATAGGATCTATAAATGATCATAGGATTCTAAAATGTTTGATTAAAAAATACTACTTATACCCAAGGTAAACAGCATCATTACCTTTTATTGTGATAACTGTTAACAATAACAATTTTTATTGAAAAATTATTTAACTGATTTGTAGGCATATTTTTCTAAAAATTAGGTTTTTTTAAAATAAAGGCAATTTACCACTTAAAAACTTAAATTAAAAGAAAAATAACCTATTAAAGTTTACATAGCCTGGAAACAGACAGATAAAAGTTTCTTAGTTTCCTGATAAGCCTGGTTATAGGATGCCCATTCTGGTATTTCATAGACAACAGTGCGGATACCTGCTGATGCCAATGGATTAGATACCGTAATGGTAGAAGAACCATGCTCGGTATTGGCACTGGAACGGTAGTAAGTGAATTCTGGTAGTTTTTGGTCCACGAGTTCACCAATGGCCACCGATGGAGAGTCCATTTTAGGTGTGGCTATGAAGTAACCCCGACCATAACCCGGGGCATGATCATGGCATATGATCACTGCATCGATATTGGATTTCTTGATATCGGCAATCACGTACTGTGATACCAGTCCCTCTCCACTTTCACGACCGGTAACATAATTATCTGGGTTATTGGTCACGTTAACAATGTAATGAACAATGGCCTGATTAGAGGATAAGCTGTACTGGTTAACCACATCGGAAGCTGTGCGGATGGAAAGCTTCTCCCGGGGATGCATTCCAGTGATAACTGCTACGGTCTTTTTACTAGCAGTATCATTTGATGTGGCATTAGCTGAGATTATGACCTCCTTACTGACTGATCCACGGTAATCAGAAGCAATAACAGTTGGTGCAGATACGGAGTCGTTGAAATAGGGTGCCAAGAAAACAAAAAATCCCACAGCAGCCATGGTTATAATGACTATAAGGGACAAAGTTCCGTAAAACTTTACTCTGCTCCTACCGGGTTTGGTTTCAGAGTAATATAGCTTACCCCCACATTGACATTCATCAAAATCCTCCGGGGATTCATCATCTTCCAACTGGTAGTAGCCACCACAACTCGGGCAAATCAAATAAGGCATATGGGAATAATTTAATAAAATTGGCCTATTTAAGTTTTGCGCCTCATGATAGTGGATTAATTCTATAAATTCCATTAAATTATTTAGTTATCACTACAACCGGGATAAAAATCTGGTAAAATAAAATTAGAAAAGTTAAGGTCGGAGAGGTTGGTATAAAATCAGATAGGGTTCATATTTTGTAGGACCAGATACATATATAATGTGCGGAGACAATTTTTCTAAACGATCCATGTTACAATTTTAAGCAGACTCTAAACTTTATGGAGGTAACTAACATAAAAACCAATACAAAATCAGGTACCACTAAAAAAGGTGTTTACAGCATCGATTACATCAGGGATGCCCTGGTGGGTGCCCGTTACATTCCTGATGATAATATAATCACCATCCTCTACCTCTCCCTTGAACTGGGAAAACCCATCCTGGTGGAAGGTCCCCCGGGGACCGGTAAAACCCAACTGGCCAAGGCTATTTCCCAGGCTTTAAGTAGGGATTTTTTCCGGGTGCAATGTTACGAAGGCATAACCTTTGAACAGATGGTGGGAGAGTGGAATTATCAGAAACAATTACTCCACCTGGAGATGTCCCGTCTTAAAGAGACTGAACAGGATGTGTTTTCCGAGGAATTCTTCATTAAAAGACCATTGCTGCAGGCCTTCATTAACCCAGTTCCGGCAGTGTTATTGATTGATGAAATTGATAAGGCTGATGAGGAGGTGGAAAGCTTCCTTCTCCAGGCTCTGGGAGAAAAGGAGATCACGGTAAATGATCTGGGAACATTCATCCTAAAAAACGATCTGGTGGTTGTTTTAACCTCAAATTCACAGAGAATGCTTTTAGATGAAACCAGAGACCGGTGTCTTTTCCTTTATATTGATTACCCTACCCTGGAGAGAGAAATGGAAATTGTTAAGTCCCTGGTACCAGAAGCACCCCACGAGCTGGTGGAGAAAGTGGTGGGGATCATGCAGAGGATTAGGAAACTGGAGTTAATGAAGATACCCTCTATTCGGGGAACAGTGGACTGGATACGTACCCTGCTTTTAACCTCAGAGGATGATTTCAGTGATGAAACCCTGGAGAAAACTGTCCAGGTAGTTTTAAAATCAGAGGAAGACCGTGAAAAGGTGAATACCCGGATATTCAAGTGATGGTTTTATGGATAAGATAGTTGCATTTTCTGGTACTTTACGCGAGAAGGGATTTCCCGTCAGTATCCGAAGTACCCATGCAGGTAAAGAAGTTTCTAAATTAATAGCTGAAGAAGATCCACTCTTCAAGTCAGCACTGGCCGCAGTGTATGTCAAAGAACGGAGACAGAGGGAATCGTTTAACCAGGTTTTTGATGAGTTCTTTGAGGGGGTTGTTGCTGATGGAGAGGAGGAAGGAGATGAAGGCACTTCAAGCAAGGCCTCTGATAAAAATGTCTGGTCAAAAAGTTCACAAAAATGGGTCATCACTAACCAGGAAGATGATAACAGCGAAGTAAAAGCCCCCGAGATACAGTCCAGTGAATTCAATTACCATCCTCCACTGGAAGATTATAATGAGGACACACCCAGTGATTCAGAACTTCTCAGGCGGGATATTAACACCCTGAATTCCTTTGAACCGGAACTTTTCCTGTTGTGTCAGAAGATGGGTAAAAAGATTGCTATGGTGCGTAGCCGGCGCCAGCGCCAGGCAAAGATCATGCGACCCGATGTGCGCCGTACCATCCGTAAAAATCTTCAAAATGGTGGGGCCCTTATTGACCTGGTTAAAAGTAAGCCCCGGATTAAAAAGAACCACCACTTCTTTTTAAATGATGTGAGTGGTTCCTGCGACTGGATCAGTAACTGGTTTTTTTGTCTGCTCTACGCTGCCCAGAATTCCTTCCGCCGGGTTCGGGTATTTGATTTTGACAATCGTTGCGTGGAAACCACCAGCGCCATGGGTGAACCCGATATGATGGAAGCTTTTATCAAGGTTCGGGATATTTTACATAAGAATCTAATGGTCCACGGGACTAGCAACATGTACCATGCCTTTGAATCCTTTTTAGGTAAGGCTCAACTTAACCGTCGTTCCACCCTTATGATTCTCACTGATTGCCGGGATTGGGCTGGTCCCAAGGTAGATGGGATACCGCAGAGTGCGGAGCTGGTGGGGAAGATGAGTCGTAAGTGCCGGAAGGTGATGATACTCAACCCTGAGGAGAGGAAAAAATGGGATGTGGTGGATAGCTGTGTTTCCCATTACCGTGATGCTGGTGCCGAGATACACGAGGTCCGGAACCTTAATCAGCTGGCCCTATTGGTAAGGGATCTTTAATTATAACCTAAACTTTAATCATAACCTAAACCATTAGTTCTGATGTTTAGGAAAATTCATGAATTTACAGGGGAAGGTGGTTAAATGGATGAAAATAAAATTGAAGACTGGTACGTGGTTTGTCGGAATACAAAATGCAGGCATCGCTTTCCTATTCCCCCGGACACCGCTGTGGAGTGGAAGAAGCAAAAATTCAGGGGTGTCTGCGGCCACGGGGAGGATAAAGTAATTTTAGAATTAAAAGAACCAGTTGAATGCCCGGAATGTGGAGAGGAAAGTTACCGGACCATTCCCCGAAACTTTCGTGGACCAACCAGTAAATCCTGTTCGGTTTAATTGATTAGGAGTATCATTCAACGTTTAACTGAAAAAAGGGCTTAAAATAAAAAAGTTTGTAAAATTAGCAAACATTCCTTATTAAGAATTTGGACCCATGGAATTTGCCCTCAATGGAGGTATCTTACCATTTTCTTAAGATCGCCCCCATTTTTAATCTTTTTTTCCAGGTCCAGTTCCACATATACTTTTCTACCTTTAGTGTAACTGGAGGATATAATCAGCTGGTTTCCGTATAGTTTATAGCCATCCACTGGTGTGTGGCCTACCATCATGGCCTGACAGCCCACTGCCTCCAGGAACTGGTCCACATCCTGCTTACTGTACTCGGGGTAACGTCTCCATAGAAGCTCAAAAAGGGACTGGTTAGCCGAATAACCCCTTCGGGTTATGTTCATTATTTGCTGTAGTGATCTAACATTTTCAGGAGGGCCTGAATGACTGATAAATACTCCATTTGATGTTTTAACTGCTACTGGAAGTTTTTTAAAAAAACTGGTATATTCATCGAGTTTAACCTTCCATTGACTGCCATACTTGTCTTTTAAGAGTTTTTCAAAAATGAGACTTTGGTTAACTCCACCCTTGTAAACTGGATTGCCGGTTATGGTTGCCCACTCATGGTTTCCCAGTAAAAGGTGGAAACCGGGATATTTCTTGCAGTCTAAATGGATTTCTTCCAGTAATTCCAGGGACTTATCTGCTTCTTTGGTCCCCATGGCATGGATGAAATCTCCAGTGAAAATGAGGTACTTGTCTTTAACTGGTATATTCTTCCATATTTGGAGTAGTTTATGGAAGTCTTTAAGGTTTCCATGAAGGTCGCTGGCAAGTACTGCCAGGCCCCGGCGTGGTAGTTTTATAACGTCCCCTCCCTGATCAGACATGGTATATAATTTGATGTTTGATGGTATTAGTCCCTTACCACCCGAAAAATCAGGGAAATAAATTCAAATTAATGACATCAAATGCTAAAAAATAGTAAAAAAAATCTAACGATTTTATTCCGAACTACTGCGCCCAAAGAAGTTTTCCAGGGTAACCACTTTATCGGTGCCTAATTCCCGGGGTGGTTCAAGGGCTTTGAATTCCATTCCCAGTTCTTCCAGTAATTCCAGGGCATCATCCGTAGCTGATGGAGCAACCAGCACCCCCCGCACTTTTTCTTTATGGTCACTGAAGCAGTCCACGTACCGTCTTAACTGTTTAACTGCATTGGTACCTGCCTTCCGGCTTTTAAGCTCCAGAATAGTGATGTTACCATCCTGGTCCTTTCCCAGTATGTCAATAAAACCCTGTGGTGTATGATATTCACGTGAAGTGGGGCGGAATCCCTTTTCAAATACTTCCGGGTCTTTAAATATTAGGTCCCCCATGTTAGCCTCGTATCCTGCCAGTTCAAGGATTTCTGAATCTTCACCTATAAAATAGGATATCATATGGGTTTGCAGGATTTTAACTTCCAATGATTCAGAGGGATTTCGTCTAACACCCTTTATTTTAACCATTCCCTGGTAAATATCAGCAGTTACTTTGGTTTTGGGAGGTTGCCAGTTTACCGGGTCCAGGTTTCGGTCCTGGTGGATGATGAATGAACCATCTGATTTTATTAAAATGATCCTGTCTCCTAATCCCAGGCGGCTAACAGCCCTTCCATCGTAATCTACACGACAGCAGGCCATGATGGTGATAACTGCTCTTTTGGATAATCCTTCATTGATAATCTCTAGTACACGTGGGGTGTCCGGGTTTTTTTCTTCCACCAGTTTCATGATATGAATTTCAGAGCTTATATTAAAAATATTTCACTGTTATAATAATATAAGAATTATAATTATTAATTAACATAATAGAACTAATCCTTTACTCCCTTTACCTCACTTAATGCTTTTTTAGATTCTTTCAAAGCCCAGAGAAAGATAGAATGATATAATAACCTTAATAATTGCATAATACTCTTTATAATTACACAAACATCCCTATATCGCCTTATAAAAACATAAAACAATAGAATTTGAGTATTTATGGAGTAATGGAGATTTGTAGTATCATTAGCTCCATTCAAGATGTCTAAATAAGAATATAGTAGAATTTATTAAATTGAGGATACATATTTATGGGCATTAATAGGAGAAAGTGGCTTTGATAATGAAACTTTAGAATTTATTAAAAGAGTGGTTGGGTGAGCATGTTGGAAACAGACCTGTTAATTGACA
The DNA here is from genome assembly GCF_003491305.1 of Methanobacterium sp. BAmetb5. Lineage (NCBI taxonomy): Archaea > Methanobacteriati > Methanobacteriota > Methanobacteria > Methanobacteriales > Methanobacteriaceae > Methanobacterium > Methanobacterium sp. BAmetb5. The sequence goes on from NZ_CP022706.1 coordinate 438,059, forward strand.
CCGAACTCTCAAAAATGCACCTGGAAAAAGCACTGGATTTTTTACATAAATTCTATCTACTGCCCCAATCAGAATTATTTAAAAATGTTTCTAAAACTGTGGAGGATGGTGTGGGAGTTCTATCTTACACTGCCACCGACCCGGAGAATAAATGGGAAGTTGGGATTAAAATCAGGGCTACCAATCCCTTCCAGGTCAAGTTTACCACCAGTGCACCCCCAAAATTAGAACCAGACCATGAGCTGGATGTCCTTAAAGAAGATATTCTAATTGGTCTTCACACCTTTGAGGATGCCATTCGCCAATCCACCCTCTATTTTGCATGGGTGGAGGGAGAGGATATCATACCAGAAGCACCTCCCACCCGCCGTAAAAAGGCCTCCTTTCGTATGTTTGGAAGCAATATGATCCTGATTTACCTCTTATTCTTTGGAGTTAACCTGGTTCTTTTTCTTTTACTGGGCGTGATAGCAGCCATTATTGCCATATTAGCCCTTCAGTTTGTAATTGTCCTTTTTTCCGACCGTTTACTGCTTCGGACCAGCGACTGGAAGATTACCTCTGATAATCCCCGGGTGCATATCCTGGAGTACCAGTTACCCCTGGAAGAATACCAGAAATTCCAGGAGAAATTCAATGAAAATATTATCATTAAAATGAAGGAGGAAATTTACCAGAAAAGCCTGGGGGTGGGACTAACTCCCACCTGTGAACTGGGTGAAGAAACATTCCAGGCGTACGGTTTCCACTGCCAACCTGATTTAAAGGTATCCAAGGTGGTTGATGTTTACAGTATAGTGCAGGAGGCCGCTAGTAAGTTCAACATTACCATGCCCCAAGTGGCCGTGAGTAACACCATGATACCCAATGCCGCTGCCACTGGACCCAGCCCTAACCGGGGCTTAGTCCTCATAACCACCGGACTTCTGGTGCAACTGGAAGAGGATGAAATTTTATCGGTGATTGGCCATGAAATGGGCCATCTATCTGGAAGAGACCCCCTGATTCTTTTCAGCATAATTTCCGCTGAATTCTTAATGAGATTCACCATACTATTCCCCCTGGTAGCCCTATCTCCCTTTATTTACCTGATTGTGGCCCTGGGGGTTATATTCTTCGTGGCTAAATTCTTTGAAACCCGGGCCGACCTCCTATCAGCCATGAAAATTGGCCAACCCCATGTCCTGGCCAGTGCTCTGCGTAAAATTGGTTACCAGCGACTCCATGCCGAAAGGATATCCCCCACCAGACTCCCCTCCTGGGTTAACTTCGACCCCCATCCCCCCATATATTTCCGTATCGACCGCCTGGAGAATATGAAATCACCCCCAGAAGTTAAAAACCCCCTTATAAGATCAGCCCGGGACGTGGTTAATGGATTTAAACGTACCCTGGGCCTATAAACGATTTACTAGAAATAAATGATAGATCCTGTTTTGGTAATGAGTTTAATTGGCAAAAGTTTAGTTGGTAAAGAATTTAATTGTTAAGAGGTTATTAGTTGAAAAAAGGTTAGAAATATAATATGGTGAAAAATAGGATAAAAATAGGATTAGATAATAGGATCATAGATTATCATTGTCAAAAAGAAGTGGTGTAAAATGCAGATTGATGTTGATTCTTTAAAGGAGTCGGATAAAGGATGGGATGTGCAGCTAAAGGTCACCCTTTCACTGGAAGAGATGTCCCAGATTGATCATTCAGCCCTTAGGGATGATGGTGATTTTAAGGTAGACCCTGAGGAGAGTTCGGTGCTCTATTTCCATTCACTGTTGAGTGGGGCTGAACCATGGGAAGATGAACCACTGGAGGAACTGGTCAGAGCCATTAAACTGGAAGTTGAGTACCGGGTGAAACGATTGTTTAGGGTTAAACCTGTATAATTTGGTGAATTTGAATATTAACCCTATACTCTTTATTTGTGGAATCAACAAGGATTTATTTACGATTTAAATAAACTTATAATGAGTTTTACAACCTCCACCAGGTTAGCTATCACCAGTACTACCATTACCAGTATAAGAACCATTTTCACCAGTACGGTTATTCCACTGCTTAATATGAAGGGGAACACCACATACAAGTAGTAGGCCACCATAAATGACAGAATATTCAGTATTATTTTAATTAAGCTTCTGAACCATCCGGGGTGATATATTAAGAAGAGTATATTGCCTACTATAGAAGCACCAATGGAGAGGTTAAATATCCACAAAACTTCCTGGAAGGAAGGGGCTATGAAACTCAGATTCCAGGAGAGAAGATTGTTTACAATGTACAGGAATACCAGATTAGCTATTATGGCTACAATGAATTCTGATTTTTGGGGTTTCTTTTCTTTCAGAAATTTTTTAAAAAAATCCTTTTTATTTCCCTTATCTTCAGTGTTAGAAGTTTCTTTCAATTATACCACCTCATGCATCTATCCTTAATTTTCAGGACCCGTAAGATTAGATAACCGTAATATAAATGATAATTATTTGGTTGTACTAATTATTATTTACTCATTTTTTTACTCATGGGGATTAAAGTCTATCATCAATTTTTTAAAGACCCTTGAAACATTATCCGCACGATATTAATTATTCACACGTGTATCTGACCTATACACCCCTATATATGTAAAAACTGCCCCTAATGCACTGATGGTGGCAAATATATAGAATGATACATTAAGGCCTTCCAGGAAGAGGGGATAATTGGAAGGTGCTATTTCCACATTGCCCAGGAAGCCAGTTAAGATTAACAGAAAGATTCCCAGGCTCAGTGTCTGACCAATAAAAATCATGGTGGAGAGGGTGGCGGACCCCACACCGTAGAATTTACTGGTTAATGATCCCAGGAAATTTTGATTGGTAGGTGCGGAAAACAAACCTAATCCCACACCGACCAGGAGTAATCCGACAACTACTTGGAGAAGGGGAGTTTTAAGATCCGAAAAGGCAAGAATCAATAATCCTAGCGTACATACAACTGCTCCTAAGAGGATAATTCCTTTATTATCTCTTTTGTCAATCCAACGCCCCACCAATGGAGATAATAGGGCCACAGCCAGTGGCTGGACCGCCAGGATTAAGGCCGTGCTAATGGTGTCCAGACCCCGCAGGTTCTGCAGGTAAAGACTGAGGAGTGTCCACATTGCCGAGGTTCCAATGGTCACCAGGAGCAGAGCAGAGCCTGAAAAACGGGTTAGTTTGTTTTTGAAAATTTTAAGGGAGATAATAGGGTTAGGGGAGTCCTTTATTACTTTAAAGAAGAATGCCATCCCCACCAAACCAGCCAGGAGAAAAACTTTCCCTGAAACCTCGTTTAGTGTGGAGAAACCATACATTAAACTGGAAAGGGAAAGTGCATAGATCAGTGATCCCAACAGATCGAATTTTTCACCGTCAGAACCCTTCCACTCTCCTTTAAACCGGGTTAATATAAGGCCCAGGGCAAACAGGCCAATGGGTACGTTTATGAGAAAAATACTTCTCCAACCTAAATTTTGGGCCAGGAAACCTCCCAGGAGGGGTCCCAGGAATAGGCCAAGATACACCGCACTGATCTCAATCCCCAGTACTCGGCCCCTTTTTTCCGGGGGAAAGATGGAGATCAAAAGGGCCACCCCAGTGGCAAATATCAGGGCACATCCTGCTCCCTGCAGGAAACTGAAAAAAATCAAAGTCAACCCCGAAGTGGAAACACTGGCCAGTAGAGATGCCAGGGTGTAAACTACAAAACCAGCAGCGAATATTTTTTTACGGCCATGTATATCAGCCAGCCGGCCAAAAGGCAATACCAGTGCAGCGTTGGCCAATGTAAAGGCAGTGGGTATCCATCCCAGGAGTAATATGTTCACTGCCAGTTCATTCTGGATAAGGGGAAGAATTAGACCTAGGGATGATCCCATAAATGGTATCAGTACAGAACCGATGATTACCAGGACCAGTGCACACCTTTCCACAGAAACCTCTGTTGTGTTCTTTGGAGTTGAATCCATTGATTTTTACCTGCCTATATTGTAATCATTTCCCTATTACTAGTAAACATATTCCCTATTACTATCTTCCACCCTCTATTTAGGATTATTCCTCTTTGGCCCTTTCCCCAAATTATGGAACACTAAAACTCCAGTTATGGAGGATATCTCAGTTATGGTGGAGATAGGGGGAATGGTGCGAATTTTTTAAGGCTAATTGTTTAAGTATTTAAAGGAAGGTGTTAAGTAATTAAAATAATAGTTATAGTATAAATGGAATCAGAAAAAAATGATCAGGGATATTCTTAATGTGAACTTAGTGATTTATTATGTTTTCCAGATTAATTATGGTGGGGATATGGGGTTGTGTGGCTGGATCTGCACTCATTTTGGGGGCAGTCTTTGGTTATTATTTCCAACTTCCCAAACGTCTGATTGCCACCATCATGGCCTTCGGTGCCGGGGTTCTCATGTCAGCGGTGTCCTTTGAACTTCTGAACGAGGACTATACCCTGGGAGGGGCACCGCATCTGGTGGCTGGATTTATCATTGGTGCCCTTATTTTCACCATCACCAACCTTTACCTGGCACGTAAGGGTGCCAAACACCGAAACGATCAGTTAAACCTGAGGAATACGAAGATGCTAATGGTGCCATGGCCATTGCCGCAGGTTCGGTTATTGATGGAATCCCGGAGTCAATTGCCATTGGTCTAACCATGATCGGTGGTGGCGCAGTGAGCACAGCCACCGTGGTTGCCATATTTTTATCCAACATACCCGAGGGCCTTTCCAGTTCGGCAGGGATGAAAAGTGATGGTTGGTCCCCTCGTAAAGTATTCTCCCTGTGGCTGGTAATTACCATAATCACGGCCATATCTTCACTGTTGGGTTATTCTGTATTCAGTCAACTGCCCGTAGAGGTGATAGCGGTTACGTTGGCCATTGCTGCCGGGGGTATACTGGCCATGGTGGTGGATACCATGATTCCCGAGGCTTTTTCCCAAACCCACAACTTGGCCGGGATGGTAACGGTGATTGGTTTTGCCATTTCTTTTATCCTCTCAAAATTATGATATTATCCTTTAAAAGGAGATAATATCTTAAAAAAATGATATAAATCTCCTTTTAAATTATAACTTATCCATTGCATATAAATTCAAAAATAAAAATTAAACTCTAGAATTGTTGTATTGATATAAAAAGTGTTGGAATGAAAATGCTGAAATATAAAATGTGTAATATAATTCAGTAAAGAGAGGGAGATGGATAGATGAGTATTGAATGTCCTTACTGTGAGAAACTGGATGAATATAACTTTGGTGACCCCCTGGTTGAAACTGAACACTGGATCGTGTTTCTGGCCCCCAACCAGAGCAACCTGGGCACCTGTGTGGTAGCTTTAAAAAGAGAACAACGTACTTTGACTGGTCTTTCCCCGGAGGAATGGGAAGATTTTATCAGTCTTTTAGAAAACATGGAAGGAGCAGTTAAAACTGCCTTTGACGCCACCCTATTTAACTGGGGCTGCCTCATGAACACCTTCTATCTGGATGGCACTCCCGAACCACAGTTACACTGGCATTTCATACCCCGCTATAATCATGAGGTAGATTTTGCCGGGCATATTTTCGATGACCCTCATTTTGGCCACATGCACCCCCGACCTCTTAAGGATATATCCCCTGAGGTGCGTGTTAAAATTGCCAGTAAAATAAGAGAATTTCTGTGAATCTATTTTTTCTTTTCCTTCAAACGAGTGTTGAGTTCCTGTATTGCCTCTTCCACCTGGAGGCGTACGTACCATTTTTCATCGTCCATGGCATTTAAAAGGGGCTTAATAGCCCGTTCATCCCCAATTTTTCCCAGTGCTCCTGCGGCGTGCCTGCGTACGCTCACATCCTCATCTTTCAATGCCTCGATTAAGTCAGGTACTGCTCTTTCATCACCGATCATGCCCAGAGCTTCTTCAGCTGCACTGCGGAAGCTGAAATCATCCGCTTTAAGTGCTTCCAGTAACTGATCAACTGCCCTTGGATCGCCTAAACGGCCCAGGGCCAGGGCTACGGTGTTCCTGATCCTTTCATCCTTTAGTGATTCTAATAGAGGTAGGAGGGCCCGTTCATCACCAATTTCCCCCAGTGCCTCGGCAGTGTGCTGACGAACATACCATTTTTCATCGCGCAGGGATTGTAAAAGGAAGGGAGTAGATTCACTGTCACCTATTTTTCCCAGGGAACTGGCAGCATTCCACCGCACATCACTATCCTCATCATTTAACGCTCCAATAAGGGCTTTAACTACTTTTTCGTCCTTAAATTTTCCCAGAGCCCGGGCAGCAGTGGCTCGATTTTTACTGTCACCTTTCTGTAGTGCTTTTATAAGACCGTTAATATTCCCCTCACTTTCAAGCTTAGCCACATCAGGGTTGAAATCGAACAATCCCATTGTTTATCCCCCTTATAAACATGTCCTTCAAAATTACCATAGAGCTGGATTACAATTTACTTTCACTGGCCAGGGTTCCTTTTTCGGCGTATTCCCTGAATTTTTCCATGTAATTGCAGGCGTCAGGGAAGAGATCATTGAATTCCACGAATTTCCGTAATTTGCTTATGGTGGAAACATCCATGACATGTTCCATGGAACAGGCATCATCTTCTGCTATTTCCGGATCCACACCCATCAATACCAGGAAGTCCTTGAGCAGGTGATGACGGCAGCTTACCTCTTGGGCAATTTTGATTCCATCATCCTTTAGTTCAATTGTACCATAACGCTCGTAGGAGACCATGTTCATTTTTGAGAGCTTTTTAACAGCCTCAACCACGCTGGGAGGTTTTACTCCCAAGATCTCAGCCACATCTTTCACTCTGATGGCTCCCTGTTCCTGTTGCAATGAGTACATGGCCTCCAGATAATCCTCTACACTGCGGGTTATTTTCATGAAATCTGTCATTGTAATTTATTCTGTTCTTTTTATTCTATTAACCTTTTCTTATCCACAGTATTCAAAGTAAGATGTGGACATTGAATCCTTCTCTCTGCCCTCTGTTGTGAAATCTTTATACAAACCTAATGGAAAGCCTTATAAACCCTAATATACTTATAGAGTCAGCATAGATAGATTAAGGTGGAGATTAGAATAGTAGTTTTAATCTGATTTAGGAAATAAATTCTGATAGAGGGATATGTAGATGCCAAACTTCAGTATGGAAATGGCCATTTTAACCAGCATGATACTGGGCCTTATAATGGCTTTTTTTAATGTGGGGGGCGTATTTGCCCTGGTTATAGTGGGATTTGTAGCCGTTTTCCTTACCAAAGATGAAGATGCCAGCTATAAAGTTGGTGCACTGGCAGCAATTCTACTGGCCCTACTTTACTTCGTAATCTGCCTGTTCACTCCCCCAGATTTACCATATCAACTCCCCAATGCCGTGACCATAGGAGTGGGTTATGCAGTTGACGGTCTTTTCACCCTTGTTCTGGGACTGCTGGTCAGTGTGGTTATCTATGGATTGTTTGGATCCATTGGTGGTTATTTCGCAGATAAACTCTTTAAATCCCAGGATAAACCCAAAAATCCCCGGATCAGTGAAAGACCAAAAAGGATCATTAAACGGAAACAAAAACCCCAGAGAAGAACCCTTAACCGCAGATAATTCCTTATTAATTTTAATGTAGTTGATCTTTATGAATAACATAATTGTGGTTGGATCAGGAGCTGGTGGGGCAACTGTTGCCCGGGAACTAGCCATTCAGGGAATGGATGTCACCCTAATTGAGAAGGGTAGCCGTGTTCCCAGTGAAAAGGCATTCCAGTGTTACGACAACCTGGATGTGGGTGTGGAACTTCTTAAAACCACCTGCCTGGGAGGCACCACCCTGGTCACTGCCGGAAATGCAGTTCGAACCTGCCAGCAGGAATTTCAAAAGTTAGGAATTGATCTCTCCTGTGAATTTGAGGAAGTAGAAGCGGAATTGAAGGTAGGTCCACTTCCAGACACTCATTTTGGAGAAGGCACCCTGAAGATCATGGCCGCCTCTGCTTCATTGGGTCTGCCCATGGAGAAAATGCCCAAATTCATTAACTCCACAGAATGCGTACCCTGTGGTAAGTGCGCCTTTGGTTGTCCACGCAATGCCAAGTGGAGTTCCCTGGAATATCTGGCTGAAGCTGAAGATCACGGGACTCATATTGTGGATAACAGTCCCGTAACCCGGATCATAACCCACACAGGGCAGGTTAAAGGTGTGGAGACATTAGACCCTTTAAATGGAGTTAAAAAGGAATACACTGCAAATACAGTTATATTATGTTCCGGGGCAATTGAAACTCCCCGATTATTAGGATCAACTGGTTTATCTGCAGGTGAGCACTTATTTGTGGACACTTTTGTCACGGTAGGTGGTGTACTACCCGGTATTAATTTTTATAAAGAAGTATCCATGAATGGATTGTATAAAAAGGAGAAGGGATTCATACTATCTCCACATTATTCCAGTTTACTGACATCCCAAAACCAGGTAAGAGAAAATGATATACTGGGAATGATGGTTAAAATACCCGATGAATCATCCGGTCGTGTGGATGAGAGTGGTGTGTTCAAACAGAGCACCTCCCAGGATGTGGGTTTAATGGCGGAAGGATGCGCTACTGCCGGGGCCATACTCACCGAGGCCGGAGTTAACCCTGATACTCTGGTTTCCACACCAGCCAGAGGAGCCCATCCCGGTGGCACAGCGGCCGTGGGAGAAGTAGTGGACAAAAACCTGGAAACAGAAATTGAAAACCTGTTCGTGGCTGATGCCAGTGTTTTCCCCCGGGCACCAGGTGCTCCACCAGTCCTCACCATCCTGGCCCTGGCCAAGAGACTGGCTAAACATGTGGTCTCACTTAATCAATGAAATGTTGGATGATAAGTATGCTCTGGTAAAAAGAGTATTATAAAATAAGGAATAAATATAATTTATATCCATTTTATAAATTATTCCGATGATTGTGATGAATATTAAAGAAATTTTAATAGATTCTATTAAATATCCTTTTTTGGATTGGAAGAAAATCCTTATTTTGGGCTTTATAGTTGTAATTTATACAATTCCGCATGATATGGTTCCAATTAATTTACAGAATGGTTTCACTTATCCCTTTTTAATTATTGCTTTATTGATCAATTGTTTTATTACTGGATATTTTTTCAAAATTATTCAATATTCCTTAAAAGATACAAGGGAACTACCTAAATTTAGGAAGTGGGTTAATCTATTTAAAAATGGGTTTAAAGTAACTTGTGTAAGCTTAATATATTCAATCCCGGCAACTTTACCTTTAATAATATTAAACCTACCTTTAATTAATTTTTATTTATATTTACCCGGCTTTATTATCGTTATAATTGGTGCAATAGCACAAATATATTTACAGGGGTATGCCACATGGTTTTTACAGGGGTATGCCACAGATTTTTTTGTTTATATGTTATATTGCTTAATAATCTTCCCTATATCTTTAATAGCAATAGCTAACATGGCCAACAATGATGGTAAATGGAGTTATGCCTTTAAATTTAAAGCAATATTTGATAAAATAAAAAATATAGGATGGATTAAATTTTATTCTTGGTACTTTTTAGCAAGTGTAATTACTTTATTAGTAGTATTAATAGGAATATTTATTATGTTTATATTTTCAATCTTAATTCACAAGTATCTATCCCCAAAATTAATTGACTCATTAATTCTAACCCCTTACATCTACATATTTTTCTCTAGATCATTATCTCTAATTTACAATTCAGGAAAAAAATGGTCTTGTGAAGATAAAAATCTATAAATAATTTGATAATAACTGTAAAATAAGACTTAGAGGCTTATAAAATGTGTCCACAAGTAAAAATAGAAATTCATAAAGGATTTTCCTCAGAATATAAGAAGGCAATTCTGGATGGTGTGCACCAGGCACTGGTGGATGCACTGGGAATCCCGGACAGTGATCGTTTCCAGCGGATATATGAACTGGATAAGGAAGATTTTGAATGTCCACCGGATCGCACCGATGCCGTGACCATGATCCAGATTACAATGTTCCCTGGACGTTCATTTAATGCTAAAAAGAAGCTTTATCAGGCTATTGTGGAGAATTTAGGTGAAAGTCCTGGTATTGATGGGCACGATATTTTGATTATCCTACTGGAACCCCCCATGGATAATTGGGGTATCCGCGGGGGAAAACCAGCCAGTGAAGTGGATTTAGGATTTAAAATAGATGTTTAATGGATTAAATAATTCCATTATTTATTTTTCAATTTATTATCATATTTTGTTGTAGGGATACAACAATATTAGGAAAGTTGTTATGAATTTTATAGATCTTTAAATTTTACAATCTATTTTTCAATTAATTTTCAATTAATTTTCAAGTTTCTAGGTCTGATAAAAAGAAAAAGCTTCCCCCAGTTTAGACCAGAGGAAGTAAACTGTATTTAAATAGCTGGAGGCGGTTAGCTATTCAAATAAATGTGAATTAATTTAGGTGGGTGTGAATTTAGGTGGGCAACACATCCTTTCCATAGGTTTCATTGAGAACCTGGGCCAATCCCACGTATACGGCACTGAAACCGGTGAATATGCCCTCATAACCGGCTATTAAGGTTATGGTAGTGTTTCCAGTTATATCTCCCAGTGCCAGTAGGAAGAACAATATGGCCAGTGACAGGAAGACCACTTGCAATCCGCGGCTTAACTTGAGGGTGCCAATGAACATCACCAGGGTGAAAAGCCCCCACATGAAGAGGTAGGCAGCCAGGGATAGTTTATCCGGTGCAGTGGCCAGTCCCATCTTGGGGAGTACCAGGAGAAGGACGAAACTCCACCAGAATAGGCCGTAGGACCCGAAGGCTACAGTGCCAAAGGTGTTTCCCTTTTTGTATTCCATGGCACAGGCCATTATCTGGGCGATTCCCCCGTAGGCTATTCCCATAGCCAGGATCATACTGTTGAGGGGGATGAAACCGGCGTTATGTATGTTCAGTAACACGGTGGTTAAACCAAACCCCAACAGTCCCAGTGGTGCTGGATTTGCAGTTAGATCTTTTATTAAGACAGATTTTTTGTCATCTTCCATATTATCACACCCCTTAGGGCAAATTTATTCAAATCATCTCCTTTTTTGGAATTATGAATTTTTTATGGCTTCTGAAAAACTGGGAGGCATTATTCTTCCAGGGTGGAAGTGTCTCCCAGATCTTCACCCCTTTCCTGGGCCCGTAGGATACGGCGCATTATCTTACCACTACGTGTTTTGGGTAGTTTGTCCACCTGGACAATCTCTCCCAGTACAGCTACTGGCCCCAGTTCGTAGCGGACGTGCTTTTTAAGGTCCTCTATGAGCTGGGTCTTGAGTTCGTATCCTTCGCGGAGGATGATGAAGGCCTTGATTACTTCCCCCTTAATGGGGTCAGATTTACCAATGACTGCAGCTTCGGCTACTGCCGGGTGTCCTACGAAGGCTGATTCAACTTCCGCTGAACCTATACGGTGGCCGGCAATTTTCAAAACATCATCACTGCGTCCCTGTATCCAGAAGTATCCATCCTCATCTTTGCGGGCCATATCACCGGCCTTGTAGATGTATCCGGGGAAGGCATTCCAGTAAACATCTTTAAACCGTTCTTCATCCTTGTACAGGGTGCGGAACATGGAGGGCCATGGTTTTTTAATGACCAGGTATCCTCCTTTGCCTATTGGTACAGGGTTGCCCTCTTCGTCCACCACATCGGCATCTATTCCAGGGAAGGGACGGGTTGCTGATCCTGGTTTCAGGGAGGCGGCAGGTAAGGGTGATATAAGGTGCATTCCAGTCTCAGTTTGCCACCAGGTGTCCATTATGGGACAGTTTTCTTTACCCACATTTTTGTAGTACCACATCCAGGCCTCGGGGTTTATGGGTTCCCCCACTGTTCCCAGGATGCGCAGGGATTCTAGGTTGTAAAGATTGGTGTATCTTGTTCCAAATCTCATAAGGTGTCTGATTGCTGTAGGAGCTGTGTAGAATTTGGTTACCCCGTATTTTTCCACGATCTTCCACCACACCCCCGGGTCAGGGTAATCCGGTGCTCCCTCGTAGACCACGGTGGTGGCACCCAGTAGCAGTGGTCCGTAGATAACGTAGCTGTGTCCGGTGATCCATCCGATGTCCCCGGTGCACCACCAGAGGTCGTTTTCGTGTATATCGAATATGTCACGGAGGGTGGTGGCCACTCCCACCATGTATCCGGCAGTGGTGTGCATTACTCCTTTGGGTTTCCCGGTACTTCCGGAGGTATATAATATAAAGAGGGGGTCTTCGGAATCCATCCATTCTGGTTCGCAGTAGGCAGGTTCACCATCGACCAGTCTTTCGTAGAAGATTTCCCTTCCTGATAGTTCTGATATCTGGATGGGTTTTCCAGTGTGGTTTACCACCACTATGGTTTCAATGGTGGGGCATTGCAGTATTGCTTCATCAGCTATGGCTTTAAGGTCGATGATTTTACCCCTTCGGTAGGTACCATCGGCAGTAAAGAGTACTTTGGCCTTGGCATCGTTCATACGCTCCACAAATGCACCGACACTGAGTCCAGAGTATACTACACTGTGGACTGCTCCGATCTTGTTGCAGGCCAGTATGGATATTAATAGCTCGGGGCACATGGGGAGGTACATGGAAACTGTGTCTCCTTTTTGCACTCCCAGGTTTTTGAGGGCATTGGCCAGTTTGTTCACCTGTACATATAACTCGTAGAAGGTGATTTTTTTCTCTTCTCCACGTTCGTTGATGTAGAGGATTGCCACCTGGTTTCGTTTTTCCGTTTCAATCCATCGGTCCACGGCATTGTAGGCCAGGTTAATTTTACCCCCTACAAACCACTGGTAGAATGGTTTATTACTTTCATCCAGGACCTGGTCCCATTTCTGGAACCATTCGAATTGTTCGGCCTTTTCTGCCCAGTATTTTTCCAGGTCTTTACCCTTTTCAATTTCTTTTTCCCAATTTTTCACATGGGCTCTATTTAGAATCTCTTCTTTTGGTTCGAAAACCCTTCTTTCATCCAGAAGGACTGCTGTATCCCGTACCATTTTCATCCGCCCTTTAGTTAGATATTCCATTTTTTAATGAATGTAACTACTAAGTTACTCTAACTATATATATATTACTATTATTAATCATTATAAATTATGATTAATCATTATAAATTGATTTTTGGTAAAAAAAAGAAGGTGAAACTCAACATAATAGACGAGTTTACCTTAAATATTCCCTAAATTAGGTGTAATCCAGTTCACCTTCATTATAAAGTTGCTGTAACTCCGTGGCATGACCCAATTCAAAATTACGGTAGGGATTATTCATATGAGGGAAGATCATCCCATTTAATGTGTACAGATAGGCGGGGACCATCCCATAGGTTTTCTGCAGGACGTGGAAGTACAGGGGGAATCCGCATCCCTGGATTAGAACCGCATTACCCTGACGGGCATTACCATGCCAGGCTATAGGGAGAGGTCCAGTCTGGTTGTGTTCTTTAGCCAGGGTGTATACATGGTTCATAGCCTCATCATAGGTGTCAAAAACGATACCATCCGACTTGTACTTGTATCGATCGTCAGGAGCTCCAAATAATGCTAATTTAATGGAATCCCAATAATTGGTAGGGTCCGCTGCTCCGGTACCCTGGGTGTCAATGAGACCCAGTTCAATTATAAACACATCACCGTCCTGATAGCTACGGTAGTTGGAACTTCCGGCAAAGTGACAGATCAAGGCACAATTGGAATTTTTCTCCTTGGCATATTGAACCAGAAGTTCTGAATGAGTATGCCCCGGATAAAAATCAGGATTTCCTACTTTAACGAATGAAATTCTACCTAAAGGAGATAGAGGGCCACTGGATACAGTGACCACAGAATAACCTACAATCACCACCAGAATGGCAATTGCAATTAATGACCATTTCATTTTTTTATCACCTAATTTAGATTAAAAGCATCTTGACACTAAACTCATATTTTTTGGTACAACAATTTTTGATACTAATTTTTTTTCTTTATTTTTAGTGAACTACTAAACTTACTTCCATACCAAATAAATAACTTGCTATGGAAAAAAGAAGAACATCAAAGGATGAATGACAGCAAATGGGCTGCTATTCCTCCTACTATAAATGCGGTTATTAAATTGGCGGCAGAGATAACACTGGCCGCTTTCAAGCCAAATTCCCGTATTAATATGCTAATGGTGGAAAGACAAGGTATGTACAACATTCCTATTAACGCCAGTACAATAAACTGGACCGGAGTCAGTGCCAGGGATAGATCTGTCCCTACAAATGACACCAGAGTTAAGAGAACGAATTCTTTACGGACTACCCCAACAATCAAGAGTATTCCTGCAAAGGAAGGTAGTAAAAGCCATCCCACTGTTAATGGTGCCATAAAATTACTTATAGGCCCCAGTATGCCCAGCACGTATAATACCTGAATCAACGCACTTCCGGCGATGAAAACTGGGAACACCAGATAGATCAAGGATTTTGTTCGGTTCCAGGTTTGTTTAAGAATGGTGGATGTGGATGGCAGCCTCAGGGCATGCATCTCCATGATCAAACCCGTGGACTCACCAGGCATGGCCTTGAGAGCCAGTTTTCCCATTATAAATATTATGATTATATCCAGAACATAAAGGGCTAGAGCCCACCATATGCTGACAAAGATGGCCACCAGGCTCAGTATGATTATGGTTCTGGCCGAGCAGGGGGCAAATGTTATGGCAAATGCGGCCAGTAATCTTTCCCTCCTGGTCTCCAGAATTTTAGTACTGTCAATGGCCGGGACACTGCAACCGTATCCCAGTACCAGGGGTATCAGCGCCTTACCATGCAAACCAATTTTTTGCATAAAACTGTCCATCATAAAGGCCACCCTGGTGAGGAGACCAGAATTCTCTATATAGGAAAGCAGAATGTAGAAGGGGATGACAAAGGGCACGATCAACGTGACCCCTGCTACAAATCCTCCAAAGGCCCCGTTCCATAGAACCGCAATTACTGGACCAGATAGGGCGGCATCCACTGGTTGGAAGAAACTCATTGCTTCGGTGATGATCTCGGATAGGAAGTTTCCCAGAACAAATGTCCAGATTAAAAGACCAAGTATCACCAGTGCCGAGGTGAAATATCCAAATAGGGGATGTATAAGAATTTTGTCCAGTTTTTCAGATAGTGTAGGTTTATATTTATCCTGTTTTTGAGCTCCGGCTGCGATCCTACTGGCCAGGGCATAACGTTCCGAGGCAATTATGGAAAATGAAGGTTCATCATGGATTTTCTCCAGTTCAAGGGCGAGGTAGGTGGAGTACTGGATTGCGCGTTCTGATGCTGATTCAACTTGTTTATTAATTTCAGGGTCATTTTCTAAAAGTTTAATGGCTACCCATCTATTGGAATATCCCAGGTCAAGGCCCTCTTTATCCAGGAATTCTTCCAGTTGTTTAACTACCCTTTCCACTTCACCGCCATATTCAACCGGGACTTCCACTACTTTCCTGGCTTGAGCAACGTCAATGGCCTTTTCTACCAGTTTTTGTAATCCCTCACCATGTATGGCTACCGTGGGAACCACTGGCACACCTAGGGCTCTTTCCAATTTTTCAGTGTCAATGTGAAATCCCTTCTGCCGGGCAATGTCCATCTGGTTAACACAAACCACCAGAGGGACTCCCATTTCCATTAGTTGCAGGGTGAAAAAAAGGTTTCTCTCCAGTACTGAACCATCAAGGACATTGATAACCACCTCTGGTTTTTCGTGGGCAATGTATTCCCTGGAAACGATTTCTTCCATGGAAAATGTGGAAAAAGAGTATATTCCCGGTAAATCGATTATATGGAATTTTTGACCATTATAGTGGAAAGTTCCCTCAGCAAGATCCACTGTTTTCCCCGGCCAGTTCCCCACTACCTGTTCTGAACCCGTTAAATTGTTAAAAATAACACTTTTACCCACATTGGCATTTCCGGCCAGGGCTATGGTAATATCCGCTGGTTCAATTTTTAATTCCGGGGTTCCAGATGAAATGTTCTTTTCGTATTCTGATTTTTCAATGCATTCCGGAAGTTTAACCATATGATAGGGCTCCTTTAGATGGGACTGTGTCTTCTCTGATTATCTCTACAAAAACGTTTTTAGCGATATCTCTTCCCAGTGCAAGGTTAGATCCTCGTACCAATAATTCCACTGGCCCTTTAAATGGAGCAACTTCCAGGACGGATATATGGGCACCCATGGTTATTCCCATGTCCATCAGTCGGCGTATGACTTTATAATCTCCCCGGATAAATGTTACTTTACCTTTTTCATTTTTTTCCATATCTGTAATGGAGACCAGGTTCTTATCACGTTTTCCAACCTGGTTAACTTCTTCCTGCCGGCGTTTACGGCATTCATCACAGGTTTCAAACTGGAAGTCACACACTGGTATCAGTTCTTCATCATCCGGGCATTCATCCGGGTTTTCCAGGAGCTGGCATAATGCTCTTTCCGCGTCGTCTGAAAGCACGTGTTCCATTTCACAGGCCTGGTCATGGACTTTATCCTTTTTTATTTTAAGCACATCGTGGAGGAATCTCTCCAGAAGTCTGTGCTTTCTGGTGATCTTGGAGGCAATTTTATATCCTTCCTCAGTAAGGGTGACACCCTTATAAGGTGAATAATCAACGTAACCCTCTTTTTGTAATTTTTTTATCATCTGGGTTACACTGGCCGGTGATACATTTAGCATGGTAGATATCTTGGTAGTTTTAACTGGTCGTTCCTTTAAAGATAGTTTATAGAGAACTTCCATGTATTCCTCGGCATTTTCACTTAAACTATTTCCAGAAGACATTTAGGTACACCTAAATAAAGTTTTAGTTTAATACTATATAAAAGTTAGGGGAACCTAATAAGATATACAACCTACTAAATTTTTAAAACAAATAATAAACATTATTTTCTTGTTTAAATTATAATTAACTCTTATATTAATCAAAAATTAGATATGAATGTTTTAATATTTGAAAAACAATTTAATTTCCTGAATTTTAAAAAAATAGAAAAAATGGGGGAGGTAAGTCGGAAGACTTACATCATTGGTGGCATTCCACCAGGCATTCCACCCATATCACCCATATCTGGTTCACCAGAGCCAGATGAGGCGATCATATCGTCGATACGCAGGATCATTTCTGCTGCTTCGGCAGCTGACTGGATAGCCTGTTTTTTAACCCGTTTAGGTTCAATGACGTGGGCTTCTTTCATGTCTACCACATCACGCTGGAATACATCCAGTCCCATGTAGAAACTCTGTTCCTGGGCGGCTCGCATGTCCACCAGGGCATCGATCTGGTCTATACCTGCATTTTCAGCCAGGGTTTTAGGGACGATTTCCAGGGCTTCGGCGAAAGCAGCAATTGCTAACTGTTCACGGCCACTGATGGTGTCGGCGTAGTCCCGGAGTCCTTTGGCCAGAGCTACTTCTGGGGCCCCACCACCAGCTACTACCTGACCATCTTCCACGGTTGCAGAAACTACTCCGATAGCGTCTTCTACTGCTCTTTCGACTTCTTCAGCTACGTGTCGGGTACTACCTCGGAGGATGATGGATACTGCCTTAGGATCATCACATTCTTCCACAAAGGTGAGTATTTCATCGAAGATCTTCTTCTCGTAGACGTGGCCGGCGTGTCCCAGATCTTCTGGGGAGAGCTCGTTAATGTTGGTTACCAGGCGTGCTCCAGTGGCTTTGGCCATACGTTCCATATCGGATTTTCTTACCCGTTTGAGGGCCGTGATTCCTTCTCTGGCGAGTAGGTGCTGTGCCAGATCGTCTATTCCTTTCTGACAGAATATAACATTGGCACCGCTTTCCACGACCTTGTCCACCATGTCCTTTACCATCTGTTCTTCCTGGTCTAAGAAGGCCTGCATCTGGGCCGGGTCAGTGAGTTTGATTTTGGCGTCAGTTTCCAGGTCTTTGACTTCTATTGGGTATTTTAGAAGTGCTATTTTGGCGTTTTCTAGGTTTTTAGGCATGGCATTGGTTGCCCTGCTTTTGTCGATAACCACTCCATTGACGATCTGGGAATCGTGGACTGTTGCACCCTGTATTCTCTGGATGTTAATGTGGTCGGTGTCCACTTCACCGTCTTCTGCCACCTGGAGTACGGCATCTACTACCAGTTCAGCCAGTGGTCCTCGTGCTTTTTCGGTTCCTTTACCAGTCATGGCAGTCATGGCCACCATGCAGAGGGTTTCACGGTCACTAGCATCAATAGCTATCTGGTTTAAGAGTTCTTGCGATTTTGCTGCAGCTTTTCGGTATCCCATCACCAGGGTGGTGGGGTGTATCTCCTGGTCCAGGAGGTCTTCTGCCTTTTTGAGGAGTTCTCCAGCAATGATGACTGCAGTGGTGGTTCCGTCTCCCACTTCGTCTTCCTGGGTTTTGGCTACTTCCACCAGCATTTTAGCGGCAGGATGCTCGATGTCCATTTCTTTGAGGATGGTTACTCCGTCATTGGTAACCACAATGTCACCTAAACCATCCACGAGCATTTTATCCATTCCTCGTGGGCCTAAAGTTGTTCTAACGGTTTCAGCCAGTACTTTTCCGGCCATAATGTTCATTCTCTGAGCGTCCCTTCCTAATACTCTGGAAGAGCCTTCAGGCATTATAATAATAGGTTGTCCTTGTCCTTGTCCACCTAATTGTGCCACATTATCATCTCCGTTTTTCTCAATTGGTAATTTATCAGTGGGTTAGAGGTTATATAAATATGTTGCGGAAGCAGGTTATTTAAAGATTCATCAGTACTGACCGTTTTATATAATACTCCTTTTCCCCGGATTGAAAATTAGTAAGGTCACATCTTTTTTTAACCAGAAAATTATTACTCATGTACCTGGATTTTCAGATCAAATAAACAGTTTAGGATACTTGAATTTATTTCAAAAATGGTTTAATAAACTGAATTGATCCCAAAGGTCAATCCAACTTTATTATTAATCCAAAAAGCTTTATATAACCTTTAAATACTTTAATAATCATTTTTATAGTGTTAAAAAGTTCAAAAAGAATTATAGTAATACTTTAGCCAGTATACAAACAGGGTTATTCTTTTTGATTGGGAAACATTTCCCTGCAAAAAAGATTCCAAACAGGGAATAATTGACAATTCTCCAGTCAATGATCATTAAACCGCAAATGGAACATTAAATCAAAACACAATGAGTTATTAAAAAAGTTAGTGTTTTCAGGGAATTATTAATAAAATATAAAAAAGGTGCTTTGATGCCAAATATAGATATTAAAAATAATATTAGCTTTAATAAATTTAAAACGGATAGTGAATATCGTTCCATAGTTTTAACAATTATTTCCGCAGTTTTTTTATTAATCAGCTGGTCCGGTATCTTAAAAAATGTAATACCATTTGACGTGGCCCTGGTGAGCGTGGTAATCAGTGGAACTCCCATTCTTTTGGAGGCAGTTAAGGGACTTATCACCTCTTTTGATCTCAAAGCAAATGTACTGGTGAGTATAGCATTGATTGCCTCTCTGTTAATTGGGGAATATTTTGCAGCTGCAGAAATTGCCGTTATCATGACGATTGGTGAGATACTGGAGGACCGAACAGTTCGAAAAGCCCGGGAAAGTGTAAAAAAACTTTTAGAGCTAACACCCCCTATGGCCCGCATTAAGACACCCGACGGAGAGAGGGAAATACCAGTGGAGGATCTGGCCATGGGTGACATTCTTCTGGTAAAACCAGGAGAATCCATCCCAGTTGATGGAATTATTATAAAGGGACATACCTCCATTGACCAGTCCATACTGACTGGGGAATCCATGCCGGTTGATAAAAAAATAGGGGATGAAGTATTTATAGGCACTCTGAATCAGTTGGGCGTCATTGAAGTAGAGGCTACTAAAGTGGGGGAAGATACATCCCTGGCCAAACTCATACGCCTGGTACGTGATTCTGAAGATAAAAAAGCACCGGTGGTTAGATTAACTGACCGGGTGGCCACTGTAATTGTCCCCCTGGCAGTTGCCGCCTCCCTGATAACCTACTTCTTAACCCAGGACATCATACGCTTGGTAACTATATTAGTGGTGTTTTGTCCCTGTGCACTGGTACTGGCCACTCCCACGGCAATTATGGCCGGTATTGGTAATGCATCACGTAAGGGAATCCTGATTAAAAGTGGGGAAGCACTGGAAACTGTGGGTAAGGTGGATGTTATTGCCTTCGATAAAACCGGTACCATAACCTACGGTAAACCCGAAGTAGCTGAAGTTATGTCATTAAGTGATGAGTACACTCCTGAAGAGATTTTGAGTATATCTGCAATGGCAGAAAAATTCTCAGAACATCCCATTGGTCAAGCTGTACTCCATAAAGCAGAAAATGAATTATTATCAGTAGATGACCCTCAAAAGTTCAGGGTAGAACTAGGCCAGGGTGTCGAGGCCGATATAGATAATCAGCAGGTTCTGGTTGGAAATAGAAAACTCATGGATAACAACCTAGTCCTTATAACTCCGGAAATGATTGATATAATGAAATTTCAGGAAAATAGGGGTAAAACTGTTCTGCTGGTGGCCATTGAACAATCAATAATTGGAATTATAACTGTAGCAGATAGGATCAAAGGAGAGTCCAGAGAAATAGTAGAGGAACTTAAAGAAATAGGTATTAAGGAGGTTTTCCTGTTAACCGGTGATAACCAGGTTACGGCATCATCTATAGCACGGGATATCGGAGTAGATAGGGTCTATTCCCAGCAACTTCCCGAGGATAAGGTCCGGGTAATTGAAGAACAGCTACAGCAAAACCGGAAGGTGGGTATGATTGGTGATGGGATCAACGATGCTCCGGCCCTGGCCCGGTCCAATGTGGGTGTGGCCATGGGTGCCCTGGGCTCTGATGTGGCTATTGAAACCGCCGATGTAGCCTTGATGTCCGATGATATAAGTAAAATACCAGAACTCATCCATCTCTCCCGTAAAGTCCGGGGCACCATTAACGTGAACATAGTGGTACCCATCCTCATCAATTTCACGGCCATTGTCCTGGCTGCCTTTGGTATCATTGGCCCGGTGGCTGGTGCTCTGATTCACAACCTGGGATCGGTTCTGGTGGTGGGTAATTCTTCCCGGCTCATCAATTATCGCCGCAATAAAACTTCTAAAAAATCAAAAATTATCGTTAAAAATGCGGAATCTGTATCCCCGCCTTGATTTTAGGCATTTTTTAATTATTTTTCCTTTTTTTTATCTTCCTAAAAATTAAATCCTATTGAAAAAACATTAAAACTATGTGAAAATTAAGTCAGTGTATTTTTAGCTTAAAATAATTGATTTAAGTTGTTATAATTTTAAGATAGGTATTTAAAGATTATAATACATATCTAAGGCCGAGTAAGATTAATTATCCATAATCCAAGAGGTGAAAAGATGGCTGCTAATCTCCATGTGATGACTGGTAGAAAGGGGGGTTGGGATGTTAAAAGGGATGGTGCGGTGAAGGCATCGGGACATTTTGACACCAAAAAAGAAGCAATTGAATTCGCCGAGGAAGAAGGTAAACGATATAATGTGGAAGTTTTCATCCACAGTGAAAATGGTAAAATAGAAAAACGGGAAAGCTTCGGTAAGAACCTCTATTAAGATAGATCTACTGGCTAACCAATTTTTTTTTATTTTCCTTAATACCCTATTTTTTTAAATTAAGAATTTTCACTTATCTAGCATCACTAATCCCTGTCTAGCATTCACTTAATTTACTATTTATCCTCCTAATCACAATAGCTAAAAAAAAGTAGCTAAAAAAAAGTATCCCTAAATTTTAACCATAATGTTCAACCCTGCACTCGATACTTAAATTCCCATATGAATTTCCCGGTATGCTCACAACCAGCCAGATGTTCCATCTCGTGGGAGACACCGTAGGCCGCAGACCCTTCAAAGGTCAGGGGTCCCTTGATTCTTTCTAGATGTATTTCCATGGCTGCGGGGTTGAGTTCCGCCAGTATGATATCTTCAGCATCCAGTTTCACCCGGAAAGGTCTTTCAACCAGTTCACGTTCATTTTTAGTACCACATTTCTCCAGACGCAACACTTTACCTTCCGTGGAGATTAAAATTGGATTTACAAATAGGGTTACCCTTTCCAGAGTATAACATTCCTCTTTGACCTCGTTGTAACGGGTTATTTTCTCTTTCACGGCCATGGCTTCCAGTTCACTGGTTTTAAAACTCCAGTCTCCACCAAATTTAAGGGAAAATAGTACAGGTATGAAGGCATCCGGTTTGATCTGGAGGTCCTTTATGGCTTTGTTCTCCGCGAAGTTGAAAGAAAGCTGTTTTTTGAGTTTATCATAATCTAACTGAGTATAATCTGTAGATTCCACCTGATCACCCACCGGGTCTTAGGATTCCATATTTTTAAAAATATCTCTAAAAAAAGGCTAAATAAAATGAAAATAAAACAGGAAAAAATCATTCCTGCCTTCAAGAATGCTTTTATTTATTACTGTGGTCAGCTATGGCTTGGTCCACCACTTCCAGGATAGCGGGATCCAGGTTATCTTCCTCCCGGATTACCAGTGGTATGTTGTCACAGTACACCACTTCCAGACCGGCCTGAAGTGCATCTTTGGTGGCCACGTCTACTGCCGCCGCCTTCAACTCGGTTAACATGACATCAACCTGGTCAATGTATTTTTCAATGTCCTTCTGGAGTAATGGCCGATTAGACAGGTAGGGCGTGGTTCCCACCACTGTGCAGCCATATTCTTCTTCCAGGTGTTTTATAAGAACATTTTTAACTGAATCCGGGGCGGTGGTAGCGAATAAGACACGTTTACCCTCCACTGATTCCAGGGGTTTGGGCCTGAACACCGTGGGTATAACCGTGGCTTGGGGATTAATTCCCTCTATAAATTTCTGGATACGTTCCACCTTCCCGGGACTGGCCATTGGCTCTTCACACATGGTTATAACCACCAGGTCAGCCATTTTAATACGGTAGGGGCCGAAGAATCTCTCAATGTTGATTATAGGCTGGTTGGCACCTACCAGTACAATGTGCCGGTCAGTTTTAATGGGTGGTATGGCTGCTCCACTTCCCTCCATTATCACAAATTCAGAATCAACTTCGTTGGCCATCTGGGCGCCCTGTTTCATGTTGGTGATGAACACCTGCCCCACCATTCCTCCACCGCAACGGCGGCATCCAATGGTGAGTATTCGACTCATCAGGGCATCTTCCCAGTGGTCACTGGCAGCGTGGACTCCCTTATCGGATTGTTCCATTAGGTACTGGGGTGTGATTTTGATCTCATCTCCCCGGACGATCTCCGGTTCCTCCGGACCTCCACGCCCCATGGCCACCACACAGGGATTGTAGTTTTCCATGTGGATTAAACGGGCAGCGTAAGCGGACACTGCGGTTTTACCGATTCGTTTACCAGTTCCCAGAATTTTAAGGGATGGTTTGGTGAGGACGTCGTATTCATCCAGGGGTTGGAATGAAAAGTCCGGCCCCTCGTAGAGTATTCCCTGCTCCAGTACCATAGAAGCTATCTTGAAACGTTTAGAATAATCAACAACGGGTTCATCAGAAAGATCCATAACCACATCGGCCTGGTGTTCCACGGCTACTTCCACAATAAGATCATAGGGAATTTTATGATGATCAGGACCAAAATAAACTTTAACTCCCAGTTTCTTACCAATGGATTCTGGTGTGGCATCTCTAAGTTTTTCTGTGCCTCCAATGAATACCGCGGCAACCACTTCGTTGTGTTCAATGTTATCAAGAGTATTTAATGCGGATTTAGTAACCGGAAGATAGTGTTCACCATCAATCAAGCATACCATCTTTAATAAGGTACTCATTTCAATATCACCAGCCAGGGGGTGTTTTTTTACATTTCAATTTTTTGGATGGCTAAGGCATCATCGTTCTGGAATCGTATGAGTTCTTTCCGCGACCGTTTTACTAATTCTGAGAGTCCATTGGAAATGTTAGAAGAAGTTCCTCCGTTGTTGGCAGCAATGATCTCAGAAATAGAATTTGATAATACAAAAATAGCATATTTATGTTCGGCTTTGGTGCGGTGTATGTGATGTGGGCTGATGTTAAGGCACAAGTAATCCTTACATTCATCTTTCACCTCATACTCATGGTCCAGATGCTTTAAAACGTATACCAAGAATTGGTGTAACTGTATAAGCTCATCTTTGTACATATCTACCAGACACCTACAATTAAGTAATTTAAATTCCATCAACAGGCATATATAAATTTGTCCCCAAAGCTATACCCAGAAAAAACCATAAGCATAAGGTATAAAGTTTGAAAGTGCTGGGCACAGTGGGTAAATTAATGTTTACCCATGGTTACAAATAAAGGTTTTGACTGATCCATAATACAATAACAATAATCCACGACAACCTGTTTAAAAACTTGGTCTTGGTTAATAAAATTGATGCTTGGTTAAAAAATGAAAATTATAAAAACAGATGACGGAACTATGGAAAAATTCTTACAGAGATCAGAGTTAGACTCCAGTTCTATTGTCAACATTGTAGAGGACATTGTAAGCAATGTTAGGGATAATGGGGATAAGGCACTCCACCATTACACTGAAAAATTTGATAAAGTTGACCTTAAGGATTTTCTCATTGAAGAAGAGGATTTAAAGAGGAGTATCCAGAAAATTGACTCCCAGCTTATGGTTAGTCTTAAAAAAGCGGCATCCAACATTGAAAAATTTCACCAGTCCCAGTTACCCCAGGAATGGTCCCTGGAAGTGGATGAAGGCATAACTGCCGGTCAGATCGTCCGTCCACTGGAAAGGGTGGGTTGTTACATACCGGGAGGAAGGGCAATTTATCCGTCAAGTATTTTAATGACAGTTATCCCGGCAAAGGTTGCAGGGGTGGAGGAAATTATATGTTGCACACCTCCTGGTCCGGATGGAACGGTACCGGACATGGTTCTGGCGGCAGCATACCTTGCTGGTGCCGACAAGGTGTACCGGGTTGGAGGGGCACAGGCCATTGCGGCCATGGCCTACGGAACTGAAACCATTCCTGCGGTGAATAAAATTGTGGGACCAGGGAACATCTTTGTCACCGCTGCCAAAAAAATGGTATACGGACAGGTAGATATTGATTTTCCTGCCGGACCCTCCGAAGTCCTCATAATAGCCGATGAAACTGGTAATCCCGAGTACATTGCACTGGATCTCCTGGCCCAGGCAGAACACGACCCCCAGGCTGCCTCAGTACTGGTTACCACGTCCATGGAACTGGCCGCTGCCGTGAAGGACCAGGTAGAGGAAGAGCTGCCCCTTATGAAAAGGGAAGAGATCATCACTGAATCACTGCAAAAAAACGGTAAAATCATTGTGGTCAATACAATAGAGGATGCCATCCGGTTTTCCAATGAATACGCGCCGGAACACTTGATAATAGCAACCCACAATCCAGAAGAAGTGGTTGAAGATATTAAAAATGCAGGTAGCATATTCCTGGGAAATTTAACCCCAGTGGCTGCCGGTGATTATGGTTCGGGCACCAACCACGTCCTGCCCACCTCATTCTGTGCCAGGATGTACTCTGGCCTTTCCACGGAATCCTTCCTGAAGAAGCCAACTGTCCAGAGGTTATCTGAAGAAGGTTTAAACAACCTGAAAGATGTGGTTATTCCCCTGGCAGAATACGAAGGCCTTTATGCACACGCTGAATCATTTAAAAAGCGTCTGGATGGAATAAAAAAATGACCTGGTGCTGACATATTATATTGGTAGAGCAGGGAGTATACCTTAAACTAATATATTATATAGCATGCCAGTGACTAGTTTAATAGAAATAAGTATATTCCACATGGAACACTAAAGGTATAATTGGATAAAATTAATCAAATATGAATTGAATTAAAAAAATCATCATTTTTGTCAGTGCTGAATTTATTATCACAGCTTTAAAAATTCAATACTGGTATTGATGCAATTTTTTGCATCTAAAATTTGAATTTGAGCTTAAAAAGCTATTTTAGATGTTCACACACCAATTTGTATCCCTATTACATTAAATTGAGGTGAATTAAATTGACAGATTCATTAGGAGACTGGAAAAGAACACATTACTCACAGGAACTTGACGAAGATATGGACGGCGAAACAGTGACTCTCATGGGCTGGGTTCATGAGATCCGTGACTTGGGCGGTATTATCTTCGTACTCTTACGGGACCGGAACGGTATAACCCAGATAACCGCTCCCAGCAAAAAGATCACCCCCGAACTAATGGAAGAAATAAGAAAATTCAAAAAAGAGTCAGTTATCGCGGTTAAAGGAACCATTCAAGGGTCACCTAAAGCACCGGGTGGTGTGGAAGTCATACCAGAAGAAGTTAAGGTCCTGAATGAATCCAAACAGCCATTACCACTGGATCCCACTGAAAAGGTGCGGGCTGAAATTGACACCCGGCTGGATTCCCGTTACCTTGATCTGAGAAAACACAGTATCAGTGCCATATTCAAAATAAAAAGCACAATGCTGCACTCAGTCCGTATTTTCCTGGAAGAAAAGGGTTTCATGGAAGTCAACACCCCCAAACTGGTGGGATCCGCCACTGAAGGTGGAACCGAACTCTTCCCCATAACCTACTTCGAAAGGGAAGCCTTCCTGGGTCAGAGCCCCCAACTCTACAAACAGATGATGATGGCCACTGGACTGGATAAGGTCTTTGAAATTGCCCCTATCTTCCGGGCTGAAGAACACGATACCCTGAGACACCTCAACGAGGTAATATCCATTGATGCCGAGCTGGCCTTTGCTGACCAGGAAGAAGCCATGGAGCTCCTGGAGAAACTGGTGCACCATGCCATTAAAGAAGTGAAGGAAAACTGCCAGGCTGAACTGGAAGATCTGGGAGTTGAACTGGAAGTACCTGAACTGCCCTTCCCCCGCCTGGAATACGATGAAGTCATAGACATAGTTAATTCCAAAGGTGTGCAACTTCAGCACGGCGAAGACCTCTCTCGTGCAGCTGAAAAGGCATTAGGCGAAGTTATGGAGGGTTATTACTTCATAAACAACTGGCCCAGTGAAATCAAACCATTCTATGTCCAGCCCCATGAAGATGAACCGGAAAAAAGCTATGCTTTCGACCTGATGTACCGGGATCTGGAAATATCCTCGGGGGCAACCAGGGTGCACCAGCACGACATCCTGGTGAAACAGATAAAGAGTAAAGGACTGAACCCTGACTCTTTCCAGCGCTATCTAGCAGCATTCGAGTACGGAATGCCACCACACGCCGGATGGGGACTGGGAGCAGAAAGGTTCACCATGTGCATCACCGGAATGAAAAACATCCGGGAAACCGTGCTCTTCCCCAGGGACAGGAGAAGGTTGACTCCTTAAGTCAACTTTTTTAATAAAAAAAGTTTGATATTCCCCCATTCATTATTTTATGTAATTACTTCTTTTCTATTTCTTAAATCTAAATAATTACTCAAGGAAATGTAAAATGAAAATATACGACATAGCTGTAGTGGGAGCCGGACCTGCCGGTTGCATGGCCGCCATCCAGGGGGCAAAACAGGGAAAAAATGTGATTTTGCTGGAGAGAAACGATAAAATAGGTCGTAAACTGCTCCTAACCGGTAACGGTAGATGCAATCTTACCAATACTTCCAGTTTGAAAGTTTTCCTTGAAAAGTTTGGCAAAAGAGGTTCATTCTATCGTGATGCCTTCAACACATTTTCCAACCAGGACATGATGGAGTTTTTTAAAGAAAATGACCTTGAAATGAAGGTAGAAGAAGAGGGACGTGTATTCCCCATCACTGAAAAGGCAGAATCTGTGGCTGAAGTTTTAATAAAGGTTTTGAATAAATACGGGGTAAAAATTGTTTATAATTACCGTTTAAAGCATTTAAATAAAAGTTCAAAGATTTTCAAACTTTCCTCAACCGAAAATGAGGTAATCACCGCCAGTAAAGTTATCATTGCCACGGGAGGAGTTAGCTATGGCTTCACCGGCTCAACTGGGGATGGTTTAAATATGGCAGAATTATTGGGCCATAATATTACCGAACTAAAACCAGGTGGTGTTCCCCTTAGGGTGCGGGAAAAATGGATTCATAAGTTAAAGGGAGTTACCCTGATAGATGTGGGCCTCAAGATAGCATACGGAGGTAAAAAAATAACTTTACCCCAGGGAAACCTTCTTTTAACCCACTTTGGTGTGTCAGGACCAGTAATTCTGGATATGAGTCATGATATTATAAATCTTTGGGATGAACACGGTGATTTAAAGCTCTACATTGACTTTAAACCGGGAGAAAAGAGAGAATCCCTGGAAGGAGAGCTAATTAGAGACTTCCAGAATAACAGTAAAAAGATTCTAAAGAACTACTTAAAAAAACATCTCCCCAACCGCACCATTGAACCTATATTAAATACCATATCACTTGATCCCCAGAAACAGTTGAACCAGGTCACCAAAAAGGAGAGGTTGAAGTTGCAGGAAGCACTCAAAGCCCTGCCTTTAACTGTAACTGGTCATCTCCCCCTGGATAAGGCCATGGTAACCTGTGGGGGCATCGACAAGAAGGAAATTGACCCTAAAACTATGGAATCCAAGTTGGTTAGTGGATTATATTTTGCCGGGGAGATAATATCTGGCTGTGGCCGTAGAGGCGGGTATAACTTACAGCAGGCCTTTTCTACCGGTTATGTTGCGGGGTGCAGTGCGGCATCCTCAGAGAATTAAAAATGAACCCGGAAAATATATTTTGGTTTATTAAACACCAATTGATTAAAAATTTGTAATAAAATTAAAAAAATATTTTAAAAATATATCAATATAACAGGACCATTTAAAATCCTGTTAAATTGATTAAAAAAGAATTATTTTAGCCTATTTTTTAGAGCTCATATTTTTAATGTACTCTTCCAGTGGCCGGGTAGCGAAGTAGAGCACGATAACCACGGCAATGAGCCAGGTGAAGTTGGATAAAATGGTCTGTGCTCCCGGAAAAACCACCACCCCCATGGTTAACAGGGGAACAAATGCCAGGTACACCGTTATAAGAGATACAGTAATGGCCTTCCTGATTTCACCGGTGTTAAAGGGTGATGTTCCCGACATGTAATTTACAATGAGCATCATACCCAGGAAAGTGACCAGACCCAAGGATACAAATATCCACTGCAATGGTATGGACAGTAAGATGATTATGGCGGGTACCACCACCAGATCCAGAAATCCTAAAATACCAACCATTTTCAGGGCATTCTTCCAGCTTTTTTCATTGGAATGCCTGACCTTACGCAGTAAATTGTCCCGCTCTTTAATGGCTTTTATCCGCTCTTTATCCATCCATTCAATCTTAATTTCAAGTTCATCATTGAATGATTTCAATTTTTCATTTCTCAGGAGATTTAAATCGTTGATCTCTTTTTCCAGATCAATACGCTGTTGATTTAATTCATCAACACTTTTTTCCAATTCATTTCCCTCATCCTCTGCCATGTCAAATCCCCACCAAAGAAATTGGTTTTAGGTGCATTAGACCTAATTCAATCTATGGATATTATAGTAAAAGGCATATATTAATTTTTAGATGGGAATTAACAGGAAATGATGATTTCATTTGATTATCCAGAACAACAAGCATATGGTTATTACTTTTTAGGATGTTGATGACATCTGCATTTCAGTGCTAAAGTCCAGTTAGATAAATAAATTGCACGGAATTACGATTTTATTAGTCATTGAGTATATAGAATTAGAATGGAAATGTATTGAATGGAAGGTGGTAAAGATGCCAGAAAATATTCCAGAAAAAGGAGCAGTTATCCAGAAAGATCTGGAAACCTACGCAATAATTCCCTATATTCCCGGGGGTATGGTGGACCCGGATACATTAATTAAAATAGCGAATACTGCCCAGAAATACCATGCAAAAACTCTTAAAGTAACTTCTAACCAGAGTATTGCCATTATTGGGATTAAATACGATGATATTGACCGGATCTGGGAAGATCTGGACATGAAACCTGGAGGGTTCATTGGGAAAAAAGTTAGAACCACTAAAATTTGCCCCGGAACCACCTACTGCAAACGAGGTCAACAGGATTCCATCAGCCTGGGACTTAAAATCGATGAACGGTTCCAGGGAATAGAACTACCCAACAAACTAAAAATTGGAGTATCCGGGTGTCCAAATTCCTGTTCAGAGTCAGGAGTGAAAGATATTGGAGTCATTGGCTTCAGAAAGGGGTGGAGAATTATGGTAGGTGGAACCAGTGGAATAAAACCAATGATCGGCCAAATGTTAGCCCAAGATCTGCCAGATGAAGAAGCCCTGGAACTGATTGGGAAAATAATCGAATATTACCAGGAAAACGGGGACAAAAAACGTTTAGGTAGATTTATAGAGAGGATGGGTTTTGAAAGATTTAAAAACACTGTTCTCGAAGAATGAATATCAATTGAGATAAATCTTTAAAAAAATTGGATTTAGCCCTAAAAATCCATAATATTGGAGAAAATATCTCCAATTCTTTTTATAGCCGGCATACATTCGTTACTGATTTGTTCTGTAACCGCAGGGCTAATGAAGAATCAGAAATCTAAATAGGAATCGAGAAAATAGATAGTAGTAATGAAAAAAAGACTATGGTTAATGATACTTCTTGGTAGTTTTTAAAATACTCCTGATGGATTTCAGGCGATATTTACGTACATTACGAACGTAATGGTCTTTATTCTCGGTATTTTTATCATCCGAAGTCATAACAATCCCCCCTGTAAGTTATTATGTTATCTTTGGTTATTATATTTTTTTAAAGGATAAAAAAAATTAAAAAATAAAAAAAGTTCTCAATTTTAATATAATTTAAACATTTGCCATTTTATAGACTAAATAATCGCAATGCTTCACCAACTTCCCTTAAGTTCCGGATTTCTACTGCTTCTTGTCCGGTGAACTTTTGCCATCTATTCCCAATTACCTACATTAAAAAGGAATGAAATCACACAATTTATATATTTAATAACGTATCCTGGATTCAATACCATGATCAACATTGTATACGATATCAAAGTTTACAGACAGACCCTGAAAGACATTATCAAAGAAGATGATGTTGTAGTAGAGCTGGGCTGCCATGTAGGTAATTCCACCCGTATCATATCCCAGCTGGCGCCCCACGGAAAGATAATAGCACTCGATAAGGGCACTGAATCTAAAGAGAAGCTGGATGAACTGAAAAAGGAAGTTGAAACTCCCATTGAGTTTATCCAGCAGGATGTGCGTCTACACGAAACCCTGGAAGAAGTGGCCCAAAAGGTGGAGGAGTGGGGAGGATGTGATGTTCTCTCGGTGGATCTGGGTGGAGGTTACCATCCCGACACCACCTTCAAAGTTTTCTACATTTGGTCATCAACTTTAAAACCTCGTGATACAATAATAAGAAATAGAGGTCTTTTAGACTTTATTCACTCATCATCCGGCACTGAGATCATCAGGTCAGAAAATGGGTGGCTGGAGTCCTGTGGAGATGATGGCATCCCACCGCGTTTAAAAGAACTAAAACTCTGGTCTCCTAAACTATAAGAAGGAGGGTATTTATGATAGGAAAGAAAATCAGGATTGAAAGGATAATCAACCGGAAAACCGGGAGATGTGTTATCGTGCCCATGGATCACGGTGTTTCCATCGGACCTGTGGAAGGAATAATAAAAATGGCAGAGACCATAGATGAAGTGGCCAGCGGCGGTGCCAACGCTGTAATAATGCATAAAGGAATGGTCGGCACAGGACACCGAGGTTATGGGCGAGATATTGGGCTGATTATCCACTTATCCGCCAGTACTGCCCTGGGACCAGACCCGGATCATAAAGTACTGGTGACCAGTGTGGAAAAAGCCATCCAGTTGGGAGCAGACGCAGTATCAGTACACGTAAACGTGGGATCAGAGATGGAACCCGAGATGTTAATGCACCTGGGAAGCATCTCCGAGATCTGTGATGACTGGGGAATGCCCCTCATTGCCATGATGTACCCCCGCGGCAAGAAAATTGACAATGAACACGATGCCGAAGTGGTTAAGCTGGCATCCCGTGCCGGTGCCGAACTGGGAGCCGACATCATTAAAACCAATTACACCGGAGACCCGGAGACATTCAAAGAAGTTATCGACGGTTGCCCCGTCCCCTTGGTCATTGCCGGAGGGCCCCGAGTGGAAACCGACCGTGAACTTCTGGAAATGGTTAAAAACTCGGTGGACATGGGTGGAGCTGGTGTGGCCATAGGTAGAAACATTTTCCAGGCCAGATCACCCCAGAAAACAACACGGGCCATTGCAGAAATAGTGCACAACAACCTGGAAGTGGACGAAGCCCTTAAAATCTTAAATGGTAAATAAATAACCCATTTTTTAAACCCCGATAAAATAAACCCCCAAAAAACACGAACATTTGTAGACGAAAGGAACTATAAATGTTTTAGAAGGTTAAACTATGAAATTTGCGTGGATAATGGCTGAAGGTAATGTATGGGACAAGAAAAAACAATTCATTACCACTGCACTGGAATCCGGGATGGATCACGTTGTTGACTTCAGCGATGTGGACAATATCCGCAGACTGGGTAATGTAAAACTCATCTCGGATATTGATGGCTCCGATGTGATGCTGGTAGGTCGTAACAGTGAAGGTGATGGCACCCTTATCATACCCGATGATCTTTCAGAATCCAAGGATCTGGCTGCAGTTAAAAGGTTAAAGAGAATGGACAAGAAAGTAGCAGCCTATGTGGAAATTCTCACCAAAAAACATCAGGAACTGGCTGCTCTCCTGGGAAAGGAAGCAGATTACCTAATACTCATGGGACGTGACTGGAAGGTCATTCCCCTGGAAAACCTCATTGCTGGATTGCAGGACGAAGATGTGAAGATCATTGCCGCAGTAGCGGACTACGATGAAGCTAAAGTAGCCCTGGAAACAATGGAACACGGAACCGATGGTATTCTACTCTGCCCCCATGAAATTAGCCATATAAAAAAGGTTTCGGAGTTAATAGACAAGATAAAAAGTGAAAGTTACCAATTGAAACCAGCCACCATAACCAAGGTGGAACCAGTGGGTATTGGAGACCGGGTGTGTGTGGACACCTGTTCCATGATGCACCTGGGTGAGGGTATGCTGGTGGGATCATACTCCCAGGGACTGTTCCTGGTGCACAGTGAGTCCATGGAAAGTGAATACGTTGCCTCACGTCCCTTCCGGGTTAACGCCGGACCAGTGCACGCCTACGTCATGACCCCCGGAAACAAGACCAAGTATCTCTCGGAACTGGAAACCGGGGATGAAGTTCTAACTGTGGATCAGGAAGGTAACAGTAAAGTGGCCATTGTAGGTCGGGTTAAAATTGAAAAACGTCCCCTGATGCTGGTGGAAGCTGAATCAGATGGAGTTATTCTCCGAACTCTACTCCAAAACGCAGAAACCATCCGCCTGGTCTCAGAAGACGGCACACCCCTCTCTGTAGCCGAACTCAAGGTAGGGGACAAAGTCATGATCTACCTGGATCCCAAAGCCCGACACTTCGGAATGGCCATTGAAGAGACCATTATCGAAAAATAGTTCCAAAAAACTGGTTAAAAGATAAATACATCTTTTAATCTTTATCTTTTATTTTAATCTCTCTATTTTTCCATGTTAATGTTGAACCGGCATTTTGCACTGCTTTTTTGATATTTTTTAAGTCCTATTTCTCTATAAAAGTCCTATTTCTCTATAATCTACAATCCTAAAGATAAAAATTTAAATAATACTTTTTAACCATTATACCATGATAAGATAAATCCATAGGTAAGGGGGCAGAACTATTAATAAAAAGATTTTAGCATTGTTAATTATTTTAGTAGCCATCATCGGTATTTACGGCCTGTTTTATGTTGCAGTTACCAGTATTTTAATGCCCAGTGATTTGAATACATTTAAATCTGAATTAAGTACAGTTCAGGTGCCGGTAAACAATGATTCTACCATTAAAGAGATGGAAAATGCAGCGGCTTATACAGAAAGTGCATCTTCACTGGAATATGTATCCCCTAGCGAGCGGAGTGCGGTGGCCAGTAGTATGCGAATATCAAACACACCACCTCCCGAATTTTTCAATCAAAATTTAGGGGTATCCGATCAGTTCTTCAGTTACCGAATGTGGGCCTACACTCTGATATTCCGGGGAGATATTTCCAATGAGTTAAAAAATATTTCCAGTATTCATGAAGAATTTTCCCGTTTGAATAATGAAACTGAATCCCTGAATCAAAAATTGTACACTGATATGGAAAAGGGAGATAGTAAAGCCTACGCAGAAGATTTAAAACTAATTGCCAACAATTCAAAACAGTACAACACAGCCATGGCTGAATTAAAAACCCATCTGGAAACTTTGGTTAATCTCCTGGAGTGATTCAATCCCCCCTAAGAATATCCCCGGGGTGACCAATCCCGGGGAATATCTCCTGGAGTGATCATTCTGGTGGTCAATCTCCCCTGAAATATCTCCTGAATGGGGGCCATTGATATATACTAAGCTTTGAGTGATTCCTAACTTTGATGATCCCAAGGTAGGAGAAAAAAATTAAGCCCACCGTAACTATATTATAATATAAGTAACAGTAGCCACTGCCACTTAATTTTTAGATCTATACAAAGAGTTAGATCTATAATCCATGAGTTACAAAGGAAGAGATTAAAAGTAATGTAAGATTCAGGGGATAATATACATGTCAGATTACCAGGTGGAGTTAGTAACACCCCACACCAAGGATAGAATGTTGGCTGAACTTAAAAGCAGGGTAAAGTTCGAAAGAAAGGCCAATATTCACGGGGCCTGTGTTAAACTCCTTACTGATAATGAGGGCTTTAAGGAGGAATGGGAGGATAACTTAAAGTTCATGAATGAGGATATCCGCCCCCATGCTAAGGTCTTTGCCGTGGAAGATGGTGGAAATTTGCAGGTTTTATATGAAACTGTTTCCAAGACCTGTATCATTAAAAACTGTGACTACTATGGCTGGATTAAAAGTATTGCCCTGGCCACTATTTCTGACTTCTTTGAGGAGTACCACTCTGAACACCGGCGATACTCCACCCATGGATCAGCAGTGGACTGTGGTGGTCATGGAATGGCCATTATTGGCCCACCCGGAACTGGAAAAACCACCCTGACCTACGGACTCCTCCAGTACCCTAACTTTAACTATCTATCCGATGACTGGTTCTTCACCAGACTATTTAACAACGCCGCGGTTATTTATTCATCAGAAAAAAACTCATACATACGGGATGACTTGAGCCAGGTGTGGCAGGGTTTTTCAGAAGAAGTGGCCCGTGTCCAACTGGACAACAAAGGGCGGGGCATCGCTGATGTGAACACCCTCTTCCAGGGACGGGTCCGGGAAACCAGCACCCTGAAAGCCGTGGTTCTCCTGGAAAGAAATGCTTCTAATCCTCCCTTCCGCCAACTTGATCCTGATGAGGCCCTGAAATTCATGCTGGAAAATGATTTCTGCAACCCCCACCAATTAATAATGGATGAACGGAAACTCAACCTGAGAAGTGATTTTTTCTATGAGTTATTCCGGAGAGTGGATGTTTATTTACTCAACACCGTGGAAACTCCCCAGGAAAGTCTGGGCAGGATTAGGAACCTCATCATATAATAATAACGGTTTGAAGTATTTATCAAAGAAAAAAGAATATAATCACAGGAAAATGTCTTGAATCACTGAGTCTTGAATCACTGAGGAATACCTCATAGATACTGGTTATTCACTGATAATTCCCCATAAATTCAATTAATTCCTTAAATTACCATTAAATTTAATTACAACCAACAAAAAGACTAGTTAATCAAACTGGTGATAATATGCGAGCATTTTTAGCAGTTGACGTGGACAGCACTTTAAATTATGAAATTCAGAAAGTACAGAAGGAACTAAAAAAAACTGCCGCCCCATTGAAGATGGTGGAGCCGGAGAATCTGCATTTCACCTTCAAATTTTTTGGAGAAATCTCCTCTACCCAGACTGAAAAGATAATCCAGATAACCCAGGACAAACTGGAAAAGTACAAATCATTTCCCCTGAATATTAAGGGGACGGGAGTGTTCCCTAACATGGGATATATGCGGGTTATCTGGCTGGGAGTTGAAGAACCAGAGCAGTTCTCCCAGCTGCAACGGGATCTTGACCAGGAATTTGTCAAGATGGGATTTAAAAAGGAACGCAGCTACATACCCCACCTAACCATTGCCCGGGTAAAGGGACCACGAAACAAGGAAATTCTGGCAGAAACCGTGCAAAAATTGGAGTCAATTGAGATTGGACCCATGACCCTGGAGAAGATAACTTTGAAAAAAAGCGAACTAACCCCGGTAGGTCCTATCTATACCGATATCCAACAATTTTTCATTTAATCTTGAAATCAAGAACCTTAAACTCAAGATTTAATCTAATAAGTTTGATTTAATAAATTAATTCCATAAAAAGAAAAACATGGCAAAAAGCCCAGCTTAGAGGTAATTATAAGTGATTGATTTTAACCCAATATTAGCGGATATTGAACCTTCAAAAGAAGAGGTAGCGAAAGTTAAAGGTTTAGCAGATAAATTAAAGGACATAATCAATAAAAATGTTAATAAACTGAATATTAATGCAGAAGCCGTGCTCCTGGGCTCAGTGGCCAAGAACACTTGGTTATCCAATGGTAACTCTGAAGAGGGTAAGGGTCTGGACATTGATATTTTCATTAAATTTCCCCTCACCACTTCCCTGGATGATCTGAAAAGTCAGGGTCTGGAACTGGCCCATAAATGTGTAGATGAAGCTGATGGAACCTATGAGGAACGTTATGCCTCCCACCCTTACCTCACTGGTTTTATTGAAGGTTATGAGGTGGATTTAGTACCCTGCTATGACATCACAGATTCCAGTGAACTCAAATCTGCGGTGGACCGCACCCTGCTGCACACCCTATTTGTGGTGGATAATTTAGGGCCAGAACAGACCAGGGAAGTCCGGCTTTTAAAACGGTTCATGAAGATGGTGGGAACCTACGGCTCGGAGTTCAAGGTGGGTGGATTTTCTGGTTACCTGTGTGAATTGCTGGTTATCCACTACGGTTCGTTCCTGAAGGTTCTGGAAGGTGCACTCGAGCATTGGGAACCTGGATACAGAATAGATCTTATGAACTTCGGTACCGGGGCCCAGTTTAAGGATCCCCTGATAGTGGTGGACCCGACTGACCAGAACCGGAATGTTTCTGCCGCACTGACACTGCAGAAGATGGCTGAATTCAGGGTGGCAGCAGGTAACTTCCTGGAAAACCCTAAAAAATCATATTTCTATCCTAAAACCTTAAAGTATGACCGGGAA
This sequence comes from Methanobacterium sp. BAmetb5, assembly GCF_003491305.1. Lineage (NCBI taxonomy): Archaea > Methanobacteriati > Methanobacteriota > Methanobacteria > Methanobacteriales > Methanobacteriaceae > Methanobacterium > Methanobacterium sp. BAmetb5. The sequence continues at coordinate 475,581 of NZ_CP022706.1, forward strand.
ACATTGCGGGATGAATTTCAACAGAGAAAGACCCATTCAGTTCTCCTGGCCTTCCACACCCCAAATATTCCTGCGGATGCCCTGCATCCCCAGATCCAGAAGACTGAAAAATCCCTGGTGAAGATCCTGGAAAATGAGGACTTTAAAGTTATGGGGAGTGATTCCTGGAGTGATGAGGACACCACCGGCATAATACTCCTGGAAATGAACACGTGGAAGTTAACTCCCTTCCGGAAGTACTCGGGACCCACGGTGTGGGATGATGAGAACACCAAAAGGTTCCTGGAAAAGCATCCCCAATCATGGGTGGAAGGTGAACGATGGTTTACACTCACCAGAAGGGAATATCGGGATGCAGAGTCCCTTATCCAGGAGACACTCACCCCTGGTGGGATCCGGAATCTACGTGTGGGGAAACATTTAAAGAAGAAACTACTGGAAAAATACAATCTAGTGGATGTTCTGGATCTGTTAATCGCTGAAGATGCCGACGAGGGTGTGATGAAATTCCTGTACAGTTATCTTCATAAAAATGAGCTTTTAACCCGGGATTAAAGGGGTATTAACACCACTATCCGGTTAAATACCCTTAATTTTTTTTAAAAAAACAATAAACTCTACTTATCATCCCTTTCGTAAACGAATTTAGGTACTGCATTCTGGAAGGGGTCGAAAGTTTCCAGGTTCTTGATGAGGGTGGATTTCATGCTCACTCCTGAGTGGAGGGATGAGGGTAGGCGGAGTATTCGTTTGAGGTCTATGGATACCTTAGCATCTACCAGTGTCAGGTTTAAGGAGGCAATACCCTTAACCAACCGGGCGTACCTTACGGGTCCGATTGCTTTGCGGAATATTCCCCACTGGTCATCATAGAGTAATTCACGGTGTTTTATTACTGCCTTTTTTATATCCTTACTGACATCATCGATTTCTGTATCGAGAGTCAGGTTTAACAGGGCCTGTTTTACCCTGTGGGTGAATACCTGGGGGTAGCCAAATGGTATGGTGAAGTGTTCCAGGTTGTATTTCATTCCGTGGCTGGAGTATTCACTCCGGGGAACATCAGCACCCACTAAATATTTGACGATCTGGCTACGTACATCACTGTCCATGGCCATCACTGCATCATCCAAGACCCTTATATGGTAACCACGGCCCGAATACACCACGTTAATATTTTTCAGCCCCAGATCTCCCTGAAGGGTGTCCAGCAGTCCCATGACAATGTCCTTGGCCTGGTTTAAACATATCTCACAGACGTTATCACATCCACAGGACCTTATGGGTATATCCTTGGCATCCACGTCGAAAACCAGTTCAGCCTTAAGCCATCCTCCCCTGCGTTTAGGATTATTGTAAAATGCTACCGATGAATAGGCGGCAAATGGTGTTCTAACCCGCATGAACTTCCTCAAATCATCAGAATTGCGAAACACACGGTAGCGGTCATTGGGTCCGCGACCAATATGGTCAAAACCGAACTCCCTCTGTATAAGAGTATTGCGGATAAAATCAGGGACATTTTTAACATCCCATTCTTCCCGGTAGTACTGCCGGCGTTCATTGGGGGTTGCTGGTTTGAGTTCCATGCCGTATCAGGCCTCCCCTGGTTTATCCGGTGTTGTTCCATCTTTACCTGGGGAATCGTTATCATCTCCAACTCCCTCAGAACTATTTTCAGCACTGGCAGTTGTACTTCCTGAATCATCGGCCTTTTTAAGGGTTCTAACTTCCCATAACATCCGGTTATAATAACTTAAAGGATTTCCTATCTTTTTACAGACATCATCGGGTCGGCAAAGATGAGGTAGGTGCAATTTTATCTTTTCACAACTCATGGGAGTGTACCAGGTGGTTTCACCTTCGTGTTCCATTTTAAGTTCGGAGTGCATTCCAAATCCCAGTTTGGCATTGATGTTGACCTTTTCCTGGGGCTGGTCCTCAAATAATGGGGGTACGCAGCGCTGGGCAGCCTCGTAAATCAGGGGCAAAATCTCTTTTTCGGTGATCTCGAGCTGCGGGTCCTGATCAGAGACCCGTTTAGACAGGTTCATCCGGAAAACATCCGGGTAAAGTCGGGCGTAGGATACGAAGGGGGTCATGAATAGTACAATGGCATCGTTCCTTCCCCCGGATTTTATACCCTCCAGTGCCTTTTTCACACAGGGAGGAAATGCCTGGCTGTTCAGTGGTCCAGCCTTCATTGGTCCACTACCACCCCGACCAGAACCATAACCGTAACTCTGCATTGGTTCAGCCAGTATCTTTGCAACCTCTTCAGCCAGTTCCAGGAGGATAGGGTTGGGCTCTACCATGATCCGGGCCTTTTCATGTACCTGTTTAATGTAGTCCTCGGTTTCCTGCATGATCATCTTGACCATGAGCAATTCCTTGAGTTCATCCCCAATTAAAAGTTGGTACATGCTGCTGGGATTTCGGTGCTTGATCCGTGATCCAAAGCGATCAATGAAGTCCTCCTGGTTCAGTACCAACTCTCCCTGGTCCAGAACCAGTTCGGTGAGGCGTATTTTACGGGTGCTCAGTAATTCCTGGAAAAATGTCCAGTGAACAGTATCCCCCTTTAGTAAGAGTTGCAGGGATTGGTCCACCATCAACCTGCCTTCCTGTAGACTTAATTTTCCCAGCCTTTCCTGGACCAGATCCCCCTGGGCTTCAACCATAACCCGTGTTTCACGTGAGTTAGGTCCGAATTTAACCCCAATTGACTGGCACAGTAGATAAAATGAAATAACATCATATTTGGTTATGTCCTGGTCTGATAGGAATGAATATCGCCGGCTATTGAATTCTCGGTCATTTTTTTTCTTAACATACCATTCTATCCTTTTCAGGGCCAGCTCCAAGTAGTTGGATGGTATTTCTTCATCAGCAACTATTTCTTGAGATGGATTACGGGTTACCAGCCTGCGTAGTTCTGGTATGTCCTGAGATATACCATCAAAGCTGCCCAATTCCCTTACAATATCCTTCCCCTCTGGTGAGAGGGGGTTTAAAAAAGAGATAGAAACCATAATTTATGTGTTGTTTACCCGGTTAAAAAAATTTATTGTTGGGGTGTTTTAGATATTCTAAGAATCTGTTTAATATCAAAAATCAATAGCTAAGAAGATGACTGGAAAGTTATTCCTTCCGCGTTTTTTCTCATCTTTTATTGAATATTACCCTTCATTGAAGGTTAATGGGTAATGGTGTTAACAACACCTCGAGGGGAAGGTAGATTAATGGATAAATCTTATATAGAAATTAGATAAAAATAGATATTATTCTTTATCATCAACTCCAACTGAGTTTTTACTGTAAGATGGTTAATAAATATTTAAAAATAGATATTTAAGTTAAAATATGCTGTATCATGCTTAACAAGGCGATTATAGGAGGAATATCTTTGAGTACAGATTCAAATAAAGTATTTATCACCTGCGCACTGCCCTACGCCAATGGCCCCTGCCATCTGGGACACCTGCGCTCAACCTACATACCTGCTGATATTTATGCCCGTTATCATCGGATGAAGGGCACTGATGTGCTGTTTGTGTGTGCCACTGATGAACATGGAACACCCATTGCTGTTCAGGCCGAAAAGGAAGGAGTATCACCTCTGGATGTGGCCACCCGCAACTGGGAACTGATCCAGAGGGACCTGGAATTATCAGATATTTCCTTTGATAACTTCTCCCGAACCACTGCCCCCCTGCATTATGAAATATCACAGAACTTCTTTTTAGATCTTTACCAGAAAAATTGTATCTACCCTAAAACCATTAAACAGCTTTACTGTTCCCAGTGCGAACGTTTCCTCCCTGACCGCTACGTGGAGGGTACCTGCCCTCATTGTGGTGGGGAAGGGGCCCGTGGTGACCACTGCGAGACCTGTGGCCGCCACCTGGAACCAGTGCAGCTGGTGGAACCCCACTGCCTTATCTGTGACAGTGAACCAGAAGTAAGGGAGTCAGAACAGTACTATTTCCGTTTAAGTCATTTTCAGGATAAACTAAAAGAAGTCATTGAGGGTAATCCGGTTTTACCGGCTAATGTCCGTAATTATGCCATGCAATGGATAAACGAGGGATTGAAGGACTGGATACTCACCCGGGACATGGATTGGGGCATACCTGTCCCCCTGGATGACGCAGAGGGTAAGATAATATACGTGTGGGGAGAGGCATTTTTAGGATACATCTCTTCCGCTGCACAGTGGGCTCGCCGTGAAAACAAAGCATGGGAGCCCTACTGGGATGATCGGGCGGTGCATTTCATTGGTAAGGATATTATTTACCACCATTCCATATTCTGGCAGGCCATGCTACTGGCCCATGACTGCAAACTTCCTTACAACATAGTGGCCGGAGAGTACCTGTCACTGGAGGGTCGTAAAATGTCAACCAGTAAGAACTGGGTGATCTGGGCTTCTGATTTCATGGAAAAATTCCATGCAGATCTGTTGCGGTACTACCTGGTGGCCAACGCACCCTTAACCCGGGACACGGACTTCTCCTGGGATGACTTCCAGAGAAGGGTCAATGATGAACTAGCCGATGTGGTGGGAAATTTCATGCACCGTACCTTCTCCTTCACCCACCGGTTCTTCCAAGGAGTCATACCAGAACCTGGTTCATACAACGAGGATGATCTGGAACTGGTTGAAGAGATCAACGCCACCCCTGGTAGAGTAGCTGAATGTATTGAAAACTTCGATTTCCGGGAAGGCCTTAAAGACATTGTTAAACTGGCCAAAACAGGAAATAAATATTTCAACGACCAGGAACCCTGGAAAACTGTCAAGGAAGACAGTGATAGGGCTGCCACCACCCTTTATCTGTGTAATCAGCTGGCCAAGGTGATAAGTATGGTTATAAATCCTTATCTTCCATCTAAATCCCGGGAAATGAGGGAAATACTTGGCCTGGAAGATAACTTAAAATGGGAAGAATCAGCCGAATTCCTGGCACCAGGAACCCCCATATCAAAGGCCAAACCATTATTTGCTAAAATTGATGACGAAGTAATTGCCCAGGAAAAGGAAACACTGTATAAAAATTTAGAGGAGAAAGAAACCATGGATGATCTAATAAGTATTGATGATTTTGCTAAACTGGACCTGAGGGTGGGTAAAATAATTGGAGCAGAGAAAGTTAAAGGCTCTGACAAACTGCTTAAACTCATGGTAGATGTTAAGGATAAACAGTTACAGGTGGTAGCTGGTTTAGCCACTAAATACTCACCAGAAGAAATACTCAACCAGAAGGTGATCATTCTGGTGAACCTCAAACCAGCCAAACTTTTTGGAATCAAATCCGAGGGAATGGTATTAGCAGCAGGAGATAGTTCCACTCTCTTGACCGCCCCTGACGCTACCATAGGCGAAGGTATAAGGTAGGGGGTTGTAAAACTATTCTGATTAATAAGGATGGAATACCAGGGAGGGAACTTCCATCTAAAACGGGCTGTGACTGATACAATTATGAAGGAATACCATGAATGAATCTGTACTCATTGGAAAATCCGAGCGTTTTCTGGATCAGATAAAGAGAAGGGAAATTTCATTAATTGACATGGAAAGCCCGGAAAAATTCCTCTCCCTTTACACTTACTTCAAGAACAACATGGATACCCTCCAGGACATGAGGGAGACCATGGAGATTAAGGGTTATACTGCGCCTTACCGTTCCATTAACAAGTACGGCCGTCCACTCACTGGTGAAACCAAAGCCGAGGATATGTACGATGTCAGCCGCCACACCCAGTATTTCCGGATGAATGCTGCTGCCAAGAAAAACATCCTGGACAGGGTAAAATCAGCCATGTCCTCCCACAAGATTGCCATTGGACATTTAGAAGAATTTGCGACCCTGGAATGTTCTTCATGCCATAGAAAGTACAGGGGTCATGAAATATCACTCCTAACCCGGGGAAACTGTGAATGTGGTCAGGATGATTTAAAGTTACATGTAAATCAGGAAGGTGTTTATCGCCTGGAAATTATCCCGTTTTTACCCCTTTCTGGAGATTACATGGTTAAACTATCTGATCTAAGCCCCCGGAGTAGGGAAGCCTTTCGTAGTATGGTGCGCATCCTGAAACAGGAGAAGAGAGGAATAGTAAAGACAGTTTCCCTGGTTATTAAGGTTATGGAAGATAACCGCTGGGTCAGGAAGAGGGTGACCATTGATGCCCAGGAAGAGGCCAATTACGAAAAGGAGATTCGCAGCCAGTACGGTTCCAACGCCCGTATTGAAATGATGCAGTTTCACCGCAAGAAACCGTCCATTATAAATGATAAACACGTGCAAACTGCCCTTTCATTGGGCTATGTTAAGTACGCCGAGAACAGGATACTCCAATTTTTGCCGGATCTTCTGGAAAAGACTCTCCATAATAAAGGTAAAGTTGAAGAATACCAGAAGGCCCTGGAAATTTCCAAGATAAAAGCCAATAAATATGATACAGGAGATGACCCCGAGAGTCTTAAAAATTTTTACCTGCAGAGGGAACTGGAGGAAAGGGGTTTGCTCAATGAGGACGGAAAACCTGAAGAAACCCTTCAAAATGATTTAAAAGAGAAAAATTTGCTTGAAAAGTCTTTATTCCTTGAAATTCCCCGGATATATATTTTGTGGGATCTCCTACACTACTACTTAACCACTTCTTATGATCGGAGAAATAAGTATTCTGGCCCTTTCCCTTATCTTCGACCGGGTCTGGACACCAATCAGATGAAGGCGTTCCAGGACTTTGAAGTTGATGTGGTGAGGAATATGCAGGAATACCTTTCAGAAAGTATCACCTACATACCCCACATGGGAAGGGTGCTGGCCCAGAAATTTTCCGTGGAAAAAAAGATGAAAGGTCTCCACCTGCAGATGGGACCTGCCCTGGGTGCTGCTCTACTTTCCAGTGAAGGGAACCTACCGGTAGCAAAAACAGCCCAACTGTTTTCCATAGAAGTTGAAGATGTTTTAAAGGGCAAAGAGACCCTCGACACCCTACAAAGACCAGCTAGTTCCCGGGCCAAACAGTTCATGGCCATGATGAAAAAATAAATAATTTAATCATTTTTTAGACTCACCATCTTAATTTTTTAGAAAAATGTTTTTATGAATTGAGTTCTTATGGATTAATGAATAGAGAATAAATGATCTCACTGGGAAGTGGTTCTTTATTGAAAGATGATAACACGGTAAAAGAAGAAATTTACGTGAATAAACCACTATCATTCAGCAGGATCATGGAATTACTGGAGGAATACCCTCATCTAAAGAAGATTACAATTCCCACTAGTCTGTTCGCACGAATCTCACCAAAGTACCTCCAGGCCTTAGAAGAACTGGGAGTTTCTGTTGTATCCATAGAAAAGAAAGGCAGACCCAAAAAGTACAGTGAAAAAGACACTCAAAAAGTACATACTTTATTAAAATCAGGATATTCACCACGTGAAATATCAGAAAATCTGAATATACCACTTAAAACTGTTTATTACCTTAAAAAATCCCCCCTCAAACCAGGGAGGAAAAATAAATACGCTAATGATACAGTTGATGAAGTTAAAAATCTATATAAACAGGGAGTTTCAGTTAAAAATATCTCTTCAAAACTCGATATTCCCCTTAGAACTGTGTACTCCCTCTTAAAACGGTGATGAAAAATGGAACCCAATCTTATACTTCTCTACCAGAATCTATTTTTGACCTCGGCTATCTGTGCCCTGGTGGCCTTTCTGGTAACTTTCCTGAGTATGCCTCGCCTTATTAAGAAATTAAAGGCTGCCGATATTGTGGGTCGAGACATTCACAAACCATCCAAACCTGCGGTGGCAGAAATGGGTGGTATTGGTATTCTTTTTGGATTTATTATCGGGATATTTCTGGGTATTTATTTCTATCCCGAGTTGCAGTTCCAACTCACCATAACCCTACTGGTGATCCTCCTGGTAGGTTTGGTGGGAATGGTGGATGATTTGGTGATGTTGTCTTCCAAGGAAAAGCTTATACTCCTCTGGCTGGCAGGTTTGCCCCTTATATGGATTGCTCCACCTAACGTGGACCTTATCTACCTTTTACTCATCCCCATTGCAGTTACCATTGCCGCCAACCTCACCAACATGCTGGCCGGGTTAAATGGAATTGAATCTGGACTGGGTGCCATTGCCATGACCTCGTTGAGTATTGCCTGTATTATCATGGGCAAGTACGATGTGGCGGTAATCAGTATGTGTATGCTAGGGTCCCTCCTGGCCTTCCTTTACTACAATCGACACCCATCCAATGTCTTCCCTGGAGATGTAGGCACTCTAATTATTGGAGCAACCATTGTAGTAGTGGCATTTATTGGCCGGGTGCGAATCATTGCCCTGATTGTCCTCATACCCAATATAATCGATATGTTGCTCAAGCTACGCAGTGCCGGGGTCATGGAAAGACAACAACACCAGCCCACCCAGGTGGGAGAAGATGGAAAACTGATGGCACCAGAGACTGGTTTTAATTCATTGATACGATGGATATTAAAACGACCCATGGAAGAAAAAGATGTGGTTAAAATCGTATGGTTAATTGGATTAATCTTTGGAGCACTGGGAATAATCCTGGCCTACTTCCTAAAGTCACGTATGTTCTAAAAAATTAAGGTACTTATTTTTTTAAAAAAACCATTTTTTTTCCAATTTTTTTTATTTAATTTAATAGAAATTAATATTGTTATATTGATATACAAAATATGCAGAATCAGTGCTTAATGGTCGATAAGAATAGTAACCCGGTTGGATAGGGCTTAATGAAAATTCCAGTAAAATAAGAAATATGGTAGGTATGGAAAATCAGTCATATATCGAGTTTAAAAGTTCTAAAGCAGCTTTTTCAAGAACTGGATCATTCAATCCCCTTATGATATCCATGGACTGGCGAAGATGGTTGGAACCCTCATTTACCTCGCCCAGTAAAAAATATGCAGTTCCCATCAACAGTAAGGCTATTGATTCACCTTTTTTATCACCAATTCTCTGGAAGAAATTGAGAGATTTATGGAAAAAATCCAGGGCTTTTTTGGTTTTTTCTGCTTTCAGGGAAACATCACCCATTATCAGGAGTAAAGCTGCTTCCCCCTTTTTATCATCAATACTGCTGGCCATCTGATAGGCTTCTTCCAGATGGAACATGGGATTTTCATATTTCTGGTAAGTACCATAAACTGCTGATTCATCCAGAAGTACAATGATATCATCCAATCTTTTTCCCAGTTTTATATAATCTATTGACTCCTCAGGCTCAGATGACTCCTCAGAGACTTTTAATCCCATGGGAAATGTCTTATTAACTTTTTTATCATCCATTTTTTCCTGTTGAACTTCACATTCCTCAATTTTGGCTAAAACTTCTGCTTCAAGTGGTATTTTCAGGGTGGAACTTATTTTTAACGATTTATAGTAATGTTCCAGAGCGTTGGAAAGATTATCAATATTCCGATACACATCACCTATTAAATCCTGAATAGTAGCTTCTTGCTCATCAAAACCCAATTCATGGTATATTTCCACTGATTTTTCTAAAAATCCTATGGTGTTATTTGTATCTCCATTTTCGTAGTGAATTGTTGCAATTTCGACCATTAAATTAGCTTCAGCCTCCTGATATTCCCAAAGCTGTTCTAAAAGTATTTTGAGAGAATCACCATACTCATCTTTTCCCTTAAAAAGTTCCATAGCAAATTCCTCCCCATCTTCACACTGAAATCTATATTTGGTAACTGTCTAAGTGTCTTCTGGCTGTTCTTCCGAGCCATAATCCTGCGGTTAACTACACGGTCATTTTATGGGATAGGTTTAGTTTTGAAAATCTTTTTTACCACAGAAGTTCCCCCTCTCCCAAAACTATCCCCTGGTCGGTGATATCATATTTGGCAGTTCCCATAAAGTCATAACTTGATTTAAATGTCATATAACTCCCATCAAGCATTATTACATTGTCGACTATTGATTTGAGTATTTTTTCGGTGCCGGGGGAGGCAACTCCTTCGGTATAATTAACCAGTACTGTGGCCCCTGCTTCCTTCAGGCGTCTTAGGTAGGTTTTCAAAAAACGAACAACCATTGGTTCCGGGTTAAAAACAAAGGGAGTGGTTAATGAATCAAAAACAGAACGAAATTCATTGGATTTTTTAAAAACAAAACGAGTCCCTAACCCAACTTTAACCATTAGATCAGTGGTGTCATTAATTTTGGAAGAAGCATATGTTGCAGTATTTTCCACACGTACTCCCGATAGGGAAGATATTGAATCAATAACGTATAAAAGTTCTTCATCAATAAAACCCTGCAAAAACCATCCAAAATCCATCATGTTTTGGGTTAATTGTTTTATTCCGTCATCGGTGGTGATGTACAGACAGGGCTCCTTGAGGTCCAATCCATGGTAGGCGAATTGATAGGAAAAAATAGATTTGCCCACCTTGGGGGGTCCGTAAACCAGAGTGGTGGTGTTCTCAGGAAATCCATCCCCATCATTTGATGATAATAATTCATCTAAGCCCGGTATACCAGTTTCAACCATGCTCATTGTATCGAATTCTCCTATATGAAATTTATTTTAGTAAATGGGCTTTTATCCTGTAATATTTATTACTTTCAATATTTCATTCCTCTTTACCCAGGATAAGGCCTTCTCCGGTTATCTCGTAGGGGGCTTTCTTCCGTCCCAACCCCTTCATGGACTCAATAACCAGTGTTTTCCCATCCACCCGGATGATGTTATCGGCCATGGATTTGATAATTATTTCCGTTCGAGGATCAGCTGATCCTTGGGTATGGGTGATTATCGCTGTGCCCCCTGCTTGCTTCACCCGTAATATGTAACTTTTTAACACCCTCATTATCAACATTTCATCATTGGATTCAAGTATGGCAGTTATTGAATCCACAACACCACGAAAACGAGGATTATTTTGAGATATGGAATTGATTCCCCGGCTAACCTTAACCAGTATATCTGTGGGGTTTTTAACATTGGATGATTGGTGAGTGGGAGAGTCTTCCAATTTTTCCCCATTAGAGGAGGCATCAATTACCTGCAACATAGTCCCCTCCATGTATTCCTGCAGGGAGAGTCCCAGGTCTTCCATATTATGGTAAATAGTAGAGAAGTTCTGGTCGGTGGTTAAATATAAGCAGGGTTCATCAGTACTTAACCCCTGATAAGTGAAACTGTGACAGAATAAAGATTTACCCACACCTACCGGACCATATAATAGTGTTATAGTGTTTTCAGGGATTCCTCCCAGGGCAAAGCCTAGATCATCACCGGGTACTGTCAATTCATCGAAACCAGTTATTCCAGATGTAATGCGAACGATCATTTATTCACCTGTAAAGTATATCTAACAGTGCATCTATGGCTTCCTCAATTCCTTCATTGTTAAGTATGCTGACTGGAATTATGGGAATACTCTGGTCGATTCTCATTACCTTCCTTATTTCATCCGGTGTTAATGAGTCGGGTAGATCCTGTTTATTGGCCACAATTACTTTAGGTATGGCCTCAGCCTTGCATTTTTTTATCATTTCTTTAGCACGGGGAAATGTATGGGGATCGGTAGAATCCACCAGGATAAATGCTCCCACTGCTTCTTTGGAAAGTAAATCAAGTATAAGGTCAAAGCGTTCCTGTCCTGGTGTTCCGAAAACATCGGCAACAAATCCTTTATGTTCCATGTGGCCGATGTCCATGGCCACCGTGGTGGGAACCTGGCCCAAGGCCATTTTATCCACAGAAACCGAATTTGGGGCAATATTTTTAACAAAACTTGATTTTCCTGCATTATATGGTCCAGTTACCAGGATCTTGGGTATGAAAATCTTTACTCCGCCCGGGCGCAGAATGTTGAAAAGTACCATGCTACTGGAGGGTGTGGTCCAGGTTGCTCCTGTAACCATAAATCCCTGCCCAATAATGACTCTCTCTTCAATGGTACTCAGGTTAACCAGACAATCCATTGAAGCCTTTATTTCATCAATTAAATCAGTTTCATAATCCCATTCTGTGAATAAATACAGTAAAACAGTTTTATTTTCACGGGCAGCCTTATTCCATTTTTTTATGATACGCACAGTTTCCCCTGGATCAAGATAATCTATAAGTGCGGAAAGATTATTAATAACTCCTACTCCATCAGGGACATCGGTTATTGCTTTATGAACCACTTCTTCTATCTGTGAATAATCTTCTATGGTATATTTACCCATCACTGGGACCCCTATGAAATACGAGCTTCCGTCTACAAAAAAGGCTTGACCCTCATCCAATTCCTTTTCTAGGTCCCATCCGAATTTCTCGAATTCATAAAGAATGGAGCTTGGTTCCGTTACATTGGTGAAAATGAACCCGCGATCCCCCTCTTCTAATCTGCTTTGCAGGGTTTGATATCCAAAAGCCTCACATTCAACACCGGGGTCAGCATAGAACAGTACAGATGAACCTTCTGGTATTCCCCCACCCAAAAAATCATCCAGTTTGGGAATGTGAGTTTTCTTCATTTAGACTCACCCATGACCTGATTTACTTCCTGGGCTATTGATTCCATTTCCACCAGTATGAGCCCCAGTTGAGCTTCTGGCTCAGTTAAGGCAGTTAAAATTGCTTTGGCACCGGCAGGCATTAATACAATGGTTCCTTTATCAGTTTTTACTGATACCTGACTAACTCCGCCGGTGGCCATTTGCCCGGAGGCGGCCTCTGCCGCACCCATGATAGTGGAACAGAGTGCCGAGAAAATTCGGGCATCAACATCAGGAGGTGTTCTGGAGTTGATTAACAGCCCCTCTTTAGATACTATTCCACATGCTTTTATCTGCCCCACCTGCATTAGGGCTGTAAGAGTGTCATCTAATTGTTCTTTCTTAGTTTTGGCCATGAACTTCCCTCTTTTTTGATAATTCACTACCAGTGTATGTTAATTTAATTAAATTGAGTAGATGGATAAATGAAACATCTAGTGTTAAACTGTGCATTTTACCAATAGGCAATTTCTTTTCTATTATTAAGTTGTATTCATATGGTTATAAATTTTTTATAATTTCAGGATAAATTTCATTGTTTAATTAAAACTTATTCAAACCGCCAAACAAAAAAGAAGAGTTCTAGTTATTGACTTCAACTTTTATCCATGGCAATGAGTTAATTCTCATAAATCCCTTCATCCAATGGGGAAAAAATCATTGATTACCACCGGGCATGCAAAAAGTTATACAAAAATTTTACTGCCACTGGACATTTGCCGTGGTGAACATGTATTTCTGTGAAAAAGCAGGATTGTACATAGAATTGGTAAGATTTTCTGTATTAAATGATTTTGTAATTTTTTTACGGGCCTGGAAATTGATTCTATCACCTAAACAGTTTCTATCAGTTTTATCAGGAACCGATGGTGCAGATGCATAAATTTTTAACTGAATTTTGGTCTTCTGATAACTCTGATTAAAACCCTGGTTTAGATAGGTGATCTTAACTATCTTTACTCCAGATGGATCTAACAGCCGTTGATGCTCCCTTTGATAGTCACGAAATGTATCTTCAGGATATATGGCCACGCTATCTGATGTTGCTCCCTGTAATGCCCCGGCTCGGGCTGCACTCATGGCCTGGTTAAGTTCTCCAGCGTTACTGAGACTCAGGGCCAGAGGCATCAATATTAGAACACTAAAACCAACAACCAGTAGAAATTCAATGGGTAGTTGTCCTTTTATATCCAGTATAATATACTCATTCACCAACATGAACTGTTCTATCCTCCAGGAAAAGGTTAGTAAAGGGTATTTTTTATTAAAAACAGTTTTTTAAGAACCATGTTCATTATTACATCCATGTTTTAATTTAATAGAGTAATAAAAATGTAAAGGTATTTTTTCCCTAAAATATTACCACAATATTACGTTTACCCTCCTTTACATTGCGAACAGTGTAATTAGTATTAGGTCGCATAATCACTTCATTTTGACTCTGAGCATAGTCTGATATTTTTTTGGAAAAAGAATAGGAATAACCAGTCCAGCCACCCACATCAACCCTAACCCCAGATTGATTTACTTTAACCCGGTATGAAGACCCTTCAATATTACCCGGCATTTCTATTTTTATTTCATGACCTTCCCCTGAGGCATAAACCTCTTCAATGGCAGAAGCAACCTTTTCTGATATTAAACGTGCCTGAACTGATTCATCAGACTTTTGAACTGTTTCTAACCTTATCTGGACTGTTCCCAGGATACCCCCAACTACCACTAGGAGGAGGAAGAGGGATAACACAAAATCCACATTAAGACTGGCCCTGCTATCTATGGTAATAGATGAACCCATAAATTTATTAATATCATACTATTATTAATACTTATCCTATGACTCCTCCTACTAAGTATGAGGGGGGTGGGGGTTATAGAATGAAAAGTGATGAACAGTTAGAAAAAGATGTTGTTGTTCTGTTGGTAAAATTTAAAGAAAAAATGGATGAAAATGGCCTGGAAAAAGTGAAACCAGAAATTTTGGGGGTGGAAGAAATTGAAAAAACCTTCAATCACATTGGAATCTGGTTTTATATTATGCAATCAGAATATTTTGACACAGTAACCGTGGAAATGGATACTGATCCTGCCAAAGCCATTGAAGAGCTAAGAAAAACTCATACCGTGGCTATTAAAAAGGCAATACCCCTGGATTCCATAGTATCCGCACCGCCTGGGCTAGTAATTAGCACTATCCAGAAATTGGTACAAGTCAAGGTTGCCAAAAATGAATCGTTTACTGTGAAATGTAAGTTAAGGGACAATGGTTACACGTTGAAGGGTAAGGAGAATATGAATTCTGCTGAGTTACTCTCCAGTCAGATAGCCAGTATATTGTGTCGTGAGCTGGATCTGGAACACGATGACCGGGATTCTGATTGGATAGTACAGATAGAAGAATTGGGTGACACCACTGGAATTGCGGTTTGCCGTTGGAAAGATTTTTTGATTAAAGATTAATCATTTATACATGTTTTCAAATGTTTACGGTGTTAATTATTTTCCATAAAAGAAACTGGTAAACCAAGAAATTTTATACTGACCTGAACCATCTAATATACAGGGTTAAAAATGTACAGAATATTACATTTTAGTGGTGGTGTGCACAAGTTCGACCTCCTAGCTGAGCATGTGGATGATGTGGGAGGATTGTTATTCCAAGAAAACCACTTGCATATCAGCCGGGGAAACTACTTTCTATCCGAAGAAATTCAGGTTATTTTTATGGTTCCTCCCAATGAAGTATCCAGTATAAAGGGACTAGCCAGGGAGATAAAGGGAGAAATTCAGGAAATTGAAGTTGAAGAACCATTAAAAAGAAACCTTCACTACCTAATGGATGTTCACAATGTCCTTTGTAAGAATGGTAGATGGATGAGCCTGGAAAATATCTTAAAATCATCTGAATCCAGTCAAGAGAATATGCTTGAATCTGAAACAGATATTATTATTTCTGCTGAATTAGAAGAATTACAAGAATGTATAGAGTTAATGCTGTCCCTTGAACTTGTTGAAAAACGTGAAATAAAGGGAAAACTGGAGTATCAATCCAAGATATAGTCTAATTTTTAATCAAAAATTGATTTAGTCTCTTAGAATTTATGAAAGCTAATATAACTAATTAAAATAGGGACTAAAAATATATATTTAAAACAACTTTAAGGATAAAAAGCAACCTTATTCAACCAAAATTTCTATTATCCCTTAACTAAAAGTGAAAAGATGATAAAAGGACAAACAATCATTTTAATAGGCATAGTGGCCGTAGTTGTGGGTATGCTCCTTATATTCATAGGCAGTACTTTCCTATCATCAGGAAAAACGGACAGCAACGACAATAGTAAGGTCAGCACGGGCGGGGTAATTTTAGTAGGTCCCATACCAATTGTATTTGGTAATGATAAAAGTATGGTCTCCATTGCCCTAGTGGGCGCGATAATCCTGATGATACTGGCTTACATCCTGTTTTACCGGGGACATCTTTAACTTTTAAATAAAGGTAATGATTTAAGGATATATAAATAAAAAAACAATAGTCCGATGCCAATATCGGCTTCCATTTAACACCAAATCCCATTTAAAGGTTGATGGTGTTCAATTTGCTGTCTTTATTACAATGATATTTTTACGGTGAAATTATATGGATCACACTTCAATTAACAGTAGAAAGTATTTAATTTTAATACCTGCTATTGCGGCCTTAATTATTGCCTTAATCCCCACCCTGAAGTACCAGTGGCCACTGGGATGGGATATAATATACCATGTGCAGTATGCACAGGTTTACGCCCATAATGGTTTCACACTCATTAATCCACTCTTAAATGCTCCAGTGGGTCAAAAGATAGGTTATCCTCCATTATTCCATTTTTTAATTGCCGCCATGGGCACCGGACTGGGAATTGACTTTTTTCAGGTTGCCCGTTTACTGCAGCCTTTGCTGGCCATGGCCATTGTTCTATCTGTTTCCTATGTGGCCTACAAATTTTACGGGGAAATAGCAGGGATTGGTGCTGGATTTCTAATGTTATCCAGCATGCTGGTGGAAAGGATGATTCTGGCCCTGCCAGAAAACCTGGCCCTTATCTTCATTCCCCTGGCTGTTTACCTTTATTACCAATCCATACAGGATAAAAAACTTAAAATGGCTATTTTAGGAGGGTTATTGTTTATTTTAGTGATTGGCACTCATCAGGCAGCTACTCTGTGTCTGGGTCTGACCATTATATCCATTACCCTGATGGAACTGGTAGTTTACCGTGACTTTAAGGTTCTAGGGAACTTTGTGTCCTTCTTTCTGTTGATTATAGGTATAGCTATTGCCGGAGTTGTTGCCCTCCAGATCTTCGCTCCCGAACTTCTACAAACCATAATGCAACAGGGAATAAGTGCAATTACTGGTATGAGTACCTCATTAGATTATAGTCGTTCTCTGGGGATTTACAGTTACCTGGGAAACATAGGAGTCTTAGTGCTAATATTTTCAGTGATAGGAGCTGTGTTTGCCCTTAAAAACCACCGTAGAAAGGATAACCTGATCCTGGTTTGGATCATGGCCATGATCATCCTGAGTAATGCCTACTTGTTAGGAGTCAATGTCATCACCTACCGGGTTCTCATATACCTTTTGATACCTCTTTCCATACTGGGAGGGTACGGGATTAAAATTAGCTGCTGTAAACTCAAAAAGTACCATGAAAAAGGGAAATATCCTCGATTTTCATCCCCCACCATCCGGACTGGATTTTTAGTAGTTATTCTGGCAATTTCCATGTTGATTGCCATGCTAACGGTAACGGATTCAAATATTGCAGTCTACAGTGCTAAAAATGAATTTGGGAAGGTGCAGATAGCTCCTCCTTCTGATTCAGAAGTGGACCTGGCCAACTGGTTCCGGGAGAATGGTAACCAAAGTCGTTCGTTGGTTATTTCCAACCAGTTCACCGGAATGTTCCTGGCTACTGAGGCGGGTATGCCCATGAATTATGGTTTTGCACATTATGCCCTTAAGAATCATACTGATACTCCGTTGTTAAGGTTAAAAGAAATAAATGTGGGGTATCTGGTTTACGATAAGAATCTGGTGTTACCCGCAGAAGATAAGGATAATCCCATTTATATGCGCAGCATTAATTCCGAGTTCTTCTCATTATATTACTTCAGTAAAAATATCACCCAAAATTTTCCAGAAATAAAACCAGACTACGCTACTAAGGTTTATGAAAATGATGATTTCATTGTGTGCACCATAGATTATTAATTATAGTGAGTTAATTACTGGTACTAGATAACCTCAAAATCATTAAATATGTTGAAAATTAACCAAACATAATATGTGATGAGTATAAATTATATAACATAAAAAACTAAGTTAAATAATCTTTTTAATATTTGTAAAGTGATTCTATGAAAGTTTCTGTCGTTATCCCCGCTCTGAATGAAGAAGGAATTGTGGGAAAAACTGTTCGTTCAGTGCCCATCAAAAAACTCAATGATATTGGACTTGAAACAGAAATAGTAGTTGTGGATAATGCATCTACTGACAATACATCTAAAGAAGCTTCGGAAGCTGGAGCCAGGGTTGTTTTAGAAACCAACCGGGGTTATGGTAATGCTTACCTGCGCGGTTTTAAGGAAGCCACTGGGGATATACTGGTAATGGGAGATGCAGATGGGACCTATCCTTTTGATGAAATGGTTGAATTTATCCAACCAATTTTAAAGGGTGATGCCGAGTTTGTAATGGGTTCCCGGTTAAAGGGAGATATACGTCCCGGAGCAATGCCTGCCCTTCATAAATACATAGGCAATCCCTTTCTCACCTGGGTGTTAAACGTACTATTCCACACGGGAATTTCCGATGCCCACTGTGGTATGAGGGCCATGACTAAAGAAGCATGGGGTAAATTAAATTTAAAAACCAGCGGGATGGAATTTGCTTCGGAAATGGTGATAGAAGCATCCCGCCAAAAATTAAGAATTGCTGAAATCCCCATTACCTACTACCCTCGCGAAGGTGAATCAAAACTCAGTTCATTTTCAGATGGATGGAGACATCTACGTTTTATGATGCTCTACCGGCCTGGACCATTCCTATTAATACCCGGAGTTATAGCTCTCGTTTTTGGAGCTGCCCTAACCTTGCTGGTATGGATTCAAGGAATATCCAGAATGCACTCCCTCATCTTGGGCGGTATTCTAGTATTAACCGGATATCAGTTACTCCTTTCATGGTTCTACTTTGGAGCCTTTGGTGCTACCTACGGTTATTCCAGTAGCTCTGGAATTAAGAAGAAATTGATGAGTTACCATTCATTAGAGAAGGAACTGCTTTTAGGAGTCATTTTTCTGGCCGGAGGGATAATCCTTGGGCTTTACGTTATTGCTAACTGGAGCACCGGAGGTTTTGGTGCACTATACCAGGTGCAAACCACAGTGGTGGCCATGATCCTCTCACTGTTAGGTATCCAGACCATTTTTTCCGGAATGTTCTTAAGTTTACTGCTGTTAAATAAAGGGGATTAACTACCATCCCTATTTCTCGAGATCAACAGAATTTACTTACTAATCTGGTTGTTAAATTGAAGAAATAGCTAACAAGATAAATAAATTATTTCTGGAGTACATTCAAAAATGAAAATTGCCTATGTTTACGATGCAGCCTATCCATGGGTTAAAGGTGGTGCTGAGAAAAGGATATATGACTTAGCACTTAGAATGGCTCAAAAAGGCCATGAAATACACTGTTACTCCTGGGGATGGTGGTGGGCTGAAGAAGGAAAGAAGGATATTATCTTGGATGGCATTCACATGCACGGAGTGGGTGAACCCCGAGAACTTTACACAAACAACCGCAGATCCATTAGTGAAGCCATACTATTTGCATTTAAATTAATGCCCAGCCTCTGGAAAGAAAAATTTGATGTGGTGGACTGTCAGGGGTTTCCGTTCTTCTCCTGCTTCCCGGCCAAGTTTCATTCCCTGAGGGGCAAATCATTCTTAATAATCACTGCCCTGGAGGTCTGGGGTGATTACTGGTATAACTACCTGGGATTCATGGGATTTTTTGGTAAAGTTCTGGAAAAGATAATTTACCATCTCAGTGATCATATAATCTGCATATCCCCTAAAACTGAAAAGGACCTTAAAAATATCAGAAAAACTGGCCACTCAATGGTAATCCCTCCTGGCATCAATTTTAAGGAAATAGAACAGATCTCCCCTAAAAATGAGGAATTGGATTTGATCTTCGCGGGCCGACTTATAAAGGAAAAACGTGTAGATTTACTGATCCGCAGCCTTTCCACGGTCAAAAAAACCAATCCCCATGTAAAATGCTTGATAATTGGTGATGGACCCGAAATGGATAAACTTAGAGGATTGGTCCAGGAACTGGATCTTTTAAACAATGTAAAATTTATGGGATTCCTGGAAAATGTTTCGGATCTATTTGGTTTCATGAAGGCTTCCAGTGTTTTCGTGCTTCCATCGGAGAGGGAAGGTTTTGGCATGGTTGTAGTGGAGGCCAATGCCTGTGGCATTCCAGTGGTGGTTGTAGAAGGCTCAATGAACGCTGCAGCTGACCTGGTACAGGAAGGAGTTAATGGATTTATAACACCACCCCGTGAAAAAGATATGGCACTTAAAATAAATCAAGCCTTAAAAGAAAGGGATAAACTAAAGACAAACTGTATTGAGTCTGCCTGGAAATATGACTGGAATGAAATTGTATCCAATTTAGAGGCTTATTATCAAAATTCCATTAATGAATAAATGCTAAAGACTTAATAAAAGACTAAATTAAAATTTAATTAAAAAATTGAGGATAATTATGAAGATAATGCAAACTCCAATCAGGTTTTATCCCTTCATTGGAGGGGTGGAGAATTATGTTTACTATCTTTCCCAGGAACTGGTAAAAAAAGGACACCAAGTAAGGGTTTTATGTGCCAATGAACCCCCATCATCAAGGGAAGAAACAGTTGAAGATATCCAAGTAAAGAGGATTAATTACTTGGGGAAAATAGCCAATACCAACCTAACACCGGGATTGCCCTATGCCCTAAGTAAAGAAAATTTTGATGTTATTCATACCCACATCCCCACTCCCTGGAGTGCTGACTGGAGTTATATGGCATCGAAATTTAAAAATAAACCATTGATAGTTACTTATCACAATGATATCATTGGGAATGGGGCAGCTCACTATATCGCTAAATTATACAATAGTACTGCCCTGAAATTATTATTGAACCATGCCTCAAAAATTATCATCACTCAACCAGATTATTTACAGTCCTCACCTTATTTAAAGAGATATGAGGATAAAATTGAAGTAATACCCAATGGAGTGGATGTCAGGAAATTCAAACCCCTGAACTTGACCAAAGAAGCCCATTCCCTATTTTTCCTGAGCCTTTTAGATGAATTCCACCAGTATAAAGGTTTAGATTATCTACTGAAATCTTTAAAAATTGTCAAAGAAGAAGTGAATGATGTTAAACTGGTAGTGGGTGGAGAAGGAAAATTACTGGACTATTACCAGAAAATGGCCAAGGATCTTGGGTTAGAAAATAATGTGGAATTCCATGGATTCATTCCCCACGAAAAAATAGTGGAGTATTATAATAAATGCCGTGCCTTTGTACTCCCTTCCATCTCATCAAAACAGGAAGGTTTTGGAATTGTTGCCCTTGAAGCTCTCGCTTGTGAAACTCCAGTGATAAGTACTGATATTGTGGGGGTTTCAGATGATTTGAAGGAGGTTAATGCCGGTATAATAATACCTCCCCGGGATGTGGAGAAATTAGCACAGGCCATTGTTGATCTGTTAACCAACCAGGAATTATCTGAAAAAATGGGAATAAGAGGAAGAAAACTGGTTCAAGAGAAATATACCTGGTTAAAAATTGCTGAAATGGCTGAAAATCTTTATGAAAGGGTGCTTTAATGAAAATTTGTTTAATATCAAATTTATATCCGCCCAATGTATTGGGTGGTGCTGAAGTAAGTGTTAAAAAAGTTTCAGAGGAACTAGTGAAAAAAGGACACGAAGTAATAGTTATTACCACCCCTTTCAGTGAAAATGATGTGGAAATCATTAATGGCGTGAAAATTTACCAGGTTAAACCTTTAAATCTTTACGAAATTTACCATCATCCTAACCAATCAATGTTACTCAAACCATTATGGCATATAATAGATTTATGGAACCCCTACGATGAAAGAATCATTAAAAACATATTGAAAACAGAAAATCCAGATATTGTTCATATTCATAACTTCAAAGGATTATCACTTTCTTCATTTGCACCGGCTAAAAGTTTGAAAATTCCCCTGGTTTTCACGGCCCATGATTATTCTCTGGTTTGCATGAGGGCCAATTTATTAAATAGTTCAGGAGAGATCTGCAAAAATCCATCGGCACTTTGTAAAATCTACAATCAAATCCAAAAACATCTGGCCAAGAACAAAGTAGATCTGTTAATATCACCTTCACAATTCGTCATAAATAAATTAAAATCAAATGGTCTCTTTAAAGATGTTAAATCTAAAAAAATCCCCTTGGGGATTGAGTTAAAGGACAACGAAAAATTTGAAAAAGATTACTCCCAGACGAATATACTCTATGTGGGCAATTTAGGTGAACATAAAGGTGTTCACATACTCTTAAAAGCCTTCAGGAAAATTGAAAATATGAATATACGCCTGGATATTGTTGGGAAAGGGTTATGCAGCGAAAAATTAAAGTCAATGTCCGAAAATGATAATCGGATTAAATTCCACGACTTTCTTGAGGGAAAAGAACTTATAAAAATGTATCAACAGGCCAACTTAACTGTAGTGCCCTCCATATGGTACGATAACTCACCAATGGTTATCTATGAAAGTTTCAGCTGCAGAACCCCCGTAATTGGTAGTAAAATTGGGGGAATTCCCGAACTAATTGAAGATGGATTTAATGGTTACCTGTTTGAAGCAGGTAATGTAAATGAACTCCAGAAACTCTTGGAAAATTTAATTGATTCACCCGAAACTCTGAAAAAATTAGAACAAGGAACATACGAATCTGTGCAAAGATACACCATGGACAAGCACATTAAACAGCTAGAAAGAGAATACCAAAAACTTGCTAAATAAGAGGAGTCCCATGATTACAGAGATAATAAAGAAAATAAGCAGCAGCGATGTAAATAAATTGATCTTTACCTTGTTCTGCTTACTAATTGCCACTGATCTGAGTATATTTCTGAATATACCTATCCTACGAGAAGTTTTGGGAGTGGTCTTTTTCACTACCGTGCCCGGATTTTTAATTTTATCTCTACTCCCCTTACATAAAATAAAATTCCTTAAAAAGATAGTGCTGACCTTTGCCCTGAGCATAGCCTTCCTCATGTTCTTCGGGTTAGGCCTGAACTTCCTATACTTGGTAAATATTAAGCCATTCACATTAGTTCCCCTTCTAATCTCATTAAATCTGATTATATTTGCCTTAATGCTGATCTCATTTAAGAAAAATAAGAATTTAACCTTTGATCAGTTGTTTAACTGGGAAATGAACTTGGAAAATAAATCAATCACCCTGGCTATATTCCCTATTCTTTTACCCATCTTAGCCATCATTGGAACCTTTTTAATGAATAAAATGGAGTACAACTTTATCATACTGGTAATGTTGTTTTTAATTCCAATTTACGTGGCTTGTCTTCTGATTTTTAAAAATAAAGCACACCATTCAACTTATCCCCTGGCAATCTGGTTGATAAGCCTGGCACTGCTTTTACTCAATGGATTAACATCCAATCATATTTTTGGAATTGATGTCCACCATGAATACGCCGTGTTTAACATCACCTTTTCCCAGGCCTTCTGGGATGTGGTAACCAACGCCAGTAACGCCTACTACCTCTGTACCAGCATCACCATTCTCCCCACAATATACGCTGTTTTAAGTAACATAAACGGAGAATATATATTTAAGACGATTTATGCCTTCATTGGTTCACTGGTTCCTTTAGTAGCTTATCTTACCTTCAATAAATATTTCAAAAAGGATAAGGCGTTTTTGGCGGCGTTACTTATAGTGTTCCAGAATTTCTTCATACTTTCCCTGGGATGTACACGCCAGTTAGTGGCACTTTTGTTCTTCTTTTTGGCTGTTTTCATCCTGTTTGATAAGGAAATATCCGATAAATCCCGTAAAATATTGCTTATCATTTCAGTATGGGCCATGATAATCTCCCATTACTCCACAGCCTACGTGGCACTGACCCTGTTACTACCCATAATCCTGTTACCCTTCCTGAAGAGTCTGGTGCCTTATTTAAAAAATCTAAAAAACAAGAAGATCAATTTCCAAAATTTTGATGTTATAGTATTGATTTTTGCATTTATGATGGTCTGGTACGGGGTTTTTGCCGGAATACAGTTGGCAGCAGGTTCTGGATCCATGGAACAGATCAGCAGCAGCACTGCCTCAGGAATAACTGCTGACTCCCGGGATGCATCGGTGCTGGCTATCTTCGGTATTGGTGTGAAATCCCTACCCAACCTCATGAGTATAATTGCCAACGACCTGGTATTTTTTGCTATTTTCCTGGGATTACTGGGAATAACCCTAAAATTCAAATATTACCGGAAAAAAATGGACTTTGGCTTTATTTTGGGAATATACCTATTCATATTGTTGTTAATCATGTTCATCATTGTACCCATGGTTTCCAAGTTATACGGTGCTCCCCGCATATTCCTGCAAAGTTTGATATTTTTAGCCCCCGCCTTTATCATAGGCCTGGATGAAGTTGCTAAATTACTTAGGAAGGTTAACCTAAGCTATGTATTGATATTTGTGCTTCTGGTATCCCTCTTTTCATGCAGTACATACCTGCAGTACTATTTCTATGGAACCCCCTATTCTCCCCACTATGATAGCAACGGGAAACTCCGTGGTGAATACTTTATATACGATCAGGAAATAATTGGAGCCCAATGGTTAAACAATTCTAAAATAGACCAGAAGATATACACCGATGGTATTGGACACCAGAGGTTGATGTTAGGTGGAATCCAGTTTAACAATATCAGCCAGCAGTTGTTCCTGGACAATAAAACCATACCCCATGGTTATATCTATGAATGGAATGTGAATATTAAAAAGGGTATTGTGTATACTCAGCTGGAAGAAGAGGAAAACATAACCAATTTCCGTAACTTATTTATAGGGAAATTTATCATCTACGATAACGGCTATTCCCGGATATGGGACTGATAACAATGAATCCAGAATCATCCCGCATAGTTTTTATCCACAACACAGCCATGTGGTACCGTAGGCCATTTTTCAGTTTATTATCCGAAATTTATCCTATTAAATTCGTTTTCACCCATTTAGATGTGTCTAAAGAGATATATGATGTGGAAATAGATGATAAGATTGAAGGAATGAAAAATGTGGATTATACCATATTAAAAAATTATTTGGGAATTGCTTTTGGAGTTATTAAAGAATCATCAGGAGATTACGATATAATCGTTGGGGGTAGCTGGGATAGTCTACCAGAAATAATCGAAACCACTCTTTATTTTGCCATTGCTAAGTTGAGGGGGAAAAAATTCGTACTATGGACTGAAGATTGGAACTGGAACCAGAAAACCACCAAAAGGAGATTGGTGAAATTTTTTGCCCAGATCATTGTTAAAAAATCTGACGCTATTATCCTCCCGGGAACCAAACAAAAAGAATGTGTTATATATCTAGGGGCTTTACCCTCCAAGGTATTTTTAATGCCCAATGCCAGTAATATTTCACAGCCCCCCACTCAAAGTCCAGAAGGAATCATAGAAACAGGAACTTACCCCGATCAACCAGTAGATGACTATAATTATGAAGCTAATTTATACCATGAATATCCTTCCTTTAAAGGCAAAAAGATTGTACTGTTTGTTGGGCGTTTGGTGAAACAGAAGGGAGTGGAATACTTATTAAGTGCATTTTCCACTCTAAAAAAGGATATGAGTGATGTTGTTCTGGTTATTATTGGTAAAGGAGATTACGAAGGAGAATTAAAAAAAATGGCCGAAGATCTCCACATTGATAATGATGTGTACTTCCTGGGCCACGTTGATAATGATCTCCTAAAAAACTATTATGGCCCTAGTGATCTGTGCGTTGTCCCCTCCATAACCCATGAAATGGTTGATGCCTGGGCTTTTGTTGTTAATGAAGCCATGTACTATGGAAACCCGGTTATTGCCACAGATGCCGTGGGTTCTGCAGTTGATATGATCCAAGATGGGAAAAATGGTTTCATTGTTCCGGAAAGGGATTCCACTGCACTGTATAATTCCATGAAACTTATCCTGTCCCAGGATGAATTGCGGGAAAGGATGGGTAAGTCTTCTAAAGAAATAGTAGAAACTAATTTTTCATACAAAAATATGGTTGAAGGTTTTCAAAAGGCTATTAACTTTGTAGAAAAGTGAAAAAAGAAAAATATGGATTTTTTACTTTTTCCAACCTAAACCTTCTCTGGTACCCCTTAATATTGGGATAAATGCTTTTAAATCCCTGTAATAAACTGTGTTGAGCCCTATAGAGTACCATAATTTATAAATAAAGAAGTACACCAGAAATGAACGATACTGGTTTTTTTGCGAATACTTTTTCATGAAAATGAATACATTTCTGGAGGTGTAATAACCCGCAGTTTGGGCTGCTTTTTTGGATGTGGATGAAGTTTTGTGCCATATTCTTGAATCCGGAACAACATATATCTCGTATCCTAATTTCCTAGTGCGGACACAGGAATCCATATCTTCGTAGTACAGAAAGTACTCATGATCCAGGAATTTTCCCATTTTCTGGATCACTTCCTTTTTAATTAACATTAAACAGCCGGATACACAGTCAACATTGGTTACTTTATCATATTGGCCTTCATCTTTTTCTGTATGACCAATGGATACAATTTCACCCCGGGACCATTTTATATTAAATCCTACGGTTTGAATCTCATTGGGGCGATCATAGGAATAAATTTTCGGGCCAACCAGACCTATTTTAGGGTCTGATTCAGCAGTTTTAACTAAAGGACTTATCAAATCCTTATCAACAGCAGTATCATTGTTTAAAAGCATTAAATAGTCAGTAAAAAGATTATTTAGGGCAAAATCTATCCCTATATTATTTCCATCGGCAAAACCATAGTTCTTATCATTTTTTAGAAGATAAAGATTTGGTGATTTGGTGCTAACCCTGGCAGATATCTCTGCTTTATCAACATCATCTTTATCCAATTCAATTAGATTAATTGGTTTGTTATGAAGGTTATACTTAAAAAATGGTGACTCAGTTTTAAGGTTACCCTGACAATATTCCCTGATCTTTTCCAAGGAATCATCCTGTGATCCGTTGTCCACCACAATTACATTGTAATTTTCATAATCGATGGCATAGAGTGATTCCAGGCATTCCAGAGTGTCTTCCCAGCCATTCCAGTTTAAAATTATAATGGAAACATGAGGGTCATTGTTATTCATTTTCGAATTCTCCAATTATTTAGAAATTAATACCTATTTACTATTTTTAGCCCGGTTCAAATGCCAATCCAATCTTTTTCCCGCTTCAGCAAGTGTCCAGTGGTTTCGAACTAATTCCACTGAATTTTTGGAAAACCTGGATCTCTTACTTTCATCCTGCAGTAACTCCTCTACCGCACTGGAAAAAAGTTCTTCATCTCTTTCGGTGAGGAGTCCAGTTTTATTATGGATCACTGTTTCTCTAACCCCTCCCTCTTTAACTGCAACTACTGGTGTTCCACAGGCCATAGATTCCAGTGGTACCAGTCCAAATGGTTCCAGGTAGGATGAATACAGAACCAACCGGGCCTGGTTATAAAGTTCAACCAATCTATCATCGTTAATTAAAGTCAAAATTTCCATATCAACATCTAAACTTTCTGCCAGTTCTTCCAAATGTTGTTTCCATTCATTATCACCATTATTCGCTACTAAAACAAATTTAGGGCGAATTTCAGGATCTAGGAATGCCAAAGACCTGATTATAAAATCATGACCCTTCATGGAGATGTAACTTCCCACGGATAATACCATATTTTTTTCCAGAACATCTTCCACTGGCTTGAAAAGTTCGGTATTTATCCCCAGATAACAAACATAAGAATTAATTCCATATGTTTTTAAAATGGACTCGTGAGAAAAGTAGGAATTGGCCAGAGTGTACTTTGCAGATTCTGCTAATCTTTTATCAATAGCCACAAAACGATTATCAATGTAACGGTAAACCCATCCTTTAAGGGAGTCCTTAATACCCGACTTATTTTTAGCAATTTTTTTAAGGATGGCTTCTTCATGCCTTAAAGGCTGCTGACAATAATACACAACCGGTTTTTCAATGTATTGGATTATAAATGGAGTCATGGAATATTGGTCCTGTTCACAGAATACAACATCGTAATCTCTTCCATTTATTTCATTGGCTATTAATTTCTGAGCATTCTCCAGATTACTCAACTCACCAACAGGTAGACGATACCGTATAAGAGATAACAGGTAACTGGAAATATTCTTGTGTACAGGATAAACTTTAACATTGGCGGCAATTTCTTTAAGTGGTAGATACTCCTCGTTAGCAGTGGAAGGAATAAAAACATCTACAATGTTGCCGGAATCGATTAAATGTTTAACATGATCATATAATGCTCTTTTAGCCCCTCCTGAGGGCAAATTGTGAAAAACTGCAATTTTTAGTCTTGGTTCCATTTAATTCCCCAGTAAATTATTATTTTAATTACTAACTATTTTACACTTTAACCTTTGAATTAACCGAAAGGGTTATGCCATCAAAAAAACCCTTAAGATAAGCATAACTCATTTTAGAATCACGTTGACGTATCAACTGGCGGAGTGATTTAGATAGGGTTACGGCCAGGATAAACATTGAAAAGAGGAAAAATTCCCCACGGGTACTATTTTTTTTCACAAAGTAAATTCGGTTCCGGGTAAAGTAATACATTTTAAATGGAGTATCACTGGAAGCCCCGTATTTATGCCATATTTTGGATTTGAAGGCATAAATTGATTTATAACCCTGTTTACGGCCCCTGAAACACCAATCAGCGTCTTCCCAGTACATGAAGTAGCCGGGATCCAGCATTCCAACCTCTTCTATTACTTCCCGGGAACATAGCATACAGGTTCCACCAATATAATCTGGTTCCAGATAGTGATCAAATTGACCTTCATCCCGCTGGTGGTAGGCAATTTCATCCACTTCACCATGTTTTAGGTCCACTTGAGCCCCACCAGCCACCTGTAAAGTATTTTTATCACTGTAGATGTAAACTTTGGGCCCAACAAAACCAACATTATCGTTATTTTTTGCCGCATCCACTAGTTCCGTTAAAAAATCTTTATCCACCACTGTATCATTGTTTAATAGTAACACATAATCTGCATCCAAGTTCTTAAGCGCACAACTTATCCCTATGTTATTTCCCCTGGCAAAACCATAATTTTTATGGTTTTTTATAAGGATTAATTTCTCGTTAGGCTTAACTGAATTGATAGCATCCTTTTCAGGGAGTTTCGAACTTTGAAGTTCGGTGCTGGAATATTCAAAAATCTTAATGGGGTTTTTATTTTGATACTTGAAAAAGCCAGAGTTGACTTTTATATAACCTGCACAGTAATCTTCTATCTTCTTTATTGAAACGTCCTCAGAATTATTATCAACTATTACTACATTGTATTCGGGATAGTTAATTTGATATACTGATTCAAGGCACTCTAATGTATCTTCCCATCCATTCCAGTTTAGGATTAGGATGGCCACTCGTGGAAAACTCATTATTTCACATTTTAGATTATAATAATTCTATTCAACAACTGCCCTCTCAATTAGATCTTTTGATTTTCCTCAAACTAATTATATGGGCCTTTTATTTGTAAATTTATCCTTATTTTTAACTTACTATTCTATAATTCATATATCATATTCTTATTATTATAATCACGATATTATTTTTATCTTAAGCTAGTTCTGGTGAAATATTAATAATAAATGTTAGCTTAGAAAGCCTTCTAAAACCTCCCAGTCAGATTAATAATTGCTTTAGTTATAATTTTAAGTAAGTATGTCCTTTTTATTAAGAATATCATCCTGAAACATTAAAAAATGGTCTAACTAATTGAAAAATTTTTTAGCAACTGTAAAATTAAAAAAAGATGAAAAAAATATTCAAATAATAAATTTAATTTGAACAGTTTCTAAAAAGAAAAAAACCTCTGAAAACGTTTAAATTGACAATTCTTAATCAACAGATATATATATTATTAAATATTTAATATTAAATTATTATAATTGATGTGTATTACCATCATAATTCATCAGAACACACCTAAAATTTGTAAGAAATATAAATCTTTCATTATATATACCAATATCTTTGTCTGATTTAAATATTTTGGAATTGGAGGGGGTAAAATTAGCAGGAAATTGTTATTAACACTATTTTTTGCGATAACATTGTTTAGTGTGAATTGTGTACATGCTGCAAGTGAAGAACACAATTTATCTTATTCTAATAACAGCACTTATGTTAGTAACGCTATTTTAAACAACACAACACAACTAAATGCAGTTCCCGACACTGGCAACTACGCAGCAGGAGAACCAACATTACCAACCACTTATTTTTCCATAGATCAAATTAAAGTTACAGCATCCAATGTACGAACTTATGTTGAAAGTCAACAAAGCTTACCAGACAGAGTAAGAATTGGCGCTGCCACCATCACCATGCCACAATTCCTAGAACTACTAACCACCGCCACCATACAAATCAACAACGGAAACAACAAACCCATACCACTAAGAACATACTGTGCACCATCAACACCTTCTGAATCCATTATAGGTGGATTAATTTATAAAACAGAATACCTTAAAATAGCCAACGACATCAAAAACTACATGGACACCAGCGGAAAAACACCAGACTTCGCATATGGAACTAGTCTAGGAACTAAAATTAGATTCGAAAACCTAGTATACATGTACAGCATGATCCTCGACTACTACAACACCAGCGGAAACAAAGCAGCCTTCGCCGCAATGAAACCATGGGTAGCAGTAATATATATTGGACCAACTGGTTTAGAATCGTATTTAGGAGCTACAGCTAATTGTCAATCAAATAATCCAACTATTATAGCTTATGCTAATGGTATTGTTGGAAATACTACTGATCCTTATGAAAAAGCGGTTAAAATCTTTAACTGGGTCAGAGATTGTGTGGAATATTCCTTTTATTACAATACTACCAAAGGAGCACTTGGGGTTTTAAATGATGGAAATGGGAATTGCTGCGATATTGCACATTTAATTGTCGCTTTAAGCCGAGCCACAGGCCTAGCTGCACGCTATGAACATGGAACCTGTAATTTTGCAAGTGGAACATATGGTCATGTTTGGGCCCAAATCTACGTTGGTGCATGGTTTAATGCCGATGGAAGTAATAACTACAATGAATTTGGAGTTATTAACAATTGGGATACTTCAAACTATATCCATAGGGGATACTACGCTAGTTTACCATTTTAAACCCTTTTTTTGAAATAATCTATTTAAATAATTTTTTAAAAAAAATATATTACATTTCTTTTTTATAAATAACCGGTTAGTTAAATACTATTCGCCAAAGGAAGTTAATATTATAAGCTTTTGATTACAACACCGATTTAACATCATATAACTTAGAAACTAATTATAGAAAAGAAAAATATATAACCCAATAAAGAATTGAAACACTTCATTATGTACCATGCCAGACTACCGATTACTCATCAATCAGGAGAATATTATGAAAAATTCCAAAAAAAAGTACTTATGCATTTTTCCAAAACTCATGAATTTGCATTTGATTAAAGATGTGGGACTTTTACCTTATACCATGGGAAAATCTTTCGATTATGATGCGGCAATTCTCACTTATAATAATGATGATTATGATTATCTCAAAGAGGAGTTGAATAATGAATATCTAAAATTAATTTTCCTTAATAAAAAATTTAAGACTGAAACCAGGGATGTTTTATGTTATCTAATAAAAAATTCTAGAAAAATAGATGTATTACAATCATTTCATCTTCATGATACTATAGGTATTTTCTCTTATTTCTTAGTTTACAAACTTTTGAATCCCAAGGGAAAAACCTATGTAAAATTGGATGCTGATGATTTAATAACTTCAATCTTGATAAACAAAAAGGGAGTTTTTGGATTCCTGCAAAAGATTGCCATTAAACATTTAATAGACTGTATAAGCGTGGAATCGTCTAAACAATATAAGAAACTAATTGAAACCGAAACTATACCTCCAAATAAGCTTATTCACATCCCCAATGGAATATATATTAGCCAAGAAACTAAAATACCTAAAAAAAAGAATTATATTTTAACTGTAGGAAATTTAGGGACTCCTGCAAAAGCAACTGAAGTTTTATTAGAAGCTTTTTCCAAAATTGAAAAATTAGAGGATTGGAAATTAGTTCTTATTGGCAGTATAGAAAAATCATTTGAAGAAGAATATATCAAAAAATATTTTATAGAAAACCCTCATCTAAAAGATAAAGTAATATTTAAAGGATATGTATCTGACAGAGATGAGATCTATAAATTTTACTCTCAATCAAAAATCTTTTGTTTCCCTTCAAGATCCGAAAGCTTTGGAATAGCATTAATAGAAGCGGCCTATTTTGGAAATTACCTTGTTACTACTGATGTTGGTGGAGCAAAAGATCTGCTAAAAATAATTGGTTATGGTGAATTAATCAAACAGGATGATAGTGATTATTTGGCTGAAAGGCTACAAAAATTAATTTTAAACCCTGGAAAATTGGAAAAAAATCCTAAGAAATTAATGAAAGAAGTTAATGAAAAATATAATTGGTCCAATTTGTGTAAAAAGATTTATAAAATGATAAATTAGTAACTATATTCATTATCTCTATTTTCTAGATCAGAAAATTTTCAATAATTCCAATAACTAATCCATTAGCTCTATAATATGGGATGAAATCATAATTAAGATTATCAATATCTTCCCGACTAACTTGCCTCCATTGATTATCTTTACTAATTCGTTTCAAATAGTAAACTTCACTAAAAGGAAGCTTTTTATCTTTTAATAATTTATCTAATATTCCATTATATCCAATTGGCAAGGTAACAATAATTTTTCCTCGATTATTAAGTAAAGATTCGAGTTTTCTGATGGCTTTTGGAATTTTAGTATCATCTAAAGAACTAATATCCCCCTGAACATTATTATCAAAAACATGTTCATCCCAACCAACATGTTCCAAAGTTGAAATACTGACAATCAGATCATACTTTTCAGAACTCGGGATTTCTGAGATGTCACAGTTAATAACCCCTTTGTTTTTCTCATATTTATCAACAATGTCATGATTTGCAGGGAAATAATGAGAAATAACATTTCCAACTTCAAGGATCCTTTTGGAATCACTGCTACCCATAATTTCCATCATTATAGGAATTTCAATTGTTCTCTCATTCTTCCAAGTAGTATTGTAAATATGATAAAAATAATTATACCTCTTCTCATTAAATTCAAAATATAATCTTGATTTAAAAATTTTGTAATAATAATATTGGAAACTATCTTTATGAATTAAATTATAAACGTGTCCTCTAACAATTTTAATCCCTGAACGGATCACATAAATATATCCTTTATCCTTAGCCGCATTTTTAGCTCTTGAAAGCACCATTTTTTTGGCTCCACAAACAAAGAAATCTAGATAGTTTTATCTATTGCCTTTGGTAAATTTGGATCTAATCACAGATTCACCACTATCAAATTGAATTCATTAAATAATAAATATTACCATTGAATACATAAATTTCTATTATGAACTATAATAAGTTTTAAGAAAATAAAGGAAGTGCTAAGATAACGAAGATTATGCTATCTGTAATAATATTAAATTATAAAAATGTAAATCTCACATCGAAATGTGTTAGTTATGTGATTAATGCAACTAAAGATGCAAATATAAAAACTCAAGTGATAATCGTTGACAACAGCGCCCAAGAAACTGCTGATAAACTTAAAACGCTTATACCTGATGCTTATATAATTGAAAATATTGAAAACAAGGGTTTTTCTAAAGCGAATAATCAAGGTATTCTCGCTAGTGAAGGTGAATTTGTTTTACTATTGAATAATGATGCTTTTATTAATTCAAAATGTTTAGTCACTGGAATAGATTATATTAAAAATAATAAATGTGGAGTATGGGCTCCGAAACTAGTGGGTGAAGATGGATCCTTTCAGGTTTCGTGTGCAGAATTGCCTTCTATTAAAGGATTAATTCAGGAATATATTCTATTAAAAGATAATAATTCTTATCCTGATTTGAATAAATGGAAAGAACCACACAATGTAGGCAATGTCATAGGTGCTTTTATGCTGATGGAAAAAAAGAAAATTGAAGAAGTAGGGTTATTAGATGAGGATTATTTCTTCACAGTGGAAGACGTAGACTACTGTAAAAGGATTCACGAAGCAGGATATTCTGTAATATATGATCCTAGATGTGAAATAGTCCACATTGGTGGCGCTTCACAGGAAGATAAATGGATAAACGACCCTTATATGCATAAATTCCGTGTTCTTTATTTTAGGAAAAACCATGGAGTATTTATGGCATCCTTATCAAAGATCATCATTTATATGGGGCTAAAGATTAGAAAAGGCTTTTCTAAATACTCAAAACTTAGAAAAAAAGAATAATAAATTTATATTATTCTTTAAAATTAAATAATTTTTTAGTGTTATTAACAAAATTATCCATTCCAAATTCTTTTATCCTCATAATAGCTGCATAACTTTTTTCTTTCAATAAATATTCATCAGTTATAATCTTTAAAGTAATTTCCTTCAACTCTCTTGAATCATTCCATACAAAACCATCCACCCCGTCACGAACAATTTCCGGTTGTCCTCCTTTATTTATAACAACAGGAACACATCCCGCAGACATTGCCTCACCGGTGGTTATGCCAAAATGTTCCATAATTTCCGGGTTTTTGTTTTCATCTTCATTAAACCCTGT
Organism: Methanobacterium sp. BAmetb5; assembly: GCF_003491305.1. NCBI lineage: Archaea > Methanobacteriati > Methanobacteriota > Methanobacteria > Methanobacteriales > Methanobacteriaceae > Methanobacterium > Methanobacterium sp. BAmetb5. The sequence continues at coordinate 510,307 of NZ_CP022706.1, forward strand.
AGCATGCCAAAATATCTTTGATCTGCTGTATAAGTCTATCAGGTTCTCAAGAGAGGTGTTAACATGAAAATGTATGGGGTAACCTTTCGATTCTTCTTGACAAAGTCTTAAATATTCCTTATTTCCGGATATATCACCTACACCCCCCGCTAAATGATATTCCCAATTTTTTACTGATTTATTATTATCATATAATTCTTTAAAGATTTTTATCATGTCCAACTGCTTTTTACTATGTGCTCCTGTGAAAAATCTACCCACACTTACTATTTTATTCTCTTTTGGACCAGGATGAAACTTTTCTATATCAACTGGTGGATTTAATATCTCTATTTTATTATCGAAATATTTTTCAATCCATTTTTTAACAAACGTGGAGTACACCACTATTTTATCATAAGTCTTAAGGTTTTGGTCAAGGAAAGTTCTTGCCATCACCCTTTCAAAAATACTTCTTTTAATATTCGTGGGGGGAATTTGACATATATAAAAATTCTTAGATGAATTAGCGGGAATAACCGTGTTTATATCTTGATTTATAAAAATATCATATTGTTTGGTTATTTTTTTTAGCAGGAATGCTTTAACGTGTTTGTGTAAATGAAGGACTTGGACAAAATAATTTAATTCGAATTTCCGAATATTTACTCCCTGTAAATCAACATTTAACCGGCTTTCCAGTTCTTCTACATTAGGTTTTTCGAAAACAATGAATTCAACATCATTTTTTTCAGCCAGGATCTCTGCAATTTTGCAGATATACTTTTCTCCACCACCATAAGCACTTAAATCAGGGGCATAAATTCCAATTTTCACATTATCACGATTCATATAATTAATTTCACTAAGAGCACAGGTAACAGCTAACGCTTTAATAATATCCTAATCATCTTTTTGTTTATTAAATTCAAATGGTAAAATTTCCTTCAGAAGATTTATATCTTCATTATTAATTATTTTCATAACATAAATAACAATTAGGTATATAAATAACCCAATAATTCCTGCTAATATCCAATTTAGTTGTGTTTTTATAATATAAACAAAAATTCCCAAGATTATACCGCTTAAAATTGGTTTGAGAATATAATAATTCAAGGAAACTTTAAAGTAGTGTCTTGAAATGTAATAAAATAGTAATGAGAAACCCAATCCTTCAGTTAGAACTGTGGCAATAGAAGCACCAACGAAACTAAAGTTAGGAATAAGTATTAAAGTCAAAACCACATTAAATAATGCATTCGAACCCACTACAACAGTGACTAATCTCTGTTTATTCATAGCATTCATCATGTTGGTAAATAAGGCATTAAGGAATATTATTGGAATTGCCCAAATCAATGTTTGTAAAGCAATAATTGAAAGCACAAACTTTTCTCCATAAATAAGTAGTATTATCTCGTCTGCAAATACAAAACCATAAATAAGGATAAAGATTGCTACAACAAACAAATATTTAAACGATTTTTGATATTCAAGTTTTAATAGTTCCTTTGCTGATTCAAAGTGCCTAGACATTACAGGGAACAAAGCGGTGATAAAAAGGTTAGGTATGAATAAAAAGACATAAATTAACCTGTAAGCTGCATTATAAATACCAACTGCCTCATTACCTACCATCATAGAAAGCAGGAATGAATCTAACCAAAAATAGATTGTTACAAATATTCCTGTTACTGCAAAAGGCAGGGCTTCTTTAAATGCAGATTTACAAAAATTAATATCTATTTCTAAGTAGGGTAAAGAGATTTTTTTCACATAAATAACGAAAATATATAAAAATCCAAATATGCCTACAATAACATACACTGACGCAAAAGCGACAACAGATAATCCTAAATATATTACTGATAATGTTAAAGCCAACATTATAACATTACTTATAATCGTAGCTAAAGATTGATATTCCATTTTTTCATAAGCTTGTAAAATAGAGTAAAATACGCCAGTAAACGAACCTAATATAGTAGAAATTGCCATAACACAAATTACATTAATAATCTGTTGAGAATAACCTGCTAAATAAGAAACTATTACAATAACTCCAAATGTTATAATTCCTAAAACAATTTTTATTGCAGTGGTATTTGCAAAATATTTATCCGCTAATGATTTATCTCTGGCAACTTCTCTTACAGTAAGACTTGATAAACCAAGATCGGTCAATACACCAAAAATACCAGTGATAGAAAGTGCTATAGATATGATTCCCCAACCTTCAACCCCTAAATATCTTGCACTATATACAGTTGTAAGAAAAGTGAACACATAAGCTATAATATTAGATAATATTAATGCTGTAGTGTTTTTTGCTACACGACGTGCTACGCTCATATTGATAATACCTCATTCAATACAATGTGATGTAAGTGGAAATTATTTGGCATTTAGCTAATCTAATCTTGGATTAATCAATAGATGAATTCAACTTATCATTCTTAGTATGGATGATTAGATTATGTCTTATAAAGGTTTTCAATTAAGGATTGTAAAGTTAAGGGATTGAAATTCATAAAATATTACCTAAAATCACTTCAAATGTTAATGGCTGAATACATTTAAATTATTCTGAATTAGCTTTTTAACTACATTTTTATAGCATCAACTCCCCACTTCTAATCACTCATCAAAGGCTTTTTTTTAGAGAAATAATTGTTTGAACGAGATAATGTTTAAAAAAAAGATGACTGAAAAATGAAATTTAATACTTTGAGTTTTACCCCATCTTAATCTGTTCTAAGATATAAAAATGCCCCAAATTATGTTTATTTTCAAATTTTCTATCAACAAATATATATAATAACGAATTTTTAATATTAATATACGTCTAAATGACTTTTTGAAATCCTTAAAAAGTATTCAATCATAACATAAAAATACTGTAAAATTAATTTTTAATACTTTAAAGGGATTTTGATTTGGAGGCGATAAAATTAAAAAGATATTTTTTGTAGTGCTACTACTTGCAATAGCTGTTGTAAGTATCAATGGAACTTACGCCGCAACCGAAGACGGAAACCTATCTCACAACGAAAGCACTAATTTAACCGCTAATATCACGACTACCACAGACACAAGTGATACAAACACAAGTAATGCAAATAATCCTGATCAATCAAAATTAAGTAATTCTCCTTCTAATGACAATATGGCCGCAGGAGAACCAACAACTACCTTTACAATAGACCAGATTAAACAAGCGGCAACCACAGTCAGAGATTACATCGAAACTTACGACAAACTACCCGACAATGTATTAATCGGCACTACCACTGTTACTATGCCTCAATTCTTAGAACTACTAGCCACCGCCACCATACAAATCAACAACGGAAACAACAACCCCATAACCCTAAGAACATTCACCGCACCCAAAGACCCTCTGGAAAACATAGTAGCCGGAAACATCTACAAAACAGAATACCTCAAAATAGCCAACGACATCAAAAACTACATGGACACCAGCGGAAAAACACCAGACTTCGCCTACAAAACCAGCCTAGGAACATACCTACGCTACGAAAACCTCGTATACATGTACAGCATGATCCTCGACTACTACAACACCAGCGGAAACAAAGCAGCCTTCGCAGCAATGAAACCAATAACCATAGTCAACCTCCCCGTACTTAACACATTCACCATCGACCAAATCAAACAAGCAGCAACCACAGTCAGAGATTACATCGAAACTTACGACAAACTACCCGACAATGTATTAATCGGCACTACCACTGTTACCATGCCACAATTCCTAGAACTACTAACCACAACCACAATAAGAATCAACAACGGAAACAACAAACCCATACCATTAAGAACATTCACCGCACCCACAAACCCCCTAGAAAACATAGTAGCCGGAAACATCTACAAAACAGAATACCTCAAAATAGCCAATGCCGTTAAAAACTACATGGACTCCACTGGAAAAACACCAAACTATGTTAGTCCAACTAGTATAGGAACTCAACTTCGATATGAAAATTTAGTTTACATGTACAGCATGATCCTCGACTACTACAACACCAGCGGAAACAAAGCAGCCTTCGCAGCAATGAAACCATGGAGCGTTGTATCTCAACCAGTCCTCGCAACATTTACCATAGACCAAATTAAACAAGCAGCAACCTCAGTCAGGAATACCATAGAAACAACCCGGTTGTTACCAAAAACTGTACTCATTGGCACGACCAACGTTACTATGCCTCAATTCTTAGAACTACTAGCCACTACCACCATACAAATCAACAACGGAAACAACAACCCCGTAACACTAAAAAACTTCACTGCACCCACAAAACCCCTAGAAAACATAGTAGCCGGAAACATTCCCAAAACAGAATACCTCAAAATAGCCAACGACATCAAAAACTACATGGACACCAGCGGAAAAACACCAGACTTCGCCTACAAAACCAGCCTAGGAACATACCTACGCTACGAAAACCTCGTATACATGTACAGCATGATCCTCGACTACTACAACACCAGCGGAAACAAAGCAGCCTTCGCCGCAATGAAACCCTGGGCAAGACCAGTTTACCTTACCAGCGATAGGATAAGCACAACTACTGAAGGAGATTGGGCTAGATTGGCATCCATAGCTAGTATATTACAGTCATGGGGAATATCTGCTGTTGGATGGGATGTAGGTCCTGATACACAAAATGGTGTTCTGCGTGATACAGATGTACCTCAAGATGCATTAGTAGTCGACATTTATGGAGGAGCTTGCGCTGGAACTATCTATGCAATGGCACAAAGTTACTATTTGGGTATTAAAGGAGCTAGAAAAGTTTATTCCATCTGGATTTCACCACCGGCAGTTGATATAACAAATTTACCAACTAAGAAATTAAATGGCGGTGTTAACTTCCTTCCACGAGCACACGACGATGACTTCAGTACATACTTACCAGATTCTGGCTACAATTCAAAAGGTGTGCCTACTGATGGACTGAATAATCCCGACCAGTTCCTGATCAACCATGGATACAACTTCTTAGTAACCAGCGGTAATATTTTAGAAATGGCAACTGCAATCTTAAACCAAGCAAGAACATGATAGCAATTGGCTTTTAATAGCTACTATTCCACTATCAATGCCCAAAGATCGCTTTAGCCCCTTATTTTTTTTATTTTTCCAGCAACTCAAATCAAGACCACGAAAACTATTTAATTTTAATTAATTATATTAGGTATTAACTTCTCTTTAGTCTCTACAGACATTAGTTTTTTAACAAAAAGAATCACAGGCAGAGTTAAAAAAAATTCAATACATTGAGAATAAAAATTTACGGAAGTGAAATACTAATTATAAATATAATTACCATTACTAAGGGAGTGTTCCATGAAGGTTGAAGGACTTATTTCCATAATAATAATAATTGGCATAATACTAGGGATCATTGGAATATTTTATATAATATTAAATCCCAATGAAGGTGATAACTATACAGAATTCTACCTACTGGGAACAAAAGGGAAAGCAAGTGATTATCCCACTAATCTAAACGTTAACCAAATTGGTAATCTTATTGTGGGTGTCTCTAACCATGAAAATTTGAATTCAGACTATCTGCTTAAAATTACGGAAAATAACAAAACATTAAAAAATGAGAAAATAACCCTCAAAAACAATGAACAAATTGAAATACCATTCAACTTTTCCGAAAATTCTCCAGGCCAATATAAAATTCAATTTGATTTATATAAATTGCCGGAAACAAAAAATGTTTACCGATCACTTTTCATTCTGGTAAATGTAAACTAGATTCATCAAAAAATAGGGTTAAGATAGATCATCACTTTATATTGTTAGAGGATTATTATGAGAAATAAGAAAGTAGCAGTTACTGGGGGTCTTGGGTTTATTGGCTCCCATCTGGTGGAGAGGCTCTGTCAAGAAAATGAAGTGGTTATTGTGGACAATGAAACCACGGGTAGTATAAAAAATATCAAACACCTTGATTTCAGTAACATTAGCCTGGATCTGGGGGATATAACAGAAATTGATCTGGTAAACTCCTTTGAAGGTTGTGATTATGTTTTCCACCATGCAGCAATGGCCAGTGTGCCGGCCAGTGTAGCTGATCCTATCCAGTGTAATTTAGTAAATATCACAGGTACTCTGAAAGTTCTTTTAGCTGCCCGTGACAGTGGAGTTAAAAAGGTGGTTTTCGCCTCATCAGCAGCTGTTTATGGTGATAACACTAACTTACCTTTATCTGAAAGCACCCCCCTTAAACCAGTTTCACCCTATGCCCTGAGTAAAGCTGTGGGAGAAATGTACTGTCAGTTGTTTGCGGATATCTATGAATTACCCACCATTGCCCTTAGATATTTTAATGTTTTTGGCCCCCGGCAGGACCCTAATTCACAGTATGCTTCGGTAATTCCACATTTTATTAGCCGTATATTGAAGGGGGAAAGACCAGTTATTTTTGGTGATGGTGAACAGAGTAGGGACTTCATATACGTTAAACACATTGTGGAAGCAAATTTAAGAGCATGCCTGTCAGATTACACGGGTGCATATAATATAGCCACAGGAAAAAGAACTACTATCAATCAGCTGGTCCCGGTAATTAACCAAACACTGGGTAAAAATATGGGCCCCATTTACGAGGAACCACGACCCGGTGACATAAAACATTCCCTAGCTGATGTCTCCAAAGCAGAAGTATTAAACTTTAAACCATCCATCAATTTTGCTGATGAACTGGGCGAAACTGTGCAGTGGTTCGTTAAAAATCAATAGTTGTGGAAAAATTAACAGTGCCGACTGGTGGTATATTGGACCGAGCCCAAGATAATGGATCTTTTTTTGATAAGTTAGGTGAATTGCTTCACCAACCACTGACCATACTGATCCTGATTACAGGAGTGCTGGTTGCTTATCTTTTGAAGGTTCAAATAAAAATAGGTGTTCCTTACTGGGATGTTTTCAACTATCTGAATAATGCCCTTCATTTTGCAAATATGGGAAGTAGTGGAGTTGTTAATCACCTACCACCCCTGATTCCCGTAGTGACCTCCCTTGTTTTCAGAATGGGATATGTTTCCGTGGATGTAATATTCCTTATAAGTGGTTTAATATTTATTTTAGGAGTCATTGGATTATATTTACTGTTAAAGGAGAGATTCGATCCTACCAAGAGTTTAGCCGGGAGTTTAATTTTCATTTCCTTACCAGTGATAATGGCTTGGGCTGTAAGTGGAGGTATAGATCTTCCAGGAGTTGTTTTTTCAATTTGGGCACTTTATTTCCTGGTAATTGGATTAAATAAGGATTCAAAGTTTTTGTTTTTGGTACTGCCACTTTTGGTTGTCTCCTTACTCACCAGGTACACTGCGGGTTTGATAGTCGTCCCCATGATTTTCTACATTTTGGCTAATCTAAACCAGGTTAAAAAGATTCTCCACATGAAAAAGAAGGTTATTTTGGGAATTTTAATAGAGCTTGGAGTTTTATTGGCCATTTTCACATACTTCATACTGCAGCTGGACACCAGTGCCCTATTCGGACTGTTTTTTGATGTTGTAACCTCTTCATCCTCCGGTGTGGAAGATGTAGCTTATAACTCAAACTTATTATATTTCCTTCAGAATTCGTTGAATTATATCTCGTTAGGACCAGTTCAGGGCACTTACCGTCAATTATTGAATCCTTCTGAAGGTATTCCTTCGGTATTGGCATATATAATTGCCATAATAAGTGTTATGGGAATTTCTTCATATATTTACCGGGTTTTAAGCACTGGAAAGGAAAATGATATTTCACGGGCCAATCTTGCCAATTTAGGAAAGCTCATCGTGGTTTTAGTTCTCTTCATGGGTTTAGTTCTCAGTTTCTATAATAAATCTCTAATTCTGAGCGAAATTTTCTTACTGGTCTTGGTGTATCTTTTATATAGATTTATGGCCCGGGGAAAATTTGAAGTGGATAGTAAATTAGCTCTGGACCTGATGTTTCTATCCTGGTTTGGTGCCTATTTCATATTCCACGGCATTTTACCCTTTAAAGTGGATAGATATTTCATCACCATGGCCCCGGCATTTACTTATTTCATAATTTTGGGTTTAAGTCAATTTATTGGGGAACTAAAACCTAGAATTAAAGGCCTAAATTCTAAATCCGGATGGATTTATTTAATGGTAGCATTAATATGTTTATCATCAGCTACCGCTACCTACATTGGACACACCCCCCAAAAAACATTCACCGTGGATATAAACAATGCCAGTGAATGGATTAAAGGATATGACCCCGGTTACAGTAGTAAAGTAATTGGTTCGGATTACCCCAACGCAGTAACCTGGTATCTCCACCAAGACACCACTGGAGCGTATCCAAAAAATTACAATAATACCGAGGAATTCGCTGACTATCTGCATAAAAACGGGGTTTACTATTATTTTGATTCCAATAAATCCCATCCCAATCTCCAAGGTTATCATATCATAAAAACATTTGGAGTGGTGGCCATATATGAAAAAACAACACCATAATAATATTTTTAAAATCCTGATTTAAACCAATTAATAAACCGAAAAAATAAGTTATACTTCAATTAATTAAATAGTGGTAGAGAATTTTCAATTTAATTTAACTTATATTAACCATATCAAGAGGTATTAACATGAATTGGAAAGACAAAAATGTTCTTATAACCGGTATAGGTGGATTTGCAGGTTCTTATTTAGCTAAAGAACTCGTCACCCGAGAAGCTAATGTTTATGGATTGATTAGAAGAAGGGCTGATGGAACAACAGCTAAAAACATCATCGACCGTGGAATCAGCAACGATGTGAACTTGATTGAAGGGGATCTTACCGATATAACCTCTCTATCTGGAGCTCTTGACCAGTCTGAGCCAGATTACATTTTCCACCTGGCTGCTCAATCATTTGTGGAAAGATCCTTCCATAACTCCCAGGAAACCCAGAACATTAACTGTATGGGAACTGCTAACCTGCTGGAAGCTTTACGTATTAAAGACCAGGACTCGAAAATTGTCTTTGCTGGTTCCAGTGAAGAATATGGATTGGTGCTATCTTCCCAGGAACAGTATGAAAATGCTAAAAAAGAATACGGAACAATTTTCCCCGAACCAGAAGAGATACCAGAAGTACCTATAAAGGAAACTAACCCCCTAAGACCCATGTCTCCTTATGCCGTGTCTAAGGTTTACGGGGATTATCTGATGCGCAATTACTATCACTCTTACGGTGTGGATACTGTGGTTTCCCGGGCATTTAACCACGAAGGAGCTGGAAGAGGGATCATGTTCGTTACCTCCGTAGTGACCAACCAGATTATGAAACTTAAATTTGGTGAAACCGACCGTATTGTTATTGGAAACCTCAATGCCCTGCGTGACTGGTCCCATGTAAAGGATATTGTCCAGGGATACCTGTTACTTGCAGAAAAGGGACACTCTGGAGAAGTATACAACCAGGGTTCCATGCGCACTAACTCTGTTCTCAGCTATATCCTGGTTGGTTTAGAAGAAGCAGGATGGAATGTGAACAAAATCGAAGCAGTAAATGGGGGTAAAGAAATCCAGGACCCCACTGAAGTTGATGAAAGCCCTATTTTTGGTATTAAGTTCCCTAAAACCAAAGTTGACCAGTTAATCCTGGAAAATGAATTGGAATACAAACTGGAAGATAAAGGAATCAACGTGGACACCGAACAAGGAAAAGTTTTGATTGATTTCAATCCAGACCGATTCCGACCAGCGGAAGTTCCAATCTTATTTGCCGACACCCATAAAATCCAGAAATTAGGCAGTAAAATTGATTACAGTCTGAATGATATACTGAAGGACCAGTTAAACTATTTCATGAATAAAGAGAATAGGACTCCCTAATTCTCTTTTATTTACATATAACCAATAACTTTTTATTTAGATGATGTGAATTTATTTTCTGAAGTTATTATTGTCCATTTCTGTGAAAGTAACTACACCACTTGCTATTTTTTTTATAATAATTTCTAGGATTTTACCGGGATTTCTGGTAGCCCCTTGAATATTCTGATTTGAATTTAAAGCATCAAAATGTATTGTAGATACAATTTACATATTTTAAGGTTAAGTCTGCTTTATTAGGTTTATCAGGACACTAACTTTATAAATTGATGATTACTAATAGTACTGATGATTAATATTATTAATAAGGCTAAACCGGAAAAAATTTTTCTAATAATAGCTGTAGTTTATGGGTTAATATTTTTGATATTTACTCCCTTCATGGTACCTGATGAAGGGCCACATTTTTACAAAACACTAGATATCAGTGATGGGCATCTAAAAATAACTAAAGTTGGTGAAGGTGCGGGAATTTATGTTCCAGAAAGTGTGATAGTTACATTTAACAATTTTTCCATAAACTCATTATCGCCGGAGTTATATCTCCCGTTTAATAGTAATGATAGAGTTTTTTATGATATATCTGGGATCGCGATTGCTAGCTATTCTCCCCTTCCCTATTTAGCCTCGGCAATTGCAATCAGTATTGGAAAATTATTCAATTTTTCACCAATAATTCTGCTTTACATGGGTAGATTGGCAAATTTACTGTTATGGATTTTTCTGTGCTATTTAGCTATTAAAATGACCCCTATTCATAAGTGGGTCTTTCTTTTAATATCATTAATGCCCATGGCCCTTTTTGAAGCGTCTTCACTTTCTGCAGATAGTTTTACAATGGGAATAGTATTATTAACCGTGGCTTTTTTCTTTAAATTATCATTGGATAATAATGAAATCACTGCAAAAGACAAATACATTTTATTGGCACTAGTATCTCTAGTTAGTCTTACTAAACCAACTTATTTTATTATAATATTCCTATTTTTCATGATCCCTAAAAACAAATTCAAAAATGGACGTGAACGTTTTTTTAATATTTTTTTAATATTTGCAGTTGGTTCATTGCTTATATTAACATGGAGTGCCATTAATAGTGGGCTGTACATACCTAGTCATGTTCCAGGTGTATCAACTACTGAGCAGATTTCAATAATTATTCATAATCCTTTTAACTACCTTACAATAGTGTTGCAATCTTATCTATACAATATTAATCTTCATTTGACGATGTTAATCGGTAATTTTTCTATTGGAGCACTTGAAAACCCATTACCATTATGGTTAGTGTGCATCTATACTCTATTTTTAATGGCAGTGCCACTACTGGATAAAAATAAGATAAACGTAACTATTGAACAAAAATCTATATCATTAATCACATTCTTTATTACTTTAGCTATCACAACTACCTTAATATATATAACTTGGAACAAAGTAGGCGTTAATTATATATTAGGTATACAAAGCAGGTACTTTATTCCAGTAATGCCCCTTTTGTTACTTATTTTTTATAATAAGAAATTAAATCATGAATTTAAATATTTAAAACTAATAATTATCTTATTTATTATTATTTCCCTAACAATATCCATATTTTTGATTGTATATGGATGAAAAAAATTTTATGAAATATTTTCAATTTCAGTAAACCATGCTTACCATGGGATAAATAGAAATTATTTAAACTCCGAGAGTTAATTTATCTTTTTTCCTCATGATATTCTTCTTCAGCATTTATTTCCCATAGATTTTCCTTGGATTTTACTCCCTTCATTATATTTTCCACCGCATTCATGGCGGTGAGCATGGAGTGGTCCATATTATTGTAACGGTGCATACCATTCCTTCCTATCAAAAATAGGTTTTTAAAGCTATCCGTGTAGTCCCTAATTGTGTCAAACTGATCATAGGTGCCAAAATATGCAGGGTAGGTCTTTTGCACCTTTATAACCACACTATCAATAACATCTTTACTGTCTATAATATCTATTTTTTCAAGTTCTTTTATGGCAAAATGGGTAAAATCCTCGTCAGACATTTCCCACATTTCATCACCCTCATTACAAAAGTATTCCAGACCAATCCACACTTTTGAATCGTCTTCTACTAGATAAGGGCTCCAGTTATTGAAAATTTGAAGTCTGCCCACCTGGACATCTCTTTCTTGAATGTATATCCAGTTGTCAGGTACCAGATCATTAACAGTTTTCAATTTGGTTTGATTTTTTATATTCAGCTCATTGAGAAGTAGACCCACGGTTATAAAATCACGATACATTAAGCCCTGGGCTACAAGAGAAACCTCTGGTGGTACTTCTTCCCCAAAGGAGTGGATAAGATCTTTAACTGGCATAGTGGAGAAAAAATAGTCTCCTTCTATTCTCTTTAGTTGATCAGTTTCCTCATCTTTTACCTTAATAGCAGTTATTCTGTCATCTGTGGCCTCAATTCCCACTACTTCCTGGCCGTGATGTATTTCTGCTCCTTTATCAGTAATTAATTCTGCCACTTTTTCCCATAGCTGTCCGGGACCATACTTAGGGTACATGAACTGACCTATTAAACTGGTTTCCACGTTCTTCTGAGATATAGAGTTATCCTGGGTGAATATCTCTTTAAAAGCATGAATAACTGCATTGGTAATTGAAAGTCCCTTTATTCTTTGGGATCCCCAGTCCGCAGTGATCTCTTTACAGGGAACACCCCACACCTTTTCAGTGTAGTCCTTGAAAAAGGTAAGATATAGTTCCACACCAAAACGATTGATAAAAAAGTCTTCAAGAGATTTTTCAGGTTTAATTTTACTAAAAGATGTTTTTATGTAACTTAAACCTATTTTTAAAGTTCTTTTTAGTCCTAAATTAGAAAAAGTATTGTAATTAAGAGATACTGGATAATCAAAGAACTTTCGCAGGAAGAATATCCGTGACAATCTACTGCGATTGAGCATTACCTCATCTGCATTTTCCGGATCCGGTGCAGTATGAGTTTCTGGGTCCACAGAACCTATGTTCCTTTTCTGAAAGTCTTGGGAAAGGGGTACTTCACGTCCGACCGCAATATCATCCCTGGCGGGAGCTCCCTGTAGTGGTAAAATATTGATCCACCAATCCATGACCCGGTCTGACTTTGAAAAAAATCTGTGACCACCAATATCAATTTTATTACCTTTATAAGTAATGGTTTTAGATATTCCTCCAATTTCGTGGCTTTTTTCATAGATTATAGGTTTGATATTAGTTTTATCCAAGAGTTCATAGGCTACAGTGAGGCCTGCCGGGCCTGCACCAATTATAATTGCTTTTTTAGTAGTATCAACCATTAATTTTCCCCTGAAAAATATTTAATAATAAATTATCGGAATAATGTGAATTTACGTGCAAAAAAGTTCCAGAATAAAATTATCACTGCGGAAATAATTTTTGAATACAAATAATACATCTGGAGGTTGTCTGTGAAAAACCATATAATAACTTCGTTTAATCCCAAACCGATTATTCCAATAAGGGCAAATATTCCAAATTCAAATGTTCTGTTTTCCACAGTCCTTCTGTTAAAAACCCAATTTACACTTAAAATGTAGTTTGCAAATAGCCCTAAAATAAATGCTATTGCGGCTGAAATGAGATAATAAACACCTAAAAAGTCAGTGAGTATGAACAGAGAGCCAAAATCAACTATGAAAGCTGCTCCACCCACAAAAATGTATCTAAACAGTTGGATCGTGGTTCTGTCAGTCTGATCCTTCAACAGTTTTTTACCTAAATCATTTAAAGACGCTTTCATTTTTACCCCATTATCCTATCTTACATTTAATACCATTACCTATAAACTTATACAAAAAATTAAGGGAAATCACTATTTAAATCTATGTTATCCCGTAGTTAGGGATGTTTTATTCATAATATCTTTACATTTTAAAAAAAATATTATTTTAGGCGGCCAAATGGACAAAAACAATCCCATATATTTAATTATAACAATCATATACCCTGATTTAAATATTGTAAATCATTTATTTTGAAGTAAAGGCACCATAAGTTTAATAGATTTCAATCTAAAATGTAATAAATAAGAAGCTAAAGGTTCCACATTAATGATATTAAAAACTAAAAGATAATTTTTTTAACAGTTAACTCACCTTTCAAGGGAACATTAACATTGTCCCGGAATTTCACAGAAATTGGGGAAACCCTGTCAGTAATAACCCACATAATATCCTCAAGTAAAAACATTTATATAGATCAAGGAGACCACCTATTTATCATGATTATTCATGCTAATGTGATCAGTTACCTCATTGCCTTGGCGGCAGCACTGATACTCGGCGTTATTTTAAGATTACCATTGCTTCCAGAAAAACCTATGAGGAAATCCTGGACCATAAGCGCAGTATTCCCAACTGCAGTATTAGCTATTGGATTCTACGCCATAGTATATGAGTTAGGCTACCAGGGATACATTGTGGCCTTAATCACCGGGATCATCACTGCTTTATTCAGTAAGTTTATTTTAGAAAAGGTGGTTCCCGTACCTGAATCGGAGGAATCCCATGAATGAAATTTTAGGAATAGTAATAGCCGCTGTTATTTCCTGGTTGAATTTCGTGCTCATCGACACCTGGATGGGACTTCCCGAAGCTCCGGGTGTTAAAGGGGCTGATGTAATTGGCAGGTCAATCCAGGCTCGCGGGGGAGATCTGGCCGGAGGATTCTTCCAGGGGAATATCGTATGTTCACCTGATGCATCCGCCGGGACACTTCTGGCTTCAATTGCCTGCTACGCCATAGGAACCCCTGAGGGAGGATTAATA
>NZ_CP022706.1:545000-562500 GCF_003491305.1 Methanobacterium sp. BAmetb5
CAGATTAACCATGAACAACACAAATAAAACAGAATCCGGTCAAATTGTTGCGGTATGTACCAGTCCCCAAAAGCAGACCCGTAAAATTAACATCCAGGAAGGTGTGGTTAAAGAGAATCATGGACTGATGGGTGATGCTCATAGCAGCTCCCTAACTCACCGACAGGTTAGTCTCCTGGCCCAGGAGAGTATTGATAAGATGAAGGACCTGGGGCTGGATGTGCATCCCGGTGATTTTGCCGAAAACATCACCACCATTGGCATAGAACTGGTCACCATTCCCCTTGGTAGCCGGATCCAGGTGGGGAATGAAACCATACTGGAAGTTACCCAGATCGGTAAAAAATGCCACAACCGCTGTGCCATCTACCAACAGGCAGGGGACTGTATAATGCCCAGGGAAGGTATCTTCGCCCGGGCTATCACTGGAGGAAAGGTTAAAACTGGAGATAAAATCAGGATCCTTTGAATTTTCTACTACTTGAAATTTCAATACATTAAAATCTAAATAAACATTCCCCCCATCCTATTTAATCCTATTTCTACCTTATCTTTTTAATCCCTATGGGCTTATTAAAAAATTTTAATACACTTTAATGTGTATTGTAAGTAAATAAACGATTAATCTTTGTAAAAAAGAAATTATAATCAAAAAAAAATATATCTAGCGTGAATAAAGGAGAATTAATAATGTTACATGGAACTGAAGTACTGAAAAAGGGCTTCGCCAAAATGACTAAAGGCGGAGTGATTATGGATGTTGTTAACGCTGAACAGGCAGCTATTGCTGAGGATGCTGGTGCAGTATCAGTTATGGCTCTGGAAAAGGTCCCCGCTGATATCCGGGCTGCCGGTGGAGTGGCCCGGATGGCCGATCCCTCCAAGGTCCTGGAGATAATCGATGCCGTGAGTATCCCGGTGATGGCCAAGGCCAGAATCGGCCACTTTGTAGAGGCCCAGGTCCTGGAAACCCTGGGAGTGGACATGATCGATGAGAGCGAAGTCCTAACTCCTGCCGATGAAAAATACCATATAAACAAAAAGTTATTTACCATACCATTTGTCTGCGGAGCACGGAATTTAGGAGAAGCTCTCCGCAGGATTGATGAAGGTGCCGCCATGATCCGTACCAAGGGAGAGGCAGGTACCGGTAACGTGGTGGAAGCAGTCCGTCACATGCGGGTGATCCAGGGAACCATCCGGGAACTCGCCAATAAAACCGAAGAGGAACTCTGGAGCGTGGCCAGAACACTGGAAGCGCCCCTGGAACTAGTGAAAGAGACCCAGAAACAGGGAAGGCTACCAGTGGTAAACTTTGCTGCTGGGGGAGTGGCCACTCCTGCTGATTCCGCCCTGATGATGCAACTCGGGGCAGACGGAGTATTTGTGGGTAGTGGAATTTTCAAATCAGAAAATCCCACACTGGTAGCCAACGCCATAGTGGAAGCCACCCACAACTACAAAAACCCAGAAATAATTGCTGAAGTTAGCCGAGATCTGGGAAATGCCATGCCCGGCCTGGAAATAAGCGAAATACCCGAAAATGAGCGTTTGCAGGAAAGGGGATGGTAATTAACCCCCCTTTTAATATTACTTACTTAAAATCACTTAAATATATTAAATAAAGTGATAAACCCCTAAATTATAATACATTAAGGGGGCTAGAACCACTAACCATTTTTTTATATTTAGTTTATGGACCCCTATTATTTTAGTAAGCGATAACTTTTTACGATTATAGGGTGAAGTAAATATTGACATAAGGAAAATTATTTTTTTCATGTCTTCCATGTCTTCGGTCGTGCGAAAATGAAAAAAGGACGTCGATTATATAAAATTGAAGACCTTAAACCAGGAAATCATCTTTGCTGTATTTATGAGACTGATGAAGAACACCAAAGTGTTATAACTCCTTATTTACGATTAGGACTTGAAAATAACGAAAAGGTGTTGTACATTGTCAATGAAAACACCGCCGAAACTGTTCTTAATTACCTTAAGGACGATGGAGTAGACGCTGACCAGTTCCTCCATAATGGGCAACTATCTATTCTGACCGTGACTGACTCGTATATGAAAGACGGTGTTTTTGATCCAGATGAGATGATCAAAATGCTTTCGGATGAGACAGGAAAGGCCCTAAAAGAAGGTTATAATGCCCTGCGCGTTACTGGTGAAATGTCCTGGACACTAAGAGGTTTCCCCGGATCAGAACGTCTCATTGAATACGAAGCAAAATTGAACAACTTTTTTCCAACAAACGAATGTCTGGCTATTTGCCAATATGATGCCCGTATTTTTGGCCCTGAAATCTTAATGGAAATACTAGAAACCCACCCTTTAGCCATTATTGGCAGTGAAATCTATGAAAACTTCTATTACATCCCTCCTCATGAATTTCTCAGTGGAAAAACTCCGGAAAAGATACTGGAACACTGGAAAGAAAACCTTCAGTTGAGGAAGGAAATAAAAACCTCTCTGGCAGAAAAGGAAATACTCCTGAAAGAGATTCATCACCGGGTTAAAAATAATCTAATGATTATCTACAGCCTGTTGAATCTTCAGGCCGGGTACTTGGAAGATGAGAAATCCCGGGAAATATTCAAGGAAAGTCAGAGCCGTGCCCGTTCCATGGCCCTTATCCATGAAAGATTGTATCTGTCCACTGATCTTAAACTCATCGATTTCGGTGATTACTTACAAACATTATCCGCCGAGCTTTTACATACCTACGCCACACAGAAAGAGATTATAGAACTAGAAATGAATGTAGAAAACATAAAAATGGATATTAACAATGCAATACCTTTAGGTTTAATCTCCAACGAACTTATTACCAACTGTTTTAAACATGCCTTCCCCAATGGCCGAAATGGTAAAGTCCAGATAGATCTCCGTAAAAATGGTGGTCTATGCGAAATGATCGTGCGGGATAATGGTGTAGGATTTCCAGAAGAGATAGATTTTAGAAACACTAATTCACTGGGGCTGCAAATGATAAACAGTTTAACCAAACAGATAGATGGAAGTATTGATCTGGATAATAACCCGGGTACAGAATTTAAAATTACTTTCAAAGATTCGAATAGGTAATAAGATTTAGATTATCTATTAAATTAGAAACCCACTCATTAATCATCTTAAAATATTTTTGAACAACCATCAGGACCTAATAAGAAAAAAATGAGTGCAGGGACATGTTAAGAGATCTTTTAATTGATCAAGAACTGTTTGAAATCCTCAGAACCAGATCATTGGAATCTGATGACTGTGGAATGAACACTACTAAAGAGGTTGAACTCCTGGAAAAAGCAGTATTCAATAGATTGAAAAAGAAAAGAAGTGTTAAAAAGTACAAGAAATTAGGGGTTACTAAAGGGGACCTTAAGCAGATCATACAACTGGCAGACATAATGGGTTTAGATACATTAGATGGTCCATCAAACTATGAATTAGCCATGGAACATGAAGAATGGTGTACTGTTTGTGGAAGATGCTGCCGGGAATCTGAATCTGTTTTCATTCATAAAGATGAACTCAACCTGTTACTTACCTTCAACTCAGATCTGGAGAAGGAAATCATTCGCAACAAAGAGTTCCCCCAACATTTCGAAATAAGGGACAGCCACCCCTGCAAATTCATTGACCCAGAAAGCAATAAATGCGCAATATACACTTTCCGACCCCAAGTCTGCCGCAACTATCCACTGACACTAATCGGATCCCCAGGTAAAGCCCAAAATTCCATCCACTTAAGTTCAAAATGCAATTACTCAGTTAATCTGATTCTTAAAAAATCTATTATACTTTTTGATGAAGCTATTCAAAGACTTGAAGGATAATTTAGATAATTTAGATTATTGAAAGGTTTTAGGATTATTAATATTATTTAAGGGCTTAATTCATTTTGATTTATTTAATTTGATTTAAATTACAAATTTATTTAGTCTGCCCACTTTTCTTATCTTTGCCAATTTTCTTATCTTTAATTATAATACTCCCCAAAAAATAAATAATTTCCCCAACAGAATATAGTAAACAAGGAATTAAAAGAAATGAACAATGAATTAAGAGGGGGATTTACCATGGCTGAAACATGCATGAGTGAAAGTGAAGTTGAAAATTTTGTGGATAACTTTAAGGGAATGTTATGGGATGAATTAGAGGATGCTCTGAATTGTATGTCCCCAGAGGATATGGTAGCAGTCATACTAGCTTTGAAAAAGAGATTTGGGTAATATGAAGTTATATAATACAATTAATTTCTTTTTTTTATGGTATTTCACATTAAAATGAACTAAAAATAAATTAAAGTATGTGGAATGGAGTTTTAACCTGAAATAAGAAAAAATGAATAAGCTGATTATTCTCTTTAAAAACTTATTCAATAACCGCTATTTTTCCAAAATGGTCATGGTAGTACTGGTAACCCGCAGGGGCCAGAGTCACATTGAAAAAATCATACCTTAACTTTTTCCTTCCAGGGAAGGTCTGCACCAGCCCCATATCTTCAAGACAGGGCACAGCACTGTTAATTTCATCAAAACTAAGGTTGGTTAATCTTTTTATGACATCACCATTACCCCGTCTCCTACTTCCTTCCACCATTGCCTTCAATATTAGCATTGCATTTTCCTGGTTCGGATCCATCAAATCACCACTTGAATGTTAATTAATCACCAGTTTTCGAGTTCATCCCCTTTCCTTGTATATTAGTTTTAAGTCATTTTTAAGTCATTAACGGAATAAATTCCCATTTAAATCTAGAAATCTCCTTAATACCTCCATGAAACTGGAGAATAATCTTAAAACATCGGTAACAGGGATAGTTAAATATACGAAATACATCATATATAAATCGAACTGTTTTAAAAATGATGTCGTGAATAATATATTTATGGTTTAATATTCATGGTTTTCATGGTTTTTGAAGATTGAACTTGTTTTAAAGAACAAAAAAGGATTCATTCCAGCGATACCCGCTGAGGATTAGTGTAAATATTAAATCGACTCCCTCTTAAAAATCCAATCATGGTTATTCCTGCCTTAAAGGCCACAGAGTAACCCGATGATGTGGGAGCTGCGTTGGAGGCTATAATGGGAATTCCCACCCGGGCCAGTTTTATCATCATGTCCGCGGGCATCCGGCCACTGTAAACCATGAAACTCTGGGAAAAGTCAACCTTTGCCAGTGCGGCAGCACCTATTACCTTATCTGCGGCAACGTGGCGGCTTACATCCTCACGGGTGATGAATTTATCCTGGTAAACCAGGCCCGCAACATGAGTGCCTCCGGTGTTCTGCCAGACCCGGGCTTCATCCCTTAACTCATCAATGGCCTGGAAAATATCATCAGGAGATAATGTAAATTCGGATTCCACCCGGTTTATGGTTTCGATTTTGCGCCTCCATCCACCGAAACAGTCTGAACCAACCACCAGATCCTTTATATCAAAGTCAGTGAGGTCTATCTCCACGTTAATATCCAGACTATTGATTTTTATCTTTTTTATACCATTAATAGTGGTCACCAGGCCTTCTCCGAGTAAATAACCCCTGGTAAAATCTTCCAGGGCATCTGGACTTATGGAGAAACTCCTTCGGAATTTTTCATTAATAATTAGGTTTACCTGTTCATCAACCACAATCTCATCATCCCCGGGAGTTAACCCTGGAGTTGAAGGTGGAGTAAAGGTTTTAAATGATTTTTCAGGGGCAAACAAAGCATTGTAACGTTCTATGGGAACTATTTCCGTCATTCCCTGGACACTGGCCGGGGTTCTGAGTTTTTCCACTGCTAATTTAATGTTTTTGATAGCTAAATCAACATCTTCTGGAGTATTTTCCTTTCCCAGTGTTACCCGGAGTGAGCCATTGGCCGCTTCCTCATCCAAACCCATTGCCCGGAGGACAGGGGATGGTTCCACTTTCTTGGTGGAACAGGCTGAACCAGTGGAAACTTCCACCCCCTGGGCATCCATTAGGAAAGTTAATGGTTCTCCCCTCACTTTTTTAAAACTGAAGTGTGCATTACCAGGTAATCGTTTAAGAGGATGGCCATTCAACTGTACATCATCAACTGCTTCCAGAACTCCCTTGATAAGATGATCCCTTAATTGGGTAATATATTCCTGGTTATGGTCCAGGTTTTCTTCGGCGATCTGGCAGGCCTTACCCAAACCTACAATTCCGGGAATGTTCTCGGTTCCGGGACGCATACCTCTCTCATGACCTCCCCCATGGAATAATGGGTCAATTTGAACCCCTCTTCGGATGTAAAGGACTCCTACTCCTTTCGGCCCGTAGAGTTTATGGGCAGATATAGACAGCAGGTCCACGTTCATGTCCCCCACATTAACTGGAATCTTACCCACACTCTGCACAGCATCAGTATGGAAATAAATACCCTTTTCCCGGGCCAGTGCACCAATCTCTTTTATTGGTTGAATAGTGCCGATTTCATTGTTGGCGTGCATCACCGTGATCAGAATAGTTTCAGGGGTGATTGCATCTTTTAAATCCCTTAAGGAAACTATTCCCTCCTCATTCACCGGTAAAAATGTTACCCTGAATCCCTCTTTTTCCAGATGTTTACAGGTTTCTAAAACAGCGGGATGTTCAATGGAAGAAGTTATAATATGGTTTCCCTTGTTTTTCAGGTGCCGGGAGGCACCTTTAATGGCTATGTTGTCTGATTCTGTGCCTCCACTGGTGAAGTAAATTTCATCGGGTTGGGCACCTATTAGAGATACTACCTGTTCACGTGCCTTTTCCATGGCAGTTCTGGCTTTTCGCCCAAGGGAATAAAGAGTAGAAGCGTTTCCAAAAGAATCGCTAAAATAAGGTTCCATTGCATTCCACACCTCAGGGTCAAGAGGGGATGTGGCAGAATGATCCAGGTAAACCTGCTTAGAGTGGGGGGAATGGTTAGTCATGGAAAATGGTAGTATCCTTTAGACGTTCATCATCGGATTTTTAAAATAAAATAATATTATTTTGAGGTTTAAAATGAAATAATAATTATTCTGAGGATTTATCCTCAGAAGAATTTTCAACCTCTTTTTCAGCCTGTTTCATTTTGTAATCGGCGATGGCCGCCCTTAAGGCATCAGCAGCTAAATTGGAACAGTGCATCTTCACCGGTGGGAGTCCTTCCAATTCTTCGGCTACATCATCTCTGGTGATTTTCAGAGCTTCATCCAATGTTTTTCCAATTGCCATCTCGGTTATCATACTGCTAGTGGCAATTGCGGCCCCACAACCAAATGTTTTGAATTTTATATCGGTTATAACCTCATCTTCTACTTTGATGTAGATGGTCATCAGGTCACCACACACCGGGTTTCCTTCGGTTCCCACTCCACTGGCATCTTCTATTTCACCAACGTTACGGGGGTTAGAAAAATGGTCCATTACCTTTTCGCTGTACATAACATCACCTTCTTAATCTTTTTTTTATGCATCTTCTGGTGTTGCACACCAGAGCGGAGACATGCTCCTTAGTCTTTCAACTACTTCATCAATTGCATCGATGGTGTAATCAATATCTTGGGGGGTGTTTTCTGTGCCTAGACTTATGCGCAGTGATCCATGGGCATCCACTTCCTTAAGCCCTATGGCCATCAGAACATGGGATGGTTCCAGTTTCTTGGATGAGCAAGCTGAACCAGTGGAAGCGTTGATTCCCTTGGCGTCCAGTTGCAGTACCAGTGATTCTCCCTCTATGCCTGTAAATCTGAAGTTGGCATTGTTGGGAAGTCTTTTAGTGGGATGTCCATTTAGGTATGATTGTTCAATGTTCCCCAGGACTCCTTGTATTAATCTGTCTCGTAATGATGATACGTATTCCATGTTCTTTTCCAGATTATCCTCGGCTATCTGGCAGGCCTTACCCAAACCTACAATTCCGGGAATGTTTTCTGTTCCCGGGCGCATACCTCTCTCATGACCTCCACCATGGAGTAATGGGTCAATTCGGACTCCCTTACGGATATATAATGCCCCGATTCCTTTCGGTCCGTATAGTTTATGGGCAGATATGGATAACATATCCACGTTCATGTCCCCCACATTAACTGGAATCTTACCCACACTCTGCACAGCATCAGTATGGAAATAAATACCCTTTTCCCGGGCCAGTGCACCAATCTCTTTTATTGGTTGGATAGTGCCGATTTCATTGTTAGCATGCATCACCGTAATCAAAATAGTTTCCGGAGTGATTGCTGCTTCCACATCAGAAACTTTCACTATGCCTTCTTCACCCACTGGCAGGTAAGTAACCTGGTATCCATTTTTTTCCAAGTATTTACAGGTTTCTTCCACTGCAGGATGTTCTATACCACTAGTTATGATGTGGTTGCCCTTGTTTTTCAGTTTGCTGGCAGTTCCCTTTATTGCTATGTTATCTGATTCTGTGCCTCCACTGGTGAAGTACACCTCTTCTGGTTTAGCACCTATAAGTGATGCCACCTGTTTTCTGCCATTTTCCATGGCAGTTCTGGCTTCCCTTCCCAGAGCGTATAAGGTAGAGGCGTTCCCAAATGATTCTGTGAAGTAGGGTAGCATGGCCTCCAGGACTTCCGGGTTAACGGGTGATGTTGCCGAATGATCCATATAACTCATTATATCACCTTATTTTTTTTATTAATTCTGAATAACCTTTATTAATGCTGAATAATTCTAAAACTTTTTCTCAATCATACTATATGAACCTTAAAATTCTTAATATTTGCCCAGTTTAATATTTGTCCCCGGCAATGAGGGTGCTTATGTGGTCCGTGGTTATAAGACCCAAAACATTTCCATGATCATTGACCACTGGAAGCGAAGATATGTTATGTTTTCTCATTTTCCGTGCAGCTAATTCAATTGGATCCTGTGGAAGTGCAGTTACAACATCACGGGTCATGATCTGGTCGAGTTTATCATATTTGAGAGCTACTGCTTTGGAAATATCCCATGCTGTAACAATTCCCAGCATTCTACGGTCTTCGGAAACCACCGGTAGGTGGGTGACTTTTTCATCCAGCATTAACTCTGCTGCTTCTTCAATACTGGAATCTTCGGTTATGGTGGCTGCATTGAGGGTCATCACATCTACCACCAGGGTTTCACTGAAAAATCCATTTATAATGTAGCTGAGTTGTCCTGCTTCTAGTAAGAATGCATCGTGACCATAGCTGGATTTGATCTGGCAGTAACTGACATCGACTTCATTGGCAGTTAAGGCCATTACTATTTCTTTAGACTCAGCTGGCGTGTAAAGCCAGTCTGAATCAACTGATATTACTAATACTCTGGCTTTAACATCTTTGAGTGCTTCGGATAAGGATACTGTTCCGTTTTCTGTCAGGTCAAAGTAGTCAATGGCTTTGGAGATGTAGAGATAGGAGTTGGCATCGAATCTCTTGGTGAAAGTGTCTCCCTGGTAGTGGAGGTAGCTTTCCACCTCAAAGTCTGTGGAAAAATCAAAACTGTACTCTTCTTTGTCCTGGAGTCTTCTTCCGAACTTTTCATACATTGATTCGTTGCTGAGGTAAGTTATGTGGCCGATCATACGGGCTAGGGCCAAGCCACTGTCTGGAAATTCTCCTTCATAATAATTACCTTCATTCCAGTGGGGATCACTGATTATGGCTCTTCTTCCCACTTCATTGAATGCGATTTGTTGGGGTGATGAATAGGATGTGGTGGCAATGGGTATGGCAGATCTCACCATGTCCGGGTAGGATACACACCACTGGAGGACCTGCATGCCACCCATGGATCCACCTACCACTGAGAATAGTTGTTTGATTTGGAGGTGGTCAATTAATTTTTTCTGGGCTTTTACCATGTCTTTGATGGTGATGATAGGGAATTCTAATGCGTATTGTTTCCCTGTTTCCGGATTTTGGGATGAAGGTCCGGTTGATCCCTGGCATCCTCCCAGTACATTGGAGCAGATGATGAAGTAACGATCGGTGTCCAGGCATTTGCCCGGGCCGATTATATTATCCCACCAGCCAGGTTTCCGGTCTCCTTCATGCCATCCTGCCACATGGGCATTACCCGAGAGGGCGTGACAGACCAAAATAGCGTTGCTTTTTTGCTTATTTAAGGCCCCATAGGTTTCATAGGCTATAGTAACATCTTTTAGACTGTCTCCACCATCCAATATTAATTCTTCAGATAGGCTGTAATATTTAGTTTCTACAACGCCAACAGATTCTTTTTTCATTTTTTGTCCCACATTGAGTAGGTTTACATGTAACTATACTAATATTGGTTATATTATCATAGTTAATTTTAGGAAAATCCATCTTACACACCGATGTATCCTTTTAGTTTGTCAACACTTGACTTGTCATTTTCTTCAGAAACATCATCATCATCGATTTCTACATCAATGCGTGATAATGCCTGATCAATGTCAGCAATGATATCTTCCACATCTTCCAGTCCAACTGATACTCTTATGAAGTCAGGAGTTACTCCTGTAGCTGCCTGTTCTTCTGTGGTTAGCTGCTGGTGAGTGGTTGATGCAGGGTGTATAACCAGACTCTTAGAATCTCCTATGTTAGCCAGATGCGAGAGTAGTTCCACATTGTTTATGAACTGTTTACCAGCTTCAAGACCTCCTTTAATTCCAAATCCGAGTAATGCCCCGTATCCTTTTTTAAGATATTTAGAAGCTACTTCATGGGCTGAATCTTCTCCCAGTCCAGGATAACTCACCCAGCTGACTTTTGGGTGGTTTTTGAGGAAGTTAGCAACAGTAAGTGCATTTCTGGAGTGTTGTTTCACACGCAGATCCAGTGTTTCCAGTCCCTGCAGGAATAACCAAGTGTTGAAAGGACTCACCTGTGCTCCAAGATCACGGAGTAATCTTACTCTTGCTCTGAAGGTGAAAGCCACATTACCTAACCCTGGGAAGTCTCCAAAAGCATCCCAGTAAACTAATCCATGGTAACTTGGATCTGGTTCTGTGAATCCGGGGAATTTACCATTACTCCAATCAAATTTACCGGAATCAACTATAACTCCACCTATTGATGTTCCGTGACCTCCTATGAACTTGGTTGCGGATAAAACAGTGATGTCCACTCCGTGTTCTATAGGCTTCACCAGACCTACTGCACTGGTGTTATCTACTACCACGGGGATTCCAGCTTCGTGGGCGATGTCTGAGATGATTTCAAAATCTGGCACGTCGAGTTTTGGGTTTCCAAGTGATTCTGCAAATATGGCCTTGGTTTTATCAGTTATGGCATCTTCGAATTCTTCGGGTTTATCAGAGTTCACAAAATTAACTTTCCTGCCTAATTCTGGGAAAGTGTAGTTAAACAGTTGGTAAGTTCCACCGTAGAGATTGTCTGCAGATAATATTTCATCCCCAGGTCCACTTAAGTTGAGTAATGCATAGGTAGTTGCTGCCTGCCCAGATGCTACAGCTAAAGCAGAGTTACCACCTTCAATAGCGGCTATTCTCCTTTCAAACACATCGTTGGTAGGGTTCATAATACGGGTGTAGATGTTACCCAGTTCTTTTAGGCCAAATAAGTTGGCTGCATGATCCGCATCGTTGAATACGTATGCTGCTGTCTGATATATAGGCACGGCTCTTGCTCCAGTTGCAGGATCTGGTTCTTCCTGTCCTACGTGCAACCCCAATGTACTTAATCCAAATTCTTTCTTGTTTTTTTCTGTCATTTGGTTTCCTCCATTTTGTTTTAAACTTCCATTTTTCCCCATATTCTACATTTATATATCGTATTATGGAGTTTTAATGATTTTCTGAGGGAATTTTAGTATTAACCTTGTTCTTATTAAGAACCATGCTGAAATATATCTCCACCAGAAAATATAACAATTGTTATATTATTTTACTATTTATACTTTGTCCCCCATACCAGTTAGAGCCTAACTTTTCTACTTATAACACCAGCCCCCTACATTTAGCAAATTAAATCAACTGGAAAATCAATTAATTATATAACATAACTTATATAATATAACAATAGTTATATAAATTTTGGTGATACAATGACCATGACTGAAGAAATGATGGAAGCTATAGAAAAAGACTTAGTATTCCTGGCTACAGCCAGCAGCGAAGGAATTCCCAACGTGGTTCCCATTGGCTTTGCCCGGCCCATTGACAACGGAAGTATATTGATCGCTGACAACTACATGAACAAAACCCGGAAGAACATTGAAGAAAACCCTAACGTTGCCATCGTGACCAAGGATGCCCAAAAAAATCCATACCAGTTTAAAGGTAAAGCTGAGATATTTGAGTCTGGTAAAATCTTCGACGAAGTGGTGGAATGGGCTCAGAACGTTATGACCAAACTCAATCCCAAAGCAGCCATAGTGATTAAATTAACTGAAATATACTCGGTACAGCCTGGCCCTGAAGCCGGAAAAAAGGTCGAATAAGTTACAAATAAATTGAATAAATACCACCATATATTTATTCAATTTTTATTTAATATAAGTCCTTAAAATTTAAAATCAATATCTATAATCGGTTTTGGTAATTGATACAAAACAAAAATAGTGGAATTCATATGAATCTGGTTTGGTGAATTGATAACAACCTTTATATATAACAATTGTTAACATTAGGTAGTACCGCTAAAATAACTAAATTCCAAAATCGTTTTTTGCCGAGATGACCGAGCGGCTAGGTGCGTGGCTGCAGACCACGATACTTGGGTTCAAATCCCAATCTCGGCCTTTTATTTATTAACAAGAATAGCTAAAGCCCTATCTATTAAATTACTCAATTATTGACTTAATTAGTCAATTATTAGTTAATACTTAGTCAATCAGAGGCTAATAACAAATAAACAGTATCTAAAGTATCAATCACGTGATCACATGATAAAAGTATACAACACTCTAACCCGTAAAAAAGAGCTTTTTAAACCACGCGAAGGAAACCGGGTGAAACTCTTTGTTTGCGGGCCAACAGTTTACGATAACTCACACATTGGTCACGCCCGGACCTATATTTCCTTTGATGTTATTGCCCGCTACCTGAAATACCGAGGTTACAGTGTTTTTTACCTGCAAAACATCACTGATGTGGATGATAAAATCATTAAACGAGCCATTGAAACCGGGACAGAACCCATTCAACTAGCCCGGGAATTTGAAAATAAATACATTGAAGATATGGAGACACTGGGTGTGGAAAATGTAAATCTCTACGCCCGGGCCACAGAACACCTTCCGGAGATCATTGCCCAGATAGAAACCCTCCTGGATAAAGGATTCGCCTACGAAACTGAAAATGGAGTGTACTTCAATGAATCAAAGTTCCCCGACTTTGGTAAACTCTCTAACCGCAACCTTGAGGATCTTAATGTTCACCGCATCAACCCCGACACCAGCAAGCGTAACCCTGGAGATTTCGCCCTGTGGAAAAAGAAAGATGATGAACCTAACTGGGATTCTCCCTGGGGTACAGGACGACCCGGATGGCACATAGAAGACACCGCCATAACTGAAGAATACTTCGGAGCCCAGTACGACATACATGGAGGTGGGCTGGATCTAATATTCCCCCATCATGAAGCCGAAATAGCCCAGATGGAATCAGTTTCAGGGAAAAAACCCATGGTCCGCTACTGGATCCACACCGGTTTTTTAAATGTGAAGGGTGAGAAAATGTCCAAATCACTGGGTAACTTCATCACCATCAAAGACTTGCTGAAAGAATATCCACCAGAGGTATTCCGTTTCTTCGTCCTCTCCACCCATTACCGCAGCCCCATTGATTTCAGTCAGGAAATACTGGAGCAATCCCAGAATGGGCTTAAAAGAATATACAAACTTACCGAGACCATTGATGGCCTTCTAAAAAGTGATATTCCCCAAAACAGTACCAAAGACACAGAACACCAGAAGTTACTCCAGGATACCCGAGAAAATTTCCTTGAAGCCATGGACAATGATTTTAACACACCATTTGCCCTTTCATCCCTTTTTGATTTTATAAGAGACATGAACCGAGATATAAACGAATTAAATATCTCAAAAAACACATTAATCAATGTTAAAGAATTTATAAACGAAATTGGTAACATTTTAGGTTTTGAATTTGTTTTAAATAAATCCCATGAGGATGTTACTGGTGAACTGGTGGATATTCTCACTGAAGTCCGGGAAAGACTGCGAGCAAAAAAAGATTATGAGCTTTCAGATGAAATACGAAGCAAATTAAATGACTTAAACATAGTTATAGAAGACCGAAAGAATTAATTTTAATAAAAAAATCTTTAAAGAGGATTTAATCAATTTATAGGCTTAAATTCATTACTTAAATCCATTATAACACCTTTAAGGGGTTTAATTTGAGAGAAAATTAAACTAGTTCCTTATAATAATTAGAAATAGAGTGCCATTAATTATTCAATAAAACTTCAAAAAACTCATTAGAAATTATTATAATAAGTTAGGAGTGTAGTGAGGGATAGATTATGATTTACGATGTTATTGTAGTGGGAACAGGCGCCGGCGGATCAACCGTAGCGCGTGAGCTCTCAATTAAAGGTCTTGATGTTTTAATACTGGAAAAAGGAGAGTTTATACCTTCTGGTTCTGCAGTCACCGGGATAAAAACTGCTGATCTTATTCTAAACCAGGATGAGGTAAAAATCCCAGAATACGAATTCCTTAAATATCCAGGAGAACTGATGTACATTGAAGGTGTGGGGGGAACAACCCCAGTTTCACTGGCCAATGCCTGTTACGCCTGTACCACATGTTACTCCAACTCACCCACCGCCCAGTTCAAGATCCATGATCTGGAACTTTTTGAAGAACTCATGGAAGCCAGCCGTGACCTGAAGGTAGGTCCACTTCCCCAGACACGGACTGGGCCTGTAACCCGCAAAATATGGGATGCTGCTGAAAAACTGGGCTACTTTGTAGAACCCATGCCCAAATTCATTGATTATTCCAAATGTAATAACTGTGGTCTCTGTATTGCGGGATGCACACGTGGAGCAAAATGGGACGCCACAGACTTTGTTAACGATGCTGTGCAGGCCGGTGCCAAACTGGTACCTGATTTTACAGTTAAAAAAGTACTGCAAAATGAAGGGAAGTGTTACGGAGTGGAGGGTGTTGACAGCCAGGGAGATACTAAAACCTACCAGGCCCAGAAGGTCATACTCGCTGCTGGTGCACTGAATACTCCTAAAATTTTAATAAACAGCCAAATAACAGCCGGAGTGGGCGAAGGCCTCTTCACGGATTTATTCATCACTGTGGGAGGTTTTCTAAAAGATGCTAAACTGAATCAGGAGATACCGATGGGTATTAAATCAGAATTTGGAGCTTACTTCCTATCACCACACTTCTCCAGCCAGCTCATCCATTTAATGGTAGAAAAGGGCTTTGTTGCCCAGAATGATGATGTGGTGGGTTTAATGGTTAAGATTGCCGATGAAGCCAATGGTTCCCTGAATGATGATGGCTCCATTACCAAAACCCTGACCAGTTGGGATCTGAAACTATTAACCGAAGGTTATGATAAAGCTGTGGAAATACTCACCGAGATCGGTGTGGATCCTTCTTCAATTGTGGCTACACCTATAAGAGGAGCACACCCCGGGGGAACTGCCGCTATGGGCAAAGTAGTTGACCGGTCCCTGGAAACTGAAATAACAGATCTTTTCATCGCCGATGCCAGTGTTATACCCCAGGCACCAGGACGACCACCCATATTAACTATAACCTCACTGGCCAAAAGACTGGCCAAAAATATTATTCAGGAGACTGTTCAACTAAAGAATTAACATTTTTAAAGGCAGATAATGATTTATAATTATTAAAAATTATGGATTATATTTATAAGGGTAAATAAGCCCATCACTTAAGAAGAGACAATACAACTCACAAGAGGTAATTTGGTAATGAGAACTCTCAAACTCAATGAAGATTCTTCTAAACTTGCCAAAGAAGTAATTGGCGATTTAAAAGCTTCTCCTTCCCTTGAACTCTTTAAATGCATACAGTGTGGAATGTGCACTTCACTGTGCCCTGGGGCGCGTTACAGTGATTACAATCCCCGAGAAATGGTTAAAAGAGTACTGGATGGAGATGAAAGTGTCATCTATGATGATGATATATGGAACTGTTTCTACTGTTACACTTGTAACAGTGTTTGTCCGGCCAACAACAGCGCCAGTGTGGTAAACCAGATCCTGAGACAGAAGGCTATTAATGAAGGAAAACAAACTGATAGGCTTTCTGCATTCTTAACCTACGGTGATAGCTTCCTGGAAATAGGGATAGGTTCTATCCCTGCCGCTTTTTTCGATGTGCTGATCAAGGACTTTGGACCGGAATGGCTTGATCTTAAAATGAACCTGGATGACGTGCGGAAGGAATTAGGACTGGGACCAGTGACCCTGCCGGAAGATTCCGTTGAAGAAATAAACGAAATTCTCAAAATAACGGGTTTCACTCGTAAAATGGAGAAAATAAGGGGATCCCCATGAAGAAAATACCTGATAAAGATATTCTGTTGTTCAAATCATGTTTAGTGAGTGTGGAGTATCCTGGTGTGGAATCATCAACTGCCTTCCTCTTTGATAAGCTGGGAGTAGGATACCATCGTGACCAACGACAGTCCTGCTGCACTGGGCTGGGACACTATTACGATCTTTTCGACCAGCTTTCCACCACTGCCCTGGCTGCCCGTAATTTCTGGGTTGCCCGGGATTCGGGTAATCCCAACATAGCAGTGATGTGTGCCACTTGCTATGCTATCCTGAAGAAATCTGCCGAGATCCTTAATAAAAATGATGAAGCCCGTGAAAAGATCAACGAACTCCTGGAAGATGCGGATCTGGGTAAAATGGCCTATCACAAGGGTGATATCGACCCCCATAAAAACATCTTCCATGCTGCAGAAATTCTTTATAACCAGAGAGAAATATTTGAAGAATCCTCCCAGCTGGATTTTTCGCAGTTTAATATTGCCACTCACCATGCCTGCCACTACTGTAAAGTGCACTATGAAGATACCATTGGTGGAGTCAGACATCCTATGCTCATTGATGAAATTGTTAATTCTTGCGGTGTAGACACTGTGGGTTGGTACGATCAGAAGAGACTCACCTGTGGTGCTGGTTTCCGTCAACGCTTCACCAACAACGAACTTTCCCTCAAGGTAACTGCTGAAAAACTCCTTAGTCTTAAGGAAAACCAAACCGATATAATGCTCCACATGTGCCCCAACTGTCAGATGCAGTTTGACCGTTATCAGCCGGTAATTGAAAAGAAACTGGATGTTAAATTCAACATATTCCACCTGAACATATCCCAGTTCTTAGCATTGAACATGGGGGCAGACCCCTATAAAGTGGTTGGAGTTCAAACACATACTGTCCCGTTGAAACCGCTCCTGAAAAAGCTAGGAATTGAATCAGTTGAAAGTTCAGTTGAAAGTGAAAAAATGAAGATGGACCATTAAGCGGGTTCATCAATTTTTAACCCG
>NZ_CP022706.1:567500-575000 GCF_003491305.1 Methanobacterium sp. BAmetb5
ACAGGTGCCAACCACTCTAAATCCCCATTTCCTGTGTAGATCAATGCTTATTGTATTTTCAGCAAACATAATAGCCTGTAATGTCCAGAATCCTTTTTCTTCAGCAAATTCGATTAATTTCCAAGCAAGAGATTCCCTATACCCATCCCCTGATATTCCGGATCCACATAGATACTATCCTCCACAACTCCCCAGTAAACTTCCCTATTGGATACTGAAGATAAAGAGCCCCATCCCCGTATGGGATCAGTTTTTTTGGAATGATCTTCACGTACTACCAGAACACTTCCTAAAATGCATTTTTTAAGCCATACTTCTGGAAGGGGTAATTTTAATTCAAAATTTGCATTTCCACATATTACCGCTTTAGAATAGATTTTTGACACATCAAGCCATCATTCTTTTTCATTTTATCAATTCTAAAATTCATTCCATTATCTCCATATTTTCCTAGCAGGATTATTCTATTCAATTTTATTTTAGTCCCCAACGATAGATTTATATAGGAATATAACAATTGTTATAGTGGGGGTAATTATAACGATCGTTATAAAAGACAAACGCATGGTCGTTTTATTACCCTGACCTCAATTAAGTACTGAAAAAATAATAACCATCCTTAAGGAGAAAAATAGTACAAATAATTCACACCCTTAAAGATGAAAAGCCCCTTGTGAGGTGCTAAGAAATGTGTAGTTGTAGATAAATAAAATCAAAGAAGATAAAAATCCATTCGCAACTATTATATCTCCTCAAGAGGTGTTTTACTATGTGTAGATAACTAATATAAAGCTAACAATGGTTATTTCCAAGATGGGTGAAAAAGATCTATATTATCACCATTCACCCCGGAAATTTTGGGATAATATCACCATAACCTCCCATTTTAAAAAAATCATCCTCTCTGCCTTGTCATGTATCATCCAATTGAATGAGGATGTTATGGTGAATATTTTATCTTGAAAAATTGATCCAAACCATAAAACCAAAAATTCTGCCATAAGCTTCATATCCTAACCAGGAAACAATCCATGACCAAAAAAGTCCCCGGTTAGGATTACAAGCTAAAATTAGATTAAAATGCTTTTCTTTAAATTTTAAGAGTTGTAATCGTGAATTGTATAAGTAACTAAAATCATGATAATTTGTTCTAGTATATGTCCAATCAGATATCTAAATAATAAATTCATCATCAATTGGCAAATATTTAATTATATGAAACTTCACT
Organism: Methanobacterium sp. BAmetb5; assembly: GCF_003491305.1. NCBI lineage: Archaea > Methanobacteriati > Methanobacteriota > Methanobacteria > Methanobacteriales > Methanobacteriaceae > Methanobacterium > Methanobacterium sp. BAmetb5. Next base: position 568,729 of record NZ_CP022706.1, read on the forward strand.
ATAGTTAATACATAATTTGTATTTTAATTTGAATAATTAAACAGCAGTAATGAAATAAAAAAAAGATTGATATAAACATGTTGTTTTATTTGTTACCCGAGAATATTTGTTTGTATTTAAAAAAAGGTTATATTTAAAAAAGAATCTGTGCCTTAATCAAAAATCAGTACTAGATCTATTTACTATTCACTTGATTATTAACCCCAAAGGAGATTGGTTAATTTGAATGAAAAAGATTTAACTTCAACCCCTGCCAAGGAAAACCTTAAGGTAGGTGTTTTCCTGTGCCGCTGCGGTGGTAACATCTCAGATAACGTGGATATGGAAAAACTCCACTCCTCCTTAGATGCCACAGTAGTGGAAGAATTCGAGAACCTGTGCTCAATAAATGGCCGTAAACTCATCCGAGATTCCATTATCGACAGAGACCTTGATCGGGTGGTGGTGGCGGCATGTTCACCTATTACCCATGAAAAAACATTCCAGAAGTATGTTAAACCCCTCAACCCCTACCTTATGCAGATGGCCAACATCCGTGAGCAGTGCTCCTGGGTACACTCTGATAAAGGAAAAGCCACGGACAAGGCCATTTCCTTAACCAGTGCAGCCATTGAAAAGGCAAAGTGTTCAGAACCCATTGACCCGTTACTGCGACGTACCAAAAAAAGTGTGGCAGTTATTGGTGGGGGCATATCCGGAATAACCACCGCCCTTTCACTGGCCCGGCAGGGAATAAAGACCCGGATCATTGAAGAAAGATCCACCATTGGTGGATCCATGGTCAAAATTGGTAAGGTCTTCTCCCCGGAGAAACTGGCCGAAGAATGTGCCATGTGCCTTTTAAACCCACTGGTAAACGAGGCCGTGGAAAACAAAAATATAGAAATTTTAACCAAAACCAAACTCTTAAGGGCTGAGCGCAGAGCAGGAAATTTCAATTTAATAGTGGAGAAGAAACCCGGTTTTGTGAAAGCCGAGCGTTGCATTGCCTGTGGAAGCTGTGCCGAGGTTTGTCCCGTGGAAGTGCCCAACTCCTGGAATGAAAATATGACCATCCGTAAAGCCATTTACAAATCATTCCCCCAGGCAGTTCCTGATGTATATACCATTGATGAAGAAAACTGTATCCGCTGTGGAACCTGTCAGGAAACTTGTAAAATGGATGCCATTGATTTTTCCATGGAAACTGAAGTCCTGCCCCTTAACGTGGGATCGGTAATTGTAGCCACTGGCCATAACCGGTTTGAACTGTCCAAAAGACCAGAATATGGATACGGAAGGTTCCCAGATGTGATTTCCCAGATGGAACTGGCACGGATCACCGGGGTAAATGGTCCCACCGAAGGGCAGCTACTGCGACCCTCCAATGGCCAGGTCCCCCAGAGAGTGGTAATGATACAGTGTGTGGGCTCCCGTGATGATAAACCAGATGGCAATCCCTACTGTTCCAAGGTATGCTGTATGGTAGCCATGAAGCACGCCAACGTTATAAAACATTACTACCCTGAAACCGAAGTCATAATCTGTTACACCGATATGAGAACTCCGGGAATGTATGAAAAGTACATGCGTTACGGTCAGGATAAAGGTATCAAACTGATAAGGGGCCGGGCCGGTGAAGTTACCTGGAAAAATGAAAAATTAGTGGTCCGGGTAGAGGAAAGTCTGGAAAAAACTCCACTGGAAATAGAAACAGATATGGTTGTTTTGTCCGAGGCTATTGAACCTTCCGAGGGCACCAAAGAGGTTGCAGAATTACTGAACGTAGGTTTAACTGAGGACCTGTTCATCAGAGAGAGTCACCCCAAAATAAAACCAGTCACCACTGATGTGGAAGGTGTTTACGTTTGTGGAACTGCCCAGGGACCTAAAGATATTACCGACAGTGTTTCCCAAGCCAACGCTGCCGCAGCCAAGGTGGCAGAACTGATGAATGGTAACCTGGAGGTGGAACCATTCGTAGCTACCATCAACACCTCTCGATGTAATCTATGCAAAAAATGTATGGATACCTGTAAGTACAAGGCATTCTATATCCAGGAAGATAATCTGGCCATTGACCCCATTGCCTGTAAGGGATGCGGTATCTGTCTTTCTCAGTGTCCAGAAGAAGCCATCAGTATCCAGGGGAATGCTGATGAAAAATTATTCGGTATCATATCCGGTATTCTTAAAAACAAAAAGGATGGTGAACGTATAATACTCACCTTCCTGGACAGTGTGGGATATCTGGCTGCGGATAACATGGGAATAAATAAAATAACCTATCCTGAATCTATCCGGATAATTAAAGTTCCATCATCGAATCGTTTGATGATGAAACACATCCTTTACGCCCTTGAAAATGGTGCAGACGGCATATTCTTAGGGGAGTATCCTGATGATCTCATGTATCCCCATCTTAAAGAAAAAGTCAAACAATTAAAACAAGTTTTAGAAGAGAAAAATATCAATCCCAACCGTCTGACCATTCACCGAGTGTACATACCCTACTTCCGGGGATTGGCCAATAAGTTAACCCTTTTTGATCAGGAAATCAGTTCTCTGGATCAGAAACATCACAGGGAAGATAGTAGTGCGAAGGTTCTGGATGAACCTCTTGAATAAATTTCAACTCAAAAACATCTTCCTTTTTTATTTTATTTTCCAGATATCCTAATTTTTGAAGAACCGGGACAAAATCCAGGGTGGATCTTATATATTCTTCCGATAGACTGGCACAGTACCGGGGAGAGATCTGGAAGGTTTCCAGTATAAATTCCACATCAATGCCACCCAGCTCACCAGCAGCTACTTTTGCAGCATCATGTGGCTGATTACGTATAAAATTACAGGCAGCTTCATGTTCAGTTAAAAAATTTTTTATAAAATCTGGATCTTGGTTTAGGAGCTCTTCACGAACCACAATCCCGTAACTGGGATTGTAGGGCCACAATTTGCTGGGAGGAATTATCAGTTTGGATTTTATCTCCCGAGAAGCAACCGTGGCCAGTGCTGGTGTGCCCAGGCCAGCAGCTATTTCACCAGTTTGTATGGCACTGGGTATGAAATCTGCCCAGGGATAATTGATGATGGATATATCCCGATCCTGGATGAGGTCTCGTATTATAACATCATGGATAGACCCCTGTGCCGGAGTTCCAATATTTCTACCTTCAAACTGTTTTAATACCTTATCCAGATTGTTTAAATCATCGAAAGAAGAGAATGAATCTCCAGAAATCATAATGGTACCTTCCACATGACCTCCAGCCACACATTTGAGTTTCAGTCCTTTATCAACCCCGATCATTACTGGAGGGAGACCTATATATCCTATATCTATTTCACCACTTTTAAAGGCCTCCATCATTGCCGGGCCTGTGGGAAATAGGATCCAATTAAGTTCAACCCCTATACTGTCAAGAAATTTATTATCCGGACTTTTTAAAATAAAGGAAGTGTGATAGATAGTGGAAAGATACCCGATATTCAAATTTAACCACCGGCCAGAGTCTGGAATATAACTATTTCATCATCATCTTTTACTGGGGAACTCAGACCACCGGTTCCTCGAATGTCATTTCCGTTGATGAGTATTTTAACGAAATCCTTTACCTGGCCCGCATCATCAGTGATGGTGGTTTTGAAGTCTTTTCCTTTAAGTTTAGTGTCCAGACTGTCAATCAAACCGGATACTTCACCATCATATTCAATTATCAGAGATTTTTCTCCAGTTATATCTGCTAGATTTGATAAAAATTTTATTTCAGGCATGTTTTTCCTCCAATGTATTGGTTTTTTAAAGTCATACTCAGGTAAGTACAACTACTTATATAACTATTGTTATATAACTATTGTTAACTTATAAAAATTAGTATATAAAACTTTTGGGTTTAGGAAATTCCTCTAAAAAGAGGAAAACACATGGAATAAATCTGATTAAATGTAAAAGAAATTAAATGTTTATCACAAATAAAGGTGTTAGTAAATGTCCATAAAAGTAGCAGTTGCCAGCAGTGATGGCAAATATATCAATCAGCATTTTGGAATGGCTTCACAATTTCTGATTTTCGAATTAGATGAAGATGGAACCCATAAATTCCTGGAATTACGAGAAAACAAACCGGCCTGCAGTACGGAGGGTCACAGTGAATTATCCATGGAAAAAAGTGTTAAACTAATATCTGACTGCCAAGCAGTACTTGCCGGCCAAATTGGTCCTGGAGCCATCGATATACTGTTGAAAAATAACATAGGCCCCTACATAGCACCAACATTTATCGAAGATGCATTAAAACAACTGGCAGAAATTAGAAAAAAGAAAAAAGACTGATTATTGGAGATTTTAGGATTAATAGATAATTTTATAATGGATAATTCTATAAAGTCTCGATTTAAAAGAAAAACAAATCGCTATTTCCATTGTGATATCGGTAGGTCAAATTGGACCAGACACTTGGAATAAACTCTTAAAGAAGATTAAACCCTTTAATTATGCCTTTTTTACAAAAATAATGATTTTAAAATACTCAACTGAATATACAAGTAAATGAAAAGTCGAATCATTGTATCTTTAGTTTCAGTAGCTATTTTTCAAGGATCTATCCTGATTTAACGATCGTTAACTATTTATACTAAATCAATTGTTTAACAATTGTTATATAACGATCGTTATTAGATCGTTTTAGCCGCTCTTCGATCCAGGCATCGTTGTATACCAAGAAGAAATAGGAGGAAATTAAGTGAGCCCAGATAAAAAGAGCCCAGATGAAGCAATCGATCTGAGTAAGAACACATGCCCCAACCGGGAGCATCGAGCCCATGGTACCAATGTATACTATGGAAAAGCAAGCCAACTGTTAAAAGACGCCAAAGAAGGAAACGTGAAATGTTCCGAAAGAAAATTTCAGCAGTCTGGAGGCTGTGTGCTTAACTTTTACCTTTCAAACAGAGTGACAACAATCCGTGACGCCGTTGTGATATTCAACGCACCAGTCGGTTGTTCTGCAGGTGCACTTGGTTACCGTGAATTATTCCGTGGTGTGCCTGTTGAGTTAGGAAGACCGGCACAATACAATGTTAACTGGCTTACAACCAACCTACAGCAAAATGATGTTGTTTATGGTGCTGGTCAAAAGTTAAAAGAAACGATACTGGAAGCTGAACGGAGATACTCTCCCAAAGCCATTTTCATACTCACATCATGTACCACTGGAATCATTGGAGAGGATATTGAAGGAAGTGTAAACGGAGTTCAACCCCAGGTGAAAGCAAAAATTGTGCCTATTCACTGTGAAGGCGTGCGCTCCAGACTGGTACAAACAGGATATGATGCATTTTGGCATGCCGTGCTAAAATATCTGGTAAGGGAACCTCAGGAAAAACAGGAAGATCTGATTAATGTAGCCAGTATGCTCTCTTACACCTGGCAGGACCGACTGGAGATAAAAAGACTTCTGGGGAAGGTCGGATTGAGGGTGAACTTCATTCCAGAATTTGCAACAGTTGAACAGTTTGAACAACTCTCAGAAGCAGCTTTAACCGCACCCATCTGCCCAACTTATACAGACTACATCTCCAGAGGCCTTAAAAAGAAATATGGAGTACCATACTTCCTTTACCCATCCCCAACTGGAATAACCAATACTGATGGGTGGTTACGCGAGATCGGGAAGTACACTGGAAAAGAAGACGAAATAGAGGAACTCATAGCTGAAGAGCACCAAACATGGGTGCCAAAAATGGAGGCAATACAAGAAGAATTCTTGAAACTACGTAAAGATGGTGAAAAGGTCAGAATTTTAGGATCCCTGGGCCAAGGGCGGTTAGTTAACCAGTTACCCTTCTTCGATGAATTAGGACTTCAAGCTCCTGCAGCCATGAGCCAGGACTTTGACGATCTTCTGATTGACCAGCTAGATGATATTGTGGAAAAAATGGGTGATTTCGATATAATGGTTAACACATTCCAGGCAGCAGAACAAGCCAACGTTACCACCAATCTGGACCCCGATCTAACCCTCACCTGCCCATTCCAGGGAGGCACATGGGAACGTGATAACAATGTCACCAGAATACACTCCTTAAGAGGAGACTCAGATCCCTGGAGCGCTCAAAGTGGATATGCTGGTGCAGTAGCATTTGGTAACTTCCTGTTACAATCCTTTAAAAACAAGTCCTACCAGAAGACATTGAGCGAAAAAACACCACGAAGCTACAAGGACTGGTGGTATGAACAGCCTGATCCACTGTACTACCTTGAAAAGGGGAAATAAACATGACTGAAAACA
>NZ_CP022706.1:577500-627500 GCF_003491305.1 Methanobacterium sp. BAmetb5
GAGGAAGTGGTGTTTAATAAATGAAGTATCACCAAACAATGAAAGAGAAGCTGAGGGATTAGATATGGTAAATAAAAAAAATGTGACTTTCTTAGCTTTAATAATAGTACTTGTTCTTGTAGCTGGAATTTATCTGGCTGTTGTGGGATCAGGAACAAGTACTAATTCAATGACTAAGAACTCCTCGTGTGTTAAATGTGGTGCAACAAACCAAAGTGAATCATTAAATGAAACCACAAATGCAAACCATGATACTAAAAATGGATCACTTACTAATCCCACTTGTTGCACATGAAAAGTGATTATTGACGGACTATTCCTGATTAAAAATAATATATTTTCTTATTTTCAAAAAAGGGATGGTTAAATCTGTTAAACAGTTAAAAAAAAATCGTGAAATTTATATAAGATGCAGTCATTTAACGATCGTTATATAACGATAGTAATGGATTGTTTAAGCCGCTCTTCAGTCTAGACTGCTCTTCATATAAACCAATTAAATGGAGGATAGTGAAAATGAAAAGAAAATTAGAAAAAATTGACAATATAAACGAAAATAGCCAATCATATCAAAAGAGCGACTGTGGTATTAATAGTTCTCACTATAATGAATTAAATGGGAAAAGTGAACTATTTGAGGCTTTGAGGGATTAATATGGTTAATAAAAAAATAGTGGGAATTGCAGCCATTATAATTATACTTGCTGTTATTGTTGGTGCTTATTTTGTCAGTTCCTCTAGTGCAAACACTATAAAACAGGGATATGTGCCCAGTACGGGTGATGCCCTTGTTTTCATAGCCTACGAGGAAGGATTTTTCAAAGATGAAGGTTTAGATGTTCAATTAACCCAATTTTCGTCTGTTGTTGATGAGAACAATGCACTTGCAGCGGATAAAATTGATGTCATGGCTGGTGGGGTAGGAGAACCTCTAAACTTGATTTCTAAAGGTCAAAATCTCTCGGTTATAGGTGGAATCATGGCTGGAGATTCAGCTGTCATATCATCACCAGGAAAAGTTGCAGAACTGCAAGATATCCAGAATTTCAAGGGTAAAACCGTGGCTACAGTAAGAACTTCTACTGGTGATGTTATATGGAAAGCCGCACTTCTTAATGCTGGAATAAATGAAAGTTCAATAAACATTGTGGAATTCAAAACTCCCGGTGATGTTATACAGGCAGTTAAATCAGGAAAAGCTGATGCCGGTATTGTATGGCCACCATTTGAATACACTGCAGAACAACAGAATCTTTCAATTGTCAAATTCTCAAACGATTACATACCAAACCTTCCATGCTGCAGAGCAACCGTGAAAACATCCACATTGCAAAAAAATCCTGATAAATGGATTAAATACGAAAGAGCATTGATAAAAGCCTATGATTTCTACAAAAATAATCCAGATAAAACCGTTAATATAACTGCTAAATACGTTGATATGGATAAAGGGGTGCTAAAAACTGCATTGTACAATGATAAACTTTCATTATCACCAGATCCAAACAAAAAAGGCACGTTAGAATATTGGGCTATACTCAATAAGATCGGTTATGTCAATACAGGAAACACTGATCTTTCCCAATATATTAACACAACTGTGTATAAAACAGCTCTGGATCAGATTGTAAAAGAAAATCCAAACAATGCCAACTACCAAACCTTGGAAACAGAGTACAGCCAAAATGATGCGTGAATTTAATTAATTTACCCTATCTTTTTTTTAAACCGTGAAATTTTTATGAGGTTCTAAAATGGCTAATATAACCATAGAAAATGTTTCAATGAAATTTGAATTAGATGACTCAGAAGTTACAGCACTAACCGGTATAAATCTTAAATTAAACGATGGTGATTTTGTTTCCATTATTGGCCCTAGCGGCTGTGGAAAAAGCACCCTTATAGATATTATAGCAGGACTCAAAAAACCAAGCCAAGGAAAAGTTTTAGTGGAGAATAAAGAAGTTAATAAACCAGGATCAGATTTTGGCATAGTTTTTCAGGATTATTCACTTTTTCCCTGGATGAGTGCTTACGAAAACCTGTACTTCGCAATTGAACACACCAATAAAAAATTAAGTAAAGAGGAGATTAAAAGAAAATCCAAAAAATATCTGGATACCGTGGGACTTTCCAAGTTTGCTGATAAATTCCCTAGAACTTTATCAGGCGGTATGCGTCAAAGACTTGCAATAGCCCGGATGTTTGCCATAAAACCCAAAGCTTTCTTAATGGATGAACCTTTCGGAGCATTAGATGCCTTAAACAAAGTTTATATGCAAGATTTGTTGGTTTATCTATGGACCCGGGGTGATAAACGAGAAACAACCCTTTACGTAACCCATGATGTAGATGAGGCTTTGTTTTTTTCCGACAGAATAGTGGTTATGACACCATCCCCCGGCAGAATCAAAGAAATAATAAATGTTGACTTCCCCAGACCACGATGCAGGGTTGATATTGCAAAATCTGCAGAATATATGAGTTTACGTTCAAAACTCATTTCTCTACTGCATGATGAGATGTTAGAATCCATTGCTGAACAGGAAAAACATTTGAGGGATTTAAAATGAGCTTTCAGGAAAAATCATTACAATGGTTTCCAACCAAATTAAGGACCAACTTACAGCATTTACTTGTGTTTGGTATCTTCTTCGTGCTGTTTGCCATCACATTTGTATTGCCCAATACTTCTATTCCTGTAGGTACCAATTTGTTTGGCGCTGCACTGGGCTTATTAACATTATTATTTGCTATAGAAATATACATCCACAGAGAAGACTCTCAAAAAACCGTGGATCTCTTTCTAGTTCTGGGACTGGTGTTATTACTGTGGGATGTTGCAACCAGATTAAGCCTGATTGATACTATTCTTTTCCCAACACCTGAAGCAGTTTTTGCAGTTTATTCCCAGGATTACAGTAACATAATAACTGGAATATTCAGTTCACTTTCCATACTAGGTACCGGGTACTTATTTGCTGTAATACTGGCAGTGCCCATTGGTTTAGTTATAGGATGGAGAAAACGGGTTTACAATGTGGCTTATCCCATCGCCAAAGTCGCGTCCCCTGTTCCTCCCATAGTTTACATGCCGTATGCCATAGCATTACTCCCCTCCTTCTTCCTTTCATCGACTTTCCTGATATTTATCGGGGCTTTCTGGCCCATATTAGTCGGTGTAATATACGGTGTGTTTAGTATTGATCATCGGATATTAAACTCAGCCAAGACACTGGGATTGGATGAAATAACCATCATGAAAAAGGTACTGCTGCCAGGTTCAATGCAATCAATATTCTCCGGAGCGCTTATTGGTTTGATAATATCATTCATAACCCTAACTGCAGCTGAGATCGTAGGCGCCAGTTCTGGGCTCGGTTGGTACATCCAGTACCAAAGCCAGTTTGCTAATTATGATGGTGTGCTTGCGGGAATGATTGTTCTCGCCATTGTGGTAATCTTTATCACCATCATATTTGACAGAGTGCAAAATTACATCTTAAGATGGCAGAATACCAATTAAACCCAGAAATATCGTATTAAAATTTCTTTTTTATTTTTTACCCAATGATAACTTGCAAAAGATTGTACCACGCAACAAATAACCGAAACTTTTATAAAGGGTTTTCCACAATGAGAATTATAACAATTGTTATATAACAATAGTTATATGATATTATTTTGATGAGTTGTATAACAATAGTTATATAAGTGGAGTTATATAAAATAAAAGGTGAAAAAAATGGTAAAGATACCAGAATTAACAAGAGGAATTGCCAACGATATAACTGAAACCATTGGAAACACACCACTGGTAAGGTTAAACAGAATAAGCGAAGGTTTAGATGCAGAAATTTTAGTGAAACTCGAATCATTCAACCCAATCAGCAGTGTTAAAGACAGAATTGGGGTAGCTCTAATTGAACATGGGGAAGAAATAGGAGCCATAAAACCTGATTCAGTTTTAATAGAACCTACCAGCGGGAACACTGGAATTGCCCTGGCATTTGTAGCCGCAGCACGAGGATACCGATTAATACTCACCATTCCCGACACCATGTCCATTGAAAGAAGGAAACTTCTGGCAACCTTCGGAGCCGAAATAGTCTTAACACCCGGAGCAGATGGAATGCCTGGTGCAGTAGCCAAAGCTGAAGAACTGGCCGCAGAAATACCAAACTCAGTACTACCCCAACAATTCAAAAACCCAGCAAACCCAAAAATCCACCGGGAAACCACTGCCCAGGAAATCTGGAGAGACACCGATGGAAAGGTGGACATCGTTGTGGGAGGAGTAGGTACTGGTGGAACCATCACCGGTCTCGCACAAGCTTTAAAGGAAAAGAAACCTGAAATCAAAGCAGTTGCAGTAGAACCCGCAACATCACCAGTTCTATCCACCGGAGTAAAAGGACCACATAAAATACAGGGAATTGGCGCCGGATTTGTGCCCGAAGTATACGATGCCAACCTTATTGATGAAGTTATTCCCATCAAAGACGAAGACGCCGGAGCATACCTATTAAAACTGGCCAGGGAAGAAGGAATTCTGGCAGGTATTTCATCCGGAGCAGCCACCAGAGCAGCAGTGGAACTGGCCCAGCGTGAAGAAAACAAAGGCAAACAAATAGTTGTCATATTGCCTGATACCGGTGAGCGGTACCTGAGTGTGGGATGGGTTTTCGAAGAAATTTACAAAACCTATGAAGACACAATCCCTCAAATATAAATTAGAATGTCTAAAGAAAGGAGATAATCCATTCAATACTTCGGTGCTGAATGTTATTTTATATTTTCTTTAAAACCCCGTCTGATTTAGAATTTAACTCTAACAGGAGGAAGAATAATAATGTTTGAAAGGATAAGAGAAGATTTGGAAATGGTACGTATGCGGGACCCTGCTGCCCGGAGCACTCTGGAAATATTCTTCTGCTATCCGGGGTTACACGCCATCTGGTGGCACCGACTGGCCAGCTGGTTCTGGAACCACAAACTATTATTTTTAGGCCGATTCACATCAGCCATCAGCCGCCTGTTAACCGGCATTGAAATACACCCCGGTGCCACAATTGGTCGAAGGGTGTTTATAGATCATGGAATGGGAGTGGTTATTGGTGAAACCGCAGAAGTGGGGGATGATGTACTGATTTACCAGGGCGTGGTCCTGGGGGGTACCAGTCTGGAGAAGACAAAAAGACACCCCACCGTGGGCAGTGGTGTGGTCATAGGTTCAGGAGCTAAGATCATTGGTAACATTAAAATTGGAGACGCATCTAAGATTGGTGCTGGATCAGTAGTACTAAAATCCGTACCCTCAGGTTCAACCTGCGTGGGTATACCTGGAAGGGTGGTTCAGGAACAGCGTAAATGCGCCATTGACCTAGATCACGGAGAATTACCGGATCCAGTGGCCGAAGTTATCACCCTGCTTTTAAAACGTCAGAATGAAATGGAAGCCCAGATCAAAGAACTGGGAATTACATCTCAAGTAATGAAAGCTAATGGTTTATTAAATCGGAAAACTGAGATGGAAGAAATTTTCTCAGAAGGAGCAGGGATATAAGAATATCACTAAATTTACATAGATTTATATTAAGAATCACCATTATCATAATACACACATTTAAGACATTACATTTTAAAGTAAAGATAGGTGCAATAAGATAAGGAATTTAAAACTCATAAATTGATTAGAATTGTCAAAAAAAAGGATATATGAATGAAATATTTTATAAAATTAAGATTTTAGAATAAGGGGAATTAGTGATTAAAATGAGACCTCCGTGTGAAATAGTAGTGTGGTACGTTATCCCCACCATCAGATCCGAACTGGCCAAGGAACTCCTGAACCTGGGAATGAAACAGAAGGAGATTTCTGAGCTTTTAGATATAACCCAGCCGGCTGTTTCTCAATACATCAGTGATAAAAGAGGACACGGTATCAAATTCAACGATGAGACCCAAAAACTTATAAAAGACTTTGCCAAGGGCCTGGTGGAAGAAAAGTACAACCAGCGGGACATAATACCACATGTTTGCGAAATATGTAGAAAAGTGAAAACTGATGAAGTTCTCTGTCAGTTGCACCAAGAAAAGGGTAAAATGCCCACTGACTGTGACGCCTGCATGTCATCTCACCTATCGGAATAACCGAGATAATGAGGCGCCACTTTTAAATTTTTATGGGAATATTTTTGCCTTTGGAAAAGTAGAAAAAAGAATTGCTATTTTTTCCTCTTAAATACTTGTTTTTTGTCTTTATATCTGATTTTTGTTATATACAAAAAAAATTGTTTTTTACGTTCCAGTCCCGAGATTTTGTTTGTCATTATTAATATATTAAATATTTTACCTACTATCATTATTAATACATGAAAGATTGCCAGAAAAATTTAATTGTATTTCTTTTTACAGGGTTAATCCCCAACACTAACCATTAAATTTCATGATTAATCACCAAGTCGAGTATTAAAAAATGTAGATTTTCTTTGATTTTAAATGGTTTTTAATTCTTAATTCAAACGCCTATTATCCGGTCAATCAGACCATAAATTAATTTAATTGCAAATATAGATCTTAAAATAGATTATTGTTTTATCAAGGAAATATATGTGCATTCTATTAGCTTAATGAGGATTTAAACTATTTTCAAATAATAATATTTAAATACTATTAGATATTATTCAAACATGATATGCATGATACTTCAGTTAGTATTATGAGTTGCACCAGATATGTAAATTTGAAAGTAACTAACTTCATTTTACTTATCTTAAACTCAAATGCATTATCATCCGAAATAACGGCATTAAAGCAGTTATTTCCATTTGAAACAAAAAAGGAGGTGACAAATGTGAAGTATGAAAAACATGGAGCAGTTCTTCTGACAATCATTTTAGCAGTGATACTTTGCAGTGCAGTTAGTGCTGCAGAGTCTAGTGATACTCCTGTAAATTCTTCTGCAGATATTTCTGGGATACAATCAGATACATCGGCAGGATTTGACGAGAATAACAGTGATTCATCAATGGTAGACCCTATAATATCTGGAACAGTAATTGAAAGCGGTTCCAATACAGGATTAGGTGGAGTTACCATCAGGGTATGGGATACCAGTGACAATCTTATGGCAGAAACAATAACTGGAGCTGACGGCTCTTATCAGGTAAATTTCAACAATCCCGGAACAGTATTCAAGGTGGCGGCGATCAGGACCGGTTACTTATCTTATCTTAAAGAGATTACGGTAACTCCCAATGCAACCAACCCCGCTGATCCCAACCTTTACGGTACTGCCGACTTCCGAGTATATGCTTTACCAGCTTACAGTGGCAATGCTTCAAGTTATGTATTGAATGTAGGTGCAATTCCAGGAATTTTACTGGATGTTTACGCCGGAAAGTCGAACGCATGGGTTGATAGTAAGGTGATACCCTACAGTGAGGGTGTGGGAATACCACTGGAGGTTCGACTGCTTAGTGGTGACTTGCTTGCAGGTTTATTGAATGTTAATTCCACAGGTGGTCAGGGAGTGGTGACTGGAGGGATACTTCCCCAGAATTTACCCGCCCTACTACAGTTACTGGGCCTTGATTTAGGGGCTTTAGTTGGAGTTGCCGATTCCAGTTATCCCCCTGCAGCCAGTGGAGGAAGCAGCGTAATATCCCTGGATCTGAGTTTGTTGAATCTAATCCAGCTCATAAATCTGGGAGTGATCAATGCCAACAGCAGTATAACACCCGATTTTATAACGGGGGCCTTAACCAGTTCTTCCAGTGTTGGTAGCACAGCTAACATTGAAGTTCTGGGCGGATTACTGGAAATTGAAGCTTTTAATGTCCAGGCAACGGCCATTGCCAATGGTGAACCTGGAGGTGCCACTGCCCACTATGACTGGAGTGTAGCTGACATCCGACTTTTAGGGATAAGTATTCTAGACCAACTTAGAATAACTGGAGTTGTCCAACTTCCAGGAGTGCTTAGAATAGCCTTGGGGGATAAAACCGAGATTACTTCCCCTGATGGAACCTACGCTTTTGCTTCCGGGGATGCATTGAATATTGAGCTTTTAAATCTTATACCCGGCTATGAGTTACTGACTCTAACCTTAGGTCATGCTGAAGCTGAAGCAACTGTACCCTTGGGTGGTTTAGATGCCGGCACCGCTGACCTGGGAATAGAAAAATCCGTGAATAATTCTAATCCCAACTACCATAATGAAGTGGTTTTCACCTTAACTGCACATAACTACGGGCCCGATGATGCTACCAGTGTTCAGGTGAACGATCTGTTACCCGCAGGGTTTGAATGGGTATCTGACGACTCTAACAGTTCATATGATCCAATAACTGGCATTTGGACCATTGGTGATCTGGCTAACGGTGAAAGTATGGTGTTACATATTGTGGCACGAGTTACAGCATCAAATACCAGCCTAACCAACATGGCCCTTATCAACGGAACAGAACAGGACCCAGAACCAGGTAATGATCAGGACTCGGTGACGGTAACTGTTGGTCCAGCATCCGATCTGGAGGTTATCAAAGATGTAGACAACCATACTCCCCACTACCTGGACAATATCACCTACACCCTAACCATACACAACAATGGCCCGGATAACGCAACTGGAGTTACATCTGTGGATCTATTACCTGTTGGATTAAGGTACGTCTCTGATGATGGTAACGGATCCTACAATCCCACAACTGGCTTATGGACTATAGGAACTTTAGCCAACGGTGCAAACGCCATACTACACATCCTGGCACAAGTCATTACATCCAACACACAGATTACCAATATTGCTACGGTTAATGGAACCAATTACGACCATAATGACACCAACAACCAGACCAACACCACCATCACCGTACCACCCGCATCCGACCTAACCATAACCAAAACCGTGGATAATCCCACACCACACTATCTAGATAATATCACCTATATCATAACCGTACACAACAATGGACCAGACAGTGCAATCAACGTAAATGTAACCGATATATTATCCTCGGGACTACGGTACATCTTTGATAACAGTAATGGATCCTACAACCCCAACACTGGCTTATGGAACATAGGAACGTTGACCAATGGTTCGAGTGCTATTTTGAACATTTTGGCCCAAGTGATTGTATCCAACACACAGATTACCAATATTGCTACGGTTAATGGAACCAATTACGACCATAATGACACCAACAACCAGACCAACACCACCATCACCGTACCACCCGCATCCGACCTAACCATAACCAAAACCGTGGATAACTCTACACCAGATTACTTAGAGACCATCACTTACACCATAACTGTACACAACAACGGACCGGACAATGCAACTGGTGTGGTTTCACACGATGTGCTGCCTACTGGCCTGCGTTACATTTCAGACAACAGTAACGGATCCTACAATCCCACCACCGGCCTATGGACCATTGGCAACTTAGCCAACGGTGCAAATGCCGTGCTACACATCCTGGCACAGGTAATCGTATCCAACACTACCATAACCAACATCGCTAACGTAACTGCCACTGAATACGATCAAAACAGCACCAACAACGAAATTAACACCACAATCACTGTACCACCATCTTCTGACCTGGGAATTGCCATTACCGTGGACAATGCCTACCCCCAATATCTGGATTATGTTGAATTTACCTTGACCGCACACAATTACGGACCGGACGATAGTCCTAATGTGAAAGTGTACTTCACTGCACCAGCCGGGCTTCGTTACGTTTCCGATGACTCTAATGGTGCTTTTAATTCAACTACTGGTTTATGGAGTATAGGTTACATGGCCACCAATACCCTGGCAGTTATGCACTTGGTAATGCAGGCCATGGTTTCCAACGTGCAGATGACAGTTGAAGCCGTGATTACCGATCCCGACCCAGTTTACGCCGCAGGTTATTACGACCCCAACCCGGATAACAACCGGGCCAGTGTTTCTGTGCGACCCTATTCAGTATCTGATCCAGATAATCCATCTACAACAAACCCTAACACCAGTTCGGGCAAATACTATGGTTCGTCTGGAAAAACCATTGGAATGCAAACTACTGGGATTCCCCTTGGTGGGATATTACTGGCTTTATTGGCTATTTTCACCGGTATATGTGTGTCCAAACAAAGGTAAACCTATTAATTCCCCTTTTTTTATTTTTTTTATTTTAGGGTTTAAATTTTGAGAAAAAATATTTTGAAGGTTTAATTTTATTTTGAATAAGAATAACACATTATCTTACTGATTTAAGAATTAAACTATAATTTCTAAACTATAATTCCTAAATTTAATATCAAGGATTCAAAACATTATTAAATAATCCCCCTTTATAGTACCATATCTTATTCAGTGTGAACTTTTTGTCACCTGACTTTAAATGTCACCTGAGATAGGGATCAAACTACTTTGAAATTAAAATAAATCTTTAAAAAATCTGGAATTACTAATTATGTGTGCAATAACTGGTATCATCGGCGAAAATGTTCAGGATGAACTGTACAGAATGCTATTAACCCTTAAACACCGCGGACCTGATAAATCCGGCGTTTTCGTGGATGGTGTAATTTCCCATGGAAATCTGGAAGAACTTACTGTACCTCCTGGAAATTTCGGCTTGGGACATAATCTTCTATCTATTGTGGGATCAGAAGTTGTACAACCGTTAAGGAAGGGGAAAATTGTTCTCGTCTGTAATGGCGAGATATATAATCACTACCAACTATATTCTGGGCTTAAAAATGAATCAAACTACAATTTTGAAACTGATAGTGATTCAGAAGTGGTTTTAGGCCTCATCACCCATTATTACCATGGTTCGTTATCGCAAACGATTCCCAAGGTTGTGGAACGATTGGATGGTGATTATGCATTCTGTGCCTACGATGGTAAAGACCTGGTGGCTGTTCGGGACCCATTGGGAGTGAAACCACTTTATTATGGAGAAAATGATGGTATTTTTGCTTTTGCCTCTGAAAGAAAAGCATTGTGGACAGTGGGAATAGACGAAACCCACAGTTTGCCACCTAAATACATGTTACATAATCAGGAACTGGTAGAACTACCTGGAAGGTTATCTTGGAAAAACAATCATTCCATTAGTAGATCAGAAATAGTAACCCCCCCCTCAAAAAAATATCTCAAAGAAAGTCTAAAGAATCATATCCAGGAATCTGTTCAGAAAAGAACCCTTGGCCTGGATAAAGTGGGAATATTATTTTCAGGAGGAGTGGATAGCACTATTCTGGCGGTGATATGTGCGGATCTGGGGATTGAAACTGATCTATACGCGGTGGGTAGTGAGGATTCCCCTGATCTGCTCTTTGCCCATAATGTATCCTGTGATATAGGGCTTCCTCTGCACACCAGAATAGTTGACGAACAAGTGGTGAGAGAATACAGTCCCCCTGTATTAAATGCTATAGAAGAGTGGAATGTTATGAAATTAGGGGTGGGAATGACTGCATATCTGGCAGCGGAGATGGCCCACCAGCATGGCCAAAGGGTGATACTTTCTGGTCAGGGCGCCGATGAACTCTTTGCCGGATACCACCGTTACCTCGATTTCTATCAGGAGAAGGGTGAAAAAGCCCAGGAAGACCTCCAGGAGGATGTGGAGAACCTTTACCATGTGAACCTGGAACGTGATGATAAAGTAACCATGGCCCACAGTGTGGAGTTAAGGGTTCCTTACCTGGATCTTCAAATTATAAATATGGCCCTGGATATACCTATGTATTACAAGATAAATGGTCCTGAGGACAATCGGCGCAAGTGCATCTTAAGGGAAGTAGCACGTGAGTTGGGTGTGCCCCCGGAGATTGTTAATCGTCCCAAGAAGGCCGCCCAGTATGGATCAGGTATTCATAAAATCCTGAGGAAAAAGGTTCTCAAAGACCAGGTATATATGGATAATCTGAAAAAAACCTTTAAATTTAGGCTTTGTAGAAACCCTTTTTTTTAGTTGATTTGTGTTGTTCTGTAGATGTTGTATATTGTGTTTTTGAGTTTGGTTTCTTTGTTTGATAGTTGTGTGCTTCTGCTGTGGTTTGTGCCGTTAAATTTTCTTTTTATTGTTGAAAATATGCTTTCTATGTTGTTTCTTTTTTTGTATATTTTGTGTCGGAATATTGTTGGGCTTTTTAGTCTGTATTGTCCTTTTTTTGCTCTGTTTTTGAGGGGTATTTGGTCAAATGCTTTGATTTCTTCATTTATGCATTTTCTTATTGGTTCTGTGTCATATGCTTTGTCTGCTACTATGTAATCTGGTTTATATTTTTTGATTTGTCTTAATGCAGGTTTTGCAAATTGTGTATCATATTTTGGTCCGCGCGAAGTTTGATAATATAAAATAAGACGTGTTTTCACGTCTATTGTTAAATGGTTTTTTATGTAGCTTTTTCTTTCTTTTTGCCGTATTTTTGCATAATATTTGTCTGCATAATCATTCGTAAAACCAGAGCCGTCCAATGCTATTATATCTGCTTTAATATCGTTTAATAATAGTATTAATTGGTTAATTTCTCTAATTTGTTCTGAAGGTAATCGTTTAAAGAATTTTTGGATTGTTGTAAAGTGCGGAACCTTTTTTATTCTCAAATATCTCTTAATTACGTCCGATACATCAATAACATCAGTGATTTCACGATATGTTGATTTTGTGTAAATTTTCATTGCTAATATCGTGAATAAAGTATGTTGTGAATATAAATGGTTTGAAAAGGCATTAGAATACTTGTTTATCGCTATTTTAACATAATAGTATGTCCTTTCAATGAATTCCACCAGTTTATTTTCTTTAAATTTGCTATTCTTGTTTAAAAATCTTTTTAAACATTGAATATTAGAATTTTTAAAACCAAAATCCGAAAGATTTAACTGCTTTGAAACCCCAATATGAACAGGGGAATAATAGATTTTGCGAATCATAATAATATTATTCCCCTTTATCATTATAAATACTTTATCAACCTGTTTTAAAAATATGCAAGTGTAATTTCAAGTGAAAACAGGAAAACACAACTTAAAACTTACAAATTTTTTTTATTACAAAAAAAACCTGTCTTCAAATAAAAAAATTAGGGTTTCTACAAAGCATAAATTTATAGATATTTAAATCCATGTATACAAATGTGTATACCAATAACCTGATACAAATTCATTACCAGTTAAATCCATGATTATTATTAATATAAAGGTCAGGAGTGAATAAGTTGAAAATTGAAAAAGAGGCTGAAGAGATACTCCAGAGCTTTTCTGATGCCCTGAAAAACATACCAGAACTGGAAGAGACCCATTACATGGTGGATAATGTGAATCTATCCAGGGAAGACTGTGCTGAGGATAAGGACTCTGCCAAAATTATGCGTAACGCCCATGTGGATGAAGAGGGTAACCTTATAGCCGAGAAAGGAAAGTGGGTAAAATGAGATTTAATCTCGTTTTAGATCTGCCAGATGTTCCAGGACAATTATTAGAAGTTCTTGAACCAATGGGGAGGTTAGGGGCCAACATAGTGGCAGTAATACATCAGAGAGATGTTAAAACAGAACGAGGAACAGTTCCAGTACAGATAACCATAGAAGGGGATAAAGAAACCCTGGACATGGTTATGGATGCCCTAGAAGCCAAAGATATTCAGATAATGGCAGTGGATGGTGTTCTCCGTAAGGAGCAGATCACCACTATTCTGGTGGGGGATATTGTGGAGGAGGACGTTAAGGAAACAGTAACTCTCCTGAACCAGCTGGAGGGTGTAAAGGTGGCGGATCTGGATCTTAAAATGTCTGATGATCCCAAGAACTCAGCCACCAAGATGGTTATGGAAGCAGATTTTGGACATAAAAAGAAAATACTCAAAAGTATCAAAGAAGTTGGGGATCAGAAAGGCTTCCTGGTTATCAACGAAGTTTAAATGATTATGAATTCTAGAAAAGTGCAAATTCTAGAGATAAATGGTGATCCCATGAAAATTATTATTTTAGGTTTTGGAGCAGTGGGACAGGGCGTGGCCCGGGTCCTGTCGGTGAAAAAAGATTATTTAAAGAAAAAATATGGTCTCAACCCCTCTATCGTGGCGGTGGGTGATCGTTCGGGAGCGGCCATAAACCCGGATGGTTTAGACGAAGAATTACTTCTCAAAACCAAGGAAAAAACCGGTAAAATATCTTCTTTCCCTGAATACGGCATACCTGGTGTGGAGAGCATTAACATTCTGGACGAAGTAGAGTACGACTGCCTGGTAGAAGTTACCCCCACCGATATACACGATGGCGAACCAGCACGCAGCCACATGATCAAAGCCATGGAAGATGGTAAAGACGTGGTAACATCCAACAAGGGACCCCTGGCCCTATCATTCCAGGAACTGGCCACCACTGCACAGTCCAACAGTGTGGAATTTAAATTCGAAGCATCAGTTGGGGGAGCCATGCCCATCATTAATTTTGCCCACGAAACACTGGCCGGATGCAGTATTGAATCTATCTTCGGAATTCTAAACGGGACTACCAATTACATTCTGTCCAGAATGGCCAATGAAGGATCATCATACGAACAGACCCTTTCTGAAGCCCAGGAATTGGGAATAGCAGAAACTGATCCCTACCAGGATGTGGAAGGTATTGATGCTGCCTGTAAAATAGTTATACTGGCCAATTCTGTTCTAAACCTACCGGCAACCCTCAAAGATGTGGAAGTTGAGGGGATATCAAGGATAACCACCGAATCAATTGCCTTAGCTAAGAAGGAAGGAATGCTAATTAAACTCATTGGTGAAGCTTCACCAGATACATTGGAGGTATCACCCCGCCTGGTGCGTCAGGGATCTCCCCTGGCAGTGGAGGGAACCCTCAACCTGGCCACCCTCAAAACCGACCTGGCTGATGAGGTAACCGTAGTGGGTAAGGGTGCGGGATCAGTAGAAACTGCATCGGCCATACTGAGTGATATCATCAGTGTCTGGAAGGTAAGGAAATAAAATTCTCCCTTCCTATGAATTTATTTTTATTTTTGTAGTGACTGGAAAGTTCAATTAAACACTACCGGAGTTTTATTTCTCTTACAAAAATAAATTATAATTAATTGAAATGTCCACTATTTAAAGAGAATGTTTATCAATTAATGATCAACTGATTAGAGGAGATAAATTTAATGAAATACGTTGTGGTTATTGGGGATGGAATGGTAGATGAACCATTAGAGGAATTGGATGGTAAAACACCATTACAAAAAGCTAAAACCCCTAACATGGATTTTTTAGCTAAAAATGGGACCTGTGGCATGCTGCAAACTGTCCCCCCAGGAATGGAACCGGGGTCTGATGTGGCCAACCTGTCCATTATGGGTTATGATCCCAAAAAGTACTACACTGGCCGTGGCCCCCTGGAAGCAGCCAGTATAGGAGCTAAAATGAAAAAAGATGACATAGCATTCCGTTGCAATTTCATCACCTGTGAAAATGGGCTTTTAGCTGACTTCAATGCCGGGCACATCAGCACCATCGAGGCTGCCCAGCTCATTGAGAGCTTAAATCAAAGGTTATATAGCTACGGAAAATTTTACCTGGGAACTAGCTACCGGCATTTATTTATTTACAATGATAAAACTGCATCTCAACTTAAATCAACACCACCCCATGATGTGGTGGGGGAACCCATTCAGGAACATCTTCTAAAAGTTGGTGAAGATGCAGATAAATCTGTGGAAAATAGAGAGGTTCTAAACAATTTAGCACAGAAATTGAATGAATTGATGTATAAGTCCTTCGATGTGCTGGGAAAGCATCCCACCAACCAAAAAAGGATCGAAGATGGGAAAAAACCAGGCAACATGATCTGGTTATGGGGACAGGGCCCCCAACCCCAGTTACCATTATTTAAAGAAAAATATAACCTTAAGGGCGCCACCATCACGGGTGTGGATCTTATTAAAGGAATTGGAACTTATCTGGGGCTGACCAATATCCATGTTCCCGGGGCTACCGGGTTTTATGATACTGATTACTGTGGTAAGGCTAAATATGCACTGGAAGCTCTGGAAGAACATGACCTGATATTTATCCATGTAGAAGCTCCGGATGAAGCAGGCCATGCTGGTGATATTTATGAAAAAATAAAAGCCATAGAACGCATTGACCAACGCATACTGGGAAAATTGATAAAAGGACTCCCATCCATGGATGATTATGCTCTGGCTGTCCTACCCGACCATCCCACACCCATAAATATCCGAACACACACCTCTAATCCAATTCCCTATGCCATGTACACTCCTGGTTGCCGGGCCGATGCCACTGAAAAGTACGACGAACCATCAATCTTAAAATCATTTAATGAAAGTTCTAAAAATATCATGGAAGGGTATAAATTCCTGAATTTATTCCTGAACCTTCCAAAATCCAGTGAAAATACAAAAAATGAATAGCTCACAGGGAAACTAATAACTAAAAAAATGTTAAATAAAAATAAATCAGAATACCCTTTATTTAAAGGAGTTAAAACAAGTAGTACAGATCAAAGGTGGGATTAGGTATAAGTTACTCCAGATTTCGATATTATCTAGCAGTTTTCGCCGGCAATGTAGCCTCGTTCGTTCTTCAAAGGATCCTTAAAAGCAGTGCCAGTGCCATGCCGGGTAAGGTAGCCATGACTATCTACCCTGATATCCTGAAACTGTTGGATGAACGCTGCCAGAACAAGATCATCATCACCGGTACCAACGGTAAGACCACCACCAACAACCTCCTCAACCATATTTTAAGGGAGGAATACACCCGGGTTCTTTCCAATTTACGGGGAGCTAACATGCCCCAGGGACTGGTTAGTGCCTTTTTACATGACCGAAGGAAGGAATACGATTGGGGAATCTTCGAAGTGGATGAAGGTTCGTTTAAAAGAGTTACCCAACACTTGAAACCAGATTACGTCCTGGTAACCAATTTCTTCCGGGACCAGTTGGACCGATACGGTGAGATTGAAAAGGCATTTCAGGACATACTGGAAGCCTTGGAACCATTGGATACAACGTTAATACTTAACGCTGATGATCCTCTGGTTTCCAATTTCCGAAAACTCCATAAAAGGAACATCTACTATGGGGTGGCCCACAACCAGCAAAGTACCACCCAACAGAAAATTGTGGAATCCCGATTCTGCCCGGCATGTAGCAGCTACCTGGACTATGATTATTATAATTATGGACAACTGGGCGGATACCATTGCCCAGATTGTGGTTTTTCCAATCCGGAGTATGACTATCAGATAACCGGGATTGATTACCAGGACCACCAGTACCATTACCAGTTTATGGACAAAGATGAAAAGATAAAAGACATAAAATTCCCGTATGAGGGAATTTACAATGCTTATAACTGTTGTGCAGCACTGACCACTGCTCTGGAGGTGGGCTTACCCCTGGACCGGGTTTCCCATTCCATTGAACACTTTGAGTACCATCTGGGCAGGATGGAGAATTTCCAGTTCCCGGAGAAAATCACAAAAATTGCCCTAGTTAAGAACCCCATTGGACTCAGTGAAACCATAAACAGCGTGTCACTGGATGAACGGACAAAATCAATGCTATTTGTACTCAATGACAACCCCGCGGATGGGAAGGATGTATCCTGGATATGGGATGCTGAAGTGGAAAAGATGGGTAATGTGAAAAATATCAAAAAAATTTACTGTTCTGGCCGCCGGGCCGAAGATATTGCCCTGCGACTTAAATACGCCGGAGTCCCTGTGGAACTGGTGGAAGTGGATGATGCCATGGACCAGGCCATAGGGAAAGTGTTGAATGAAGATGTGGAAATCGTTTACTTGTTACCCACTTACACTGCCGTGTTTCAGGCCCGTGAACTGGTACTGGCACGCCTGGAAGGTTCCAGTAAGAAGATGTCCATGATCCGCGAATACCTGAAGAATTTGAAGTTACCTGGCCGATAACATTATATTGGAACTTAATTGGCATCCTGAAGGATTTTACAGAATAATATGAATAATTGAATTAAAGATTTAACACATTTAATGAAATATAGGGGATTATCATGGAATTGAAGATATATCATATGTATCCGGATCTCTTGAATCTCTACGGTGATCTGGGTAATGTAACCTGTCTGACCCAGCGATGCCAGTGGAGGGGCATCAAGGTGGAAGTGGTGGGTTTTGGCATGAACCAGGAGGTGCCACTGGAAGACGGTGACCTCTTTTTCATTGGAGGAGGCTCAGATCGGGGGCAAAATATTGTTTACTCTCACCTCCTAAAGTACACCGATGTAATGAGTGATTTAATTGAAAATGGAGCCCCTGTACTGGCCATATGTGGGGGATATCAGCTTCTGGGTGAGAAGTACATTGATGCCGAGGGAAATGATGTTCCTGGTTTGGGGATATTTGATTACCATACCCGTAGTGAAGGAGGAAGACTCATTGGGAACATAATTATAAAAAACAATTTAGGTCTTACTCCCGAGACACTGGTGGGCTTTGAAAACCACGGGGGCCGTACCTATCATGATCACCAGTCACTGGGAAGGGTGGTGGTGGGTTATGGTAACAATGGTCAGGACCAGGAGGAGGGCATGGTTTATAACAACTGCATTGGAACCTATCTCCACGGCCCGTTATTGCCTAAAAATCCCCATCTGGCAGATCACCTTATTTTAAAAGCTCTGGAGAGGAAATACAATTTAAAAGAGTTAACAGCACTGGATGATAGTAGGGAATATCTAGCCCATGAGAAAACACTGCATTTATATTCCCCCTGAATGATTTAGAAAATAAATAAAGTTCTAAAATTGAAAGGGGTCTACTACTGATCCCAAGATCAATGGCCTTTTTCGCAAATGTTTTTTAATGATATTTACATATACATAGATGTTCCTATTAGAGTTTCAACAGGTGAACCTTTCCCGGGAACCTAAAGATAAATCTATTAAAGCCTGTTAGCAGTGTTAAATCACTTATTTATACTTATTTAACGCTCAGAAGAAAGTTTACAATGTTACAACGTTAATATAATGTTAAAATCTTTTTAAGGAGATGGTTTTTCTGTCTAAATACATAGTAGTTACTGGTGGTGTAGTAAGTTCAATTGGAAAAGGAATAACAGCGGCTTCTATTGGTAGAATTTTAAGATCATACGGTGTGGATGTAACTGCTATCAAGATTGACCCCTATCTTAACTGGGATTCCGGTACCTTAAACCCCTATCAGCATGGTGAGGTTTTCGTAACTGAGGATGGTATGGAAACTGACCTGGACCTGGGGCATTACGAACGTTTTCTAGATGTGAATCTCTCCGGTGAATCCAACATTACCACCGGGAAAGTTTATTCTTCGGTTATTAACCACGAACGAAAAGGAGATTACCTGGGCTCCTGTGTGCAGATCATCCCCCACATAACCAACAAAATAAAGGATATGGTGCGAAAAATAGCCGACCAGAGCAATGCAGAAGTGATTCTGGTAGAAGTAGGAGGAACAGTAGGGGACATTGAAAGCCAACCCTTCCTGGAGGCCCTGAGACAGCTCCGAAACGAAGAAGGGCATGACAATGTGATGTTCGTCCATGTGACCTACGTACCTTACTTGCGGGCTGCTGGTGAGTTTAAAACCAAACCTACTCAGCACAGCACCAAAGAACTCCGGAGCACCGGTATAATTCCAGACATGATCATATGCCGGTCCGAATTATCAATTGATCAACCACTTAAAAACAAGATAGCCCACTTCTGTGACGTGGAAAGGGAAGCAGTGATTAACACCCCTGATGTGGGGTCCATCTACGAAGTTCCCCTCATAATAAATAAGGAAAAGGTGGGGGAATACATCATTAACCGGATAAAGATAGATGCGGGAGAACAGGACCTGACAGAATGGGAACATGTAGTTGAATCCCTCAAACAGGATGCCTACCAAGTCAGTGTGGGAATTATTGGTAAGTACGTGGAGCTAGAAGATGCCTACATGAGCATTCGGGAATCATTAAAACATGCTGCTGCCAATCTGGGAGTAAAGGTAAACATTGAATGGATACAGGCTGAAAATGACATTGATGAAGATAAATTAAGCCACCTTGACTCTATTTTAATACCTGGCGGATTTGGTGAAAGGGGAATAAACGGGAAACTGGAAGCTGTGCGCTACTCCCTGGAGAACAATGTTCCCCTCTTTGGTATATGTCTGGGTATGCAATGCATGGTCATTGAATTCGCCCGTCTTAATGGATTTGAAGGAGCCCACAGTACTGAATTTGACCAGGAGACTCCATATCCCGTGATCGACCTAATGGAAGAGCAGAAGAAGATCAAAAACATGGGGGGAACCATGCGACTGGGATCCTATCCCTGCAAATTAAAGGAGAATACCATGGCTCAGGAAGCCTACCAGCAGGAGGAAGTCAGTGAACGACACCGCCATCGTTTTGAATTAAACAACGACTACCGGGATGTTTTAAAGGAAAAAGGATTGATTATTTCCGGAACATCTCCCGATGATTTCCTGGTGGAAATGATTGAACTGGCGGATCACCCCTGGTTTTTAGGTTGTCAGTTCCACCCTGAATTCAAATCCAGGCCCAACAGTGCCCACCCCATCTTTGTATCATTTTTAAAGGCGGCACTGGAAAACCATAAGCAGAAATCAGGAAATTAAAGGGCATAAAAACCGAGGAATCAAATGTACATTGATATCCCCCTGATCACTGCTATGGTGGCCATAGTGGCCTGCCTGTACGCCAGCTACTCTGATCTTAAAAGTGGAATCATACCCAATAAGTTGACTTTCCCCCTCATTGCTATTGGATTAGTTTTGAATGGGATTTATGCCATTTTAATGGGCGAAGTCTGGATCATTGTGGTCTGTGCCGTGGTTACCGGGATAATATTTGCACTGGGCTACCTGCTGTGGAAAATGGGTGCCTGGGCTGGAGGGGATGTTAAACTCTTCACTGCCCTGGCCGCACTTCTACCCTTCAATCCCTTACTGATATCCTATCAATTATTTCAGGTGCCATTCCCAGTTCTGGGAATTTATCCCTTTCCCTTAACCGTGATCATTAACAGTATCCTGTCTATTCTGCCTTTCCTATTGATCTATGTCATTTACATTGTAGCCAAAGATAAGCGACATCTGGTGGGTGAACTAACAGCTCCAGTTAAAAACTACCGTAAAAATATCGTATTGACCCTGGTAATAACCTCTGCTGTGAACATAACCCTGTTTATTACCCAACAGACACATTTACAGATTATACTGATATCCTTAATCTTGATCTACTTACTCTCCCTGCTCATATCCAAACTACCCAATCAGGTTAAGGCCGTGGTTGTATCCCTGGTCACGGTGGCTGCACTTTTCTATAACTTCCAGATAACCATTGTTAGTATGGCTATCCTGTTTGTCTCCATTATTATCATTGAAACCGTGGTGAAACTCCTGACTTCTGTGAGTAGAAAGGCTTTACAGGATGATGTTCCCCTGGATAAACTCCGGGAAGGAATGATACCTGCTTACAATATGTACCAGCAGGATGATGATGAAATCTTTGTGGATGATAAGAGTTTCACCCAAAAGGTAAAGGAATCCTTTAAAAAAAGGGACCCCAGCATAGTCACCGCCCCTAAAGGTAAACGTCTGGTGGGCACCCTGGCGGCAGGCTTAACTGACGATGATATTAACCTGTTAAAACAATTGAAGCAGGAAAATAAGATCCCAAATGAATTCAAGATTAAAAAAGGAGTTCCTTTCGCCCCCTCAATTTTGATCGGACTCATCATATCCCTATTCATTGGAGATCTAGTTCAAATAATACAGATGATACTTATCTGGATCCTGTGAACAACAAAAAGATGCCCCGAGTTGAAACCAGACCCACTAATGTTTTGTTACTCGGACCAGGAATAGTACCAATATTTATATTAATCCTTAGTCATATTCATAACTAAGAAAAGTGTAGTGATTGAAATGGAAGAGAAAGGGCAAGCATCAGTGGAGTATTTGCTACTAATTGTAGTGATCCTAATTATTCTGGCCAGTGTTACCATACCACTGGTGAGTAGTTCTGTGAATTCTACCATGGACATCTCCCGATCATCTGATGCTAAAAACGCGATCCAAAACATAGCTAACGCTGTGGATCTCGTTTATGCCAATGGTCCAGGGGCAAAAAGAACTGTGAATGTTTATATACCCTTAAATCTGGTTTTACAAGGTAACAACACCCAAAACATTGGAATGAATGTTCCTTTATCTGGAAACGAAACCAAATACGTAAATTCAGACCTTAATTACAATGTTACCTTTGATAATGCCAACTTCAACCAGGGATGGAGCACGGTAACTGTGAACTGGGTTGTCGGTAAAAAGGCCATCACCATCAGCCATTAAATGAACTAAAAACAGGTAACTTAATATTTTTATTTTAATTTACCATGAGAAGAATTAGATATTTTAAAAACTAGAATTTTAATTTACGATTAGGAAAATTAGAGTGGTAATACTATGGGAGTGTTCAGTAAATTTGGAGATTTGATAATTGGATTTTTCTCACTTCTGGGTGCAGTTATCCTGTCCATACCCAAAATTCCCCAAAAACTACGTAACATTGACCGTGGCCAGATTAAAGATAAAATCGATACAGAAAAGCTTAAGGAAAATGTATCCCGAGTGAAGGACAATCTGGACACCAAGAACTACCAAAATGCCCAAACCCCTCCCTCAGAAAGAAAAATTCCTGAAAACAATACAGAAACCAGTAAAACGTCACAGTCATCCCAGTCTGATGTCCTACTCATATCCACACCATTCACCTCTAAAGAAAAGGAAGACACCATATTCCGTCTCCAACTCTTATCATCGGGATTTTTAATTTTATCAGTGATATACCTGTTTAACTTCCTGTCCATTATCCTATATGGAATTTTAGGAGTTTTATTAGCGGGTTATATAATTTATCTCCTGTTTAACCGGGTTAAAGTCATGTATGGTTCAGAATTTCCTGCTTACAGGGATTTCTTCCTGATGTACCTGGCAGTGGGTATCATCCTGGTTATCGTAGGTAACAATTCAGCCCTGGTGACTGCCTTTTCATTGAGTTATTTCCCATCCTTAACTATCCTTATCTTTGCCATTGTCGCCGTGGCCGTAGTTTACCTTCTCTTCAGGATACGATACCACCGGGACTTTACCTACGGAGTGGTAATTGAAACTGGCGAGAAGATGGCCTACGTAAAGGTGGAATATGACATACGATCCAATGTGAAACCTGATATATACGTGGTGGAAAATGATTACGGTGCCTCAGATGGCGACACAGTGAAGTTAAAGACTGAAAAGAAGATATTCAGTAACAGTGGTAACAAACCAATACGTATTATGGAAACGGTTAACAAGGTATAAATCCCCATTTTTTTGATTCAAATAATTTATTTAATAATTTTTCTCTGGGTAAGAAAATGAATTTAATCTTTAAACAGACTAATCTATATTATTTATAAAAAAAATCAATTCACAAATAATATTGGAGTTCTAATTATGCATGATATGTCCCCCCATCATCCCCGTTACCAGTCCCTTCTTTTAAGGGATAAAATGGCCAAGGCTTACCAGGAAGGAATACTGGCTGACACCGCTCTTATTGCCCATGGCAGGGGTGAGGCCTTTGACTATATTTTAGGCGAAAAAACAAACCTCCCCGCATTAAATTCCATTAAAGCAGCAAGTGCTGCACTCTTACTGGCTGAAAACCCAGTTTTATCAGTTAATGGGAACACTGCTGTATTGACTGCCGATGAGATGGTGAAACTAGCCCAGATCCTGCCGGCTAAGGTGGAAATCAATTTATTCTACCGCACACCACAGAGGGTGATGAAGGTGGAGGAAGTTTTAAAGAAAGCCGGAACCACGGAGATACTAGGTAAAGAAGGGGATGATTACCTTCCTCTAAATGGATTGGAAGGTCCACGGTCCAGGGCTCACCCGGAAGGTGTGCACCGGGCAGATGTGATACTGGTTCCACTGGAAGATGGAGACCGGGCCGAAGCACTGGTGGCATTGGGTAAGACAGTTATAACTATTGATCTTAATCCTCTGTCTCGAACTGCTCAAACTTCATCCATAACTATTGTGGACAATGTGGTTCGAGCTATTCCCCTTATAATTGAAGAGATAAGCAAGTTGAGGGGATGTCGGATTGATGAACTGGAAGCAATTGTCCATGAATTTGATAACCAACGGAATATTGACAGTTCACTGCAGCTAATTGCACAGTATCTGGAAAAGGATGGTAAATAAATGAAGGTAATTGGTGTTACCGGAATGCCGGGATCAGGTAAGAGTGTGGTTTCCAGGGTGGCGGAAAACCTGGGAATGAATGTGGTGCGGATGGGAGATGTTATCCGCGACGAAGCCCATAAAAGGAACGAATCACCCGGAAAGGTAGCTGTAGATCTGCGGAAGGAGTTTGGTAAATTTGTAATAGCCGAAAGGTGTGTAACATACATTAAAAACCTTTCAACCCCTGAAGAAAAACATGATTCTAAAAAAAATCCATCATCCCCTAAATCAACAGCTTCTAACCATTCTATGGTTCTTATTGAAGGGATTCGCAGCCCCTGGGAGGTAGAAATATTCAAAAATAACTTCCCTGATTTTAAAGTCATTGCCATACATTCTGCACCAGAAACCCGTTACCTTCGCCTACGGAAGAGAATGAGATCCGATGACTCTGCCGAAACCAGGGAAGCACTTAAAAGAGATCAGAGGGAGTTAAAATTTGGTATTGGTGATGTAATTGCCAGTGCAGATTTCATGGTGGTTAACGAAGGTGCTAAGGGGAAGCTAAAAAACACAGTAAGGGGTATTCTTAAAAATGAATTGTAAAGTAGTTGCTAGAGCCACAGTCAATCCTACGGAGGATTTGGACAAGATCATAAAAGCTCTATCCAATGTTTTCCATTATGAAGACATAGTTATAGGCGAAGATAGTGTTACTGTCACGGGAAACACTTCCTGTCTCTTTCCCTTTAAGGAATTCCTTGAAAAAAGAAAGATCAGAGAAACTGCCCGTAAAATGATCATCAAAGGATGGAGTGAAGAGTCAAAGGTCATAACGTTGAAGTTGAGTAAGCAAGCCGCATTTGCGGGTATGGTTAACCTTGTAGAAGATGATCTTTCTCCCCTGGGAGAGATTGAAGTTCAGATAAGTACCGAAAATGTAGAAAAGTTTACCAGCTGGCTGTGTGGATAAGATAAAAAGTAGGACTAATGTAATTTAGTTTTATACCTAAATTATTGAGGATATCCTATTTTTTTTAATTTTTTTTAAATCCTTTTTTTAATCTTTTTCTACCAGTTTTGCATCTTTAATTATTAGGTGTCCATTATCAAAATTCCATACCTTTTCTGAGTCTAAAATTTCAAGCTTTTTCTTAAACAGGGGCCCATCAGTTACCAGTGTTTCTGCTTCTCCTCCTTCAAATGCTAGGTGCAATCCATACTTTTCATGGAGTCCCCTTAATTCTTCCAGTAACTCTCTGGTGATAACCCTGCCCAACCATGATTCATCCAGTCCTTCTGCAGACACACTGGTGATAACGACTTCAAATCCCAGTTCAATGATCTCCTCCATGTATTCTTGAGGGTCACGGTGCCATAGTGGTGCTATTGATTCCAGTCCCAGTTCCTGGCATAACTGGTCAATACGGGATTTCTGGTACTGGGAATGAATAGCTCCGGTGAAAATTGCCTCCACACCCTTATCTTTAAGTTCAGATAGGGCTTTGCGGAGATCTTCCAGTTCTTCTTCCTTCATTCCCGGGGTTTCAGCCTGAATAAGGGGTATCCCCATGGCCTGGGAAAGTAACTGGGTGAGGTGTATGTTGGGAACATGGAACATGTAGGAGTGGGGATTTTCAGAATGCATGGAGAGTAAATACTCTACAGTCCAACCATCCTTCATAGCTTTGTAAACTGCCATAGTGCTGTCTTTACCACCGGAAAAAAGTACTGCTGCTTTCATATCATTACCTTCTATTAAATATCGCTTAAATTAACTTTGTGAAATTATCCTAAATGTAAAAAATTCAAATATTGAAAACAAAGGGATCTTTTACAGTATGGTAAACATTAAATTAATCTACATCCTGTTGGTTAAAGAAGTGTGGTGAAAAAAGAAGACCCTGAGTGGGCCTGTTTAATCACCTTTCTGGCGTAAGCGATCTCGGATGCCACGTATGCCCCGGGTTATGGTGTCTATGAACATTCCCACTAACCCCACCAGCACACCCAAGAATCCACAGAATAGGATTATATTGTTCTTGCCTGGGAGTGTGTTTTTCAGGCTCTGGATCTCCTTTTCCACGGGTCCGTTGATCTCAGTTACCACCACTTCTCCCTGCGGGAGTTGCTTAACCACTTCATCCACCTTAGATGCATCGACCACTAATTTAACCTGGACAATACTGTATTTAATGTCTATACCACTAATTAAGACCATCCAACTTTTTAGCTGTTTAATAACCTGGGTGGGGTCACTTCCTGGCTTTAACTGCACCATCATGGTGTCACCGGAGATAACTTTGCCTGAGGTTATGTTAGTGTTGGCGGTGGTTATACGGGACTCCAAACTGCTCTTCCAAGCATTGCCAATACCCGTTGTTTTAACGGTTATTTCTCCACTTTCCACACTCTGAACTCCGGGGATATTGCGTACATCTTCAATGGCCTTGTTAACGTCACTGTCTGTGGAAATGTTCAGGGTGATGGTTTCCTGCTGGTTACTGGTGGACATGTAAACTGCCCGGGCCATATCCGGGAGATCATCGTAGACCGGGGCTATGAAGAATGCACCACCGATTACACCCACCACAAATCCCAAAGCAATGACAAATAAAAAGTTTTTTTTACCGATCAATGGTGTGAGAAGTGCAGCGGAGAATACAAAAGCCATGAGCAGGAAAAATAGTATGATCATTATGATTACAAATAGGGTTTCCATGTTTTCATCTCTGCTTCAATTCAACTAAATCAATCATTACCCAGTCCCTACGGGCTTTGACATAATATTCCCACCTACAATATACCTTTCTAAGAATGTACATTGTTTAGGTATTCTGATTAAAATGAGTTTTCACAGTATATTTATCTTTTTATTTTAAGATGGAAAACTTAGAAAATTAAGGTGTGAACCTGTAAATTTATAGGATGCATTACTGGGAAAGAGTGTATCCGTGCAAAACTAGGGTAATACTCGTAAAAATTACCTTAACCCCTAAAAAGGGGAGAAGGAACATAAATACAAAAAAGGAAATGTTAAATTATACTTCTACTATTTTTCCAGTATTCACATCCACATAAACATTCCTAGATTGGGAAGCTTTAGTTATGGGAACTATCCAAACCACTGTTGTGGTCTGATTAACAACTACTGTCCCCTGTATCGGTTGCCCAGCACGAAAACCACTATTACCCTGCAATGCAATTCTTTTAGCCTGTTCCTCACTAATCAGATAGGTGACATTATCCGTGGAATTGGTGGAATTATTGGAACCAACCGTACCAGTGTTAGGCGTGGTTACCGGCACCGGTGTAGCCGGACCAATCTGAGAATCTTCATTACCCGTGATGTTGGTTCGGGCATAAAATGGATTATAGGCATAAACCAGGATGATGAGCACTACTACCCCCATCACAATCAGAGCCTTTTTCTCCCAACCATCATTCCAAAAATCCTTTATATATTGAATTAAATCGCTTAAATTCATGTATAAACCTACACCAATTTAATTATATAAATAGTACCATCTACGTTAGAAATTTGATAGTTATTACCACTACTAAGAGTATAGGTGCTATTAAATCGTTTGGGTAAAATGGGTATGGTTACATTCTTACCACTGGTGAAAATGGTTAGATTACTGGAATTACCCGCACTTTGAATCAGGGCAGAGTAGGAGGGATCAGGATCCAAGTGAATGGTAACTGAGTATCCATGACCGTTGTTATAAACCGTGTTCAATGCTGCAGCTATGTTTTCTCCAGCCATTCTTGGCTCTCCCAGATTTCCAATTTGTTGTTGATTTATCTCATTACTCACCAGACTTAACATAGACCCTATGATGACTAAAGCAATCAAGGTAACAAATAGTAATTCAGCTGTAGCCATTCCTTTATCATCTAACTTCATGTTATCTTTACTACAAATTGATTTTAGCTTAAATCAGTAATTTGCTTTTAATTGGAAATAATTCAGGTAATAGGTGGAAATATAGAAGGTGCTTCCGGTAGGATCAGCAAATGAATAATCAGTACCAGTATATTTTATCTTAATGTCAGTTACCGTGGGGGGATTGGAGGGAGAGTAGGTAAAATACTCGTGATCCAGACGGGAAACATAGCTGGTATTATGATAATTATACAATGGATCGCCAATTATGAAAGAACTGAAACGTGCATTAGGTGCTGCAGTTGAAGTGGCGTTAGTCCTGTTTTCAAGCCTATCAAAGAAACTTAGACCGTGTTCATCAGGGAAATAGTAAGGACGGTTACCGATATCACTGGGGTTACCGGTTCCATTTAAACAATCCCATAAAAATTGAATTCTGTGGTTGGGCTTATCAACAGTTAGATCAAAGTTGTAGGGATTAATTGCACCCTCCTTGTACTCAGGATAACTGAAAATCAGATTACTGTTCAGGTAATTGGTGTTAAGCCAGATGTAGGGATCTTCCAGTCCCTGGATACTCACCGGTACCTTTATGGTAGGGGTGACACCTTCATAGGACTGATCCTTCTGGGTTACCCTGATGGGTATACCTCCCCGGATGATCACATAAAAACCGTAGGGGTTTTCCTGGGTGATGGTGATATCCTCGGGGTAAATCAACTGGGTAGTGGTGTTAGTTACTGATTCACCGTTTAGATAAATCTCCCTCCCCGTTTGCACTTCCATATCTTTACAACTCTGTATAATGTAATCATTCATAGTATAGAGTATACGTTCCTTTATGTAGGCCTTACTAGATGATTCATTACCAGTGTTAGGGAAAAATTTATGTTCATCAATGACCTTTCGGGTCGTGTTAAAAGCCGCACTTCTTCCAGCATCACTGGTTCCCTTCTCCATTGAATTGAAAACATTCAAAGCCGTGGTGGAAGTGACATCTCCCCCAATCACTACATTAGAAGCCATATTTAGTTCATTCAAAATCCCAGAATAAGCTATGGCTACGATAATAACTGGAATAAGCAATAACAGGGTTGCCGGTGTAAAGACATAGCCTTTTTCATCCATATAAATCACCAAATCAATGAGTCCATAAATCTAACCGTACCGGGATGGAGTTAGGTAAATCACCAGTGTACATTGATTCATTATAGACCAAATTCGGGTCTAACGTATCAAATCCTTGATCGTGTAAGTTATCTACCAGTATCTGGTAAGCCTGGTCAATAGCTTGCTGGGCAGTGCTGGCATAAGAAGTACTCCAGACAGCATGCTCCAGTGCCGGGTAGATCACCGCTACACGGGTACCTGAAAATATCTCCGCATAATTATCACCGGACTCCCAACCTTCACCAGAAGTAACTGTTACCCTGATGGTATAATTAGCAGGGATATAAGTGTGGTTGGAAACAGTTCCATTGGTCATCTTATG
The DNA here is from genome assembly GCF_003491305.1 of Methanobacterium sp. BAmetb5. Lineage (NCBI taxonomy): Archaea > Methanobacteriati > Methanobacteriota > Methanobacteria > Methanobacteriales > Methanobacteriaceae > Methanobacterium > Methanobacterium sp. BAmetb5. The sequence goes on from NZ_CP022706.1 coordinate 607,179, forward strand.
AGGTCCAGCAGCATCTAGTTCGCCCAGATTCAACAGGTACGGAGCTGCTCCGTTATAAAGTAATTCACCAGAATCATAGGCTACCATGACATTCTTGGTATCTAGACCACCAGAGAAGAATAAATATGCCTCCTTCGTATTATTAGAACCAATGTTATAGGTTATACTCTTTTGAATCTGGTTAGTACTGCTTTGATCACTTACCGTGGCGTATTCATCCCACTGGACCGGTAATTTACTGGAGCTAACCACAGCATAACAGTTGGTAAGTCCTACTAAATCATAATCATTACCCGGAGCAACGTCCCATATAGTGATTCGCACCTTGTTAACCCGTCCTTTATCCATATAATCCTTTAAGTTAATAGTTCCTGGTAAGTTACCGTAACCCTTATCAGTTCCACCTTGGGTATTCAAATCAGAACTGAAAACAGTGACCCATTGATTAATGGGATAGGGCCTGTAAACTTCTACTCTGGCACCGTCAACAGCCCCGTAAGGGTTTATAGTAACGTAAGCATCCTTAATACTCCCTGCATCGGTATTGTCAATATCTTTTTCAATGGCAACTGCACTTGCATCATCTGTGGAATAATCTCCACTGGGAACACCAGTTAAAACAAAGGGACGCCCATCCAATACATTGGTCGGATGATTGGAGTTGTAGTTATTCCAAGAATACATTCGTCCACTGTTTTCAGTGAAACTAGATGTTGCTCCAGTAAGCAGATTATAGGTGATACCACTAACTCGATTTGGATACCACCAACTCGTATCAGGATAGGCAAGTCCAGCAGCATCATTGAAATAATAATTTTTGGTAACCACTCCTTGCGGTACCACCATACTAACAGTGTAATTGGCAATCATCGAAAACCAAGCCATATCACTGTAGGAATTAGCATTACCATAAGAAACATGCAGGTTATTTTGAGTACCCGGAGTCAGATCACTGGGTGTGATCAATCTTTGATAATTATAGAATCGGTAATTACTATAAGAGTAAAGATATTGGAACTGACTTTGCTGGACTTGGTAATTGTGGTTATTGATACTCACACCGGCACTGTATGCATCACCACGGTTTTTATTAGCAGAATTTATAATAAATCTCGCCCAATTAACCGTCCCTGTAGTGGAATTAGGAACTGAAAACGCAATATCTCTATATGTACCACCATAATAACCCCCTTGATAACCCCAATAAGGGCGATTATTCAATCCATAAGTATTCCATGGTGAAAAATTAGTAAGCCAGTTGTGAAAATTCCATAGGGTGGTGGTTACATTGGTATCCTGACGGCTAAGGCCCACTTCTTTAATATTATAAAATGAACGACCTAACCATCCTTCTCGGGGTCCAGAAATAACTCTAACCCCCGTGGCAACATCAGTGGACACTGCATAATCCCGCCCACGAGTATTAATTGCCTCAGGAGTGTAACCATTCATGGTCATCTTATAACTAACATCACTGGGCAGTATAGAATTCAAAGAATTTATAAGGATACTTTGAGCTGCAGTGGAGTTGTTATTAGCATAATACACTGCGGCATCCCGGAGTGTTCCATCCTCCTCCATGGTAGCCAGTGCACTGTCAGCCAGGGCCTGTAGATGCTGGTGATCCTGTCCCTGATATACAGGTAATAATGCGTAGACCACAAGTGATGCTGTAAACACTATCACCACCACTAGGGCCAGTGTTGCATCAGCTGTGAATATAAAGCCTTTGTCATCCATCCCAATCACCTAACCCAAACATATAATATCGCCCTGAATTTTGATGTGTCAGCACCAGTTAAACTTATTTCACTGGCTGGTGTGCCCTTAGGCACTTGAAGAATATAAACATTCATCTTATCGGTGGGGCTACCCTGGAGTCGTACAGTCACTACATTATCCATTAACTCTGTCTGATTATAAAGAACATTTGACCCGTATACAGCAGGATCAATTAATTTAACAACAGGGTTTGTCCCACTTTTGAAATCATTTGATTTAACAACCGTCACACTGTTAATATCAACAGAAGCAGAGGTTACAGAAGTTAAACCTGTACTATTAACATAAACATAGTAATCAAATACACTGTTATACTGTGCATTAGTGGGAAATGAGTTGGCAGTTACTACTAGTGGTGTACCCGTACCCCTGATGTTAACTGCATCAGAGACTATATCATAATCAGCATACAAAACTATTCTTTCTACACGTACCACATCCTTAGCAGCAGGGTCAACAGAAGAATCAAGACGAGTCCCCCTCATTAAAACATTAGTTCCTGTGTTTATACTAGTAATATTCAGGGAATAACCATACTGATCACCCATCATGCCCTGGATCTGCGAGGAAGTTATACTACCCACTTTAGACGGTAAAAGATAATATCTCTTGGGTTGTTGTGAAGCATTATCATAACGAGCCAATCCTGGAACTTTCAGACCAGCGACATTGGATTCCCAGTTGTAAGGGTCCCCAGAGGTAGTTAAAAGAGCATTCATGGTATCAGCAGCCACTCGCTCGGTAGATCCCCTATAAACAACATCTTGCATCTGGTACATGAGGTTATCCATATCCGCAGCCACTAATCCCAGAACAAGAGTAAGGGGAATGAGTGCAAGTAATAAATCCAGGGAAAGAGCATAACCCCTTGAATCACGGTCCAGTAGTCCCACTTTCTTTTACTCCCCTATTCTTGTCAATTAAATGAAATAAACAACTCATAAATATTAGTTTCTGAAACTCTTCTTCTTCCATTATTATATAGTCTTAATAATATAAACTAATATGATTTTATTGGTATAAATCTTTTGTGCGAGTACTAATCTTAACCCCCTACCTCTGGCAATATTTAAAATTCAAAATAACTACAAGCAGTGCCCACCAATCAATAGTCCATCAGCCCAGAACCACTATTTTTAAAGCATAATCTATAATAATAATGTAAAGGATATAACATATAAAAAATTAAAAAATGATAACTATGGATAGCAGAGGGCAACTTTCCGCAGAATATATATTATTAGTGGGCTTTGTACTAGCCGTTGTACTTATTTTCGCCTGGTACGTTAGTGATCAAAGTGAACAGAACGTCATTGCCACTGCGGTAAGAGTGGGTGCCTCCAATGCTTCTGCAGAAATAGGAATTATGAACACCACCACCACACCCATCAGAGTAAATAAAGTAGATATGACCAGTGGTGAAAAGATCAACATCACCATATTCCTTTCCAATACTGCGCTTTCTCCACAACAACGACAGACTATTCTTGGCGGTGTAGAGCAATCCATAGAATCTGCAGGTTACACTGTAAACAGTCAGATTGACCCGGTATCCAATACAGTCAATACTCTGACCATCGACACTTCCAAACATGATTATTTAATCAAAATATCATGATCACAACTACTTACCTGAACTTATCGTTACTTAATATATCAAAAATAAATTGAGGATTAAAAATGGAAGAAGACTTTAAAATAAAGAAAACAGAAAGTTCCAAACCCAAAAAAAAGAGGAATATTAACAAATGGGGACTGGGCATCGCTTTATGTTTTATAGCCATAGGTTTAGTATGGTACGGTGTAAATTTAGGAATCATACCCCTTAGCTTCCTCCAGGAACAGGCTGGACCCATTATCCTGGTAATAATCGGAGTTTTAATTCTGATTAAATCATTTTAACCAATCAATTAAAATCAGATTCTAAGAACTGATCTTACATTTTATTTTAATTTAAGAGGTTTTAAATATGAAACAGTTACTGGAAAAACTATCCAATGCATCCGGAGTATCTGGATTTGAAGACAATGTTCGCAACTTAATGATGGAAGAGTTAAAAGGATTTGTGGATGAGTTAGACGTGGACAATATGGGTAACCTCATCGCCATCAAGAAAGGAAAACCAGATGGTAAAAAGGTAATGTTAGCCGCCCATATGGATGAAATCGGCCTTATAGTAAGGTATATAGATAAAAATGGATTCATCAAGTTCTCCAAACTGGGAGGAATCAACGATCAGATGCTTCTTAACCAGGAAGTGTACATCCACAGTAATGGTGAAAAGATACTGGGTGTGATTGGAAGTAAACCTCCACACCGGATGAAGGCCGCTGAAAAGAAGAAACCAGTAGAATACGAGAACATGTTCATTGATATCGGTGCTTCCAGTAAGGAAGATGCCGAGGAAATGATCAATGTAGGAGACCCCATCACCATTAAACAGAAATTTGCTGAACTTAAAAATGATCTGGTAATGGGAAATGCCATGGATAACCGTGTTGGCTGTGCTATTCTCCTGGAAGTCATGAAAAGAGCCCGGAGCGACGCCACTATCTGCGGAGTAGGAACTGTGCAGGAGGAAGTGGGCCTCAAAGGAGCTAGAACTGCTGCTTTCCGTATCAATCCGGATATGGCTCTGGCCCTGGATGTGACTATCTCTGGTGACCATCCCGGTATGAAGGAAGAAGAAGCCCCAGCCAAAGCAGGTAAAGGACCATGTATCATACTCACCGATGCCAGTGGAAGGGGAATTATCACTCACCCCCAGGTTAAGGAACTGTTGATTCAGGTTGCCGAGGAAGAGGAAATACCATACCAGATAGAGGTCAGTGAAGGAGGAACCACCGATGCCACTGCCATTCACCTCACCAGAGAAGGTATTCCCACGGGAGTAATTTCACCACCATCACGATACATCCACACCCCAGTGAGTGTGGTAAATATCAAGGATGTGGAAAACGCAGTAAAACTTATATTAGCAGTGCTTAACCGACTTTAACACTGCATAATTTATTTTTTTAATGATTAACAGTTATCTACAATATAGTTTCCAAAATATTCTATAATATAATAAAAAATTTCAAATAAAAATTCCTCAAATAAGACTTTCCAAACGATTAAAACATAATAAAGGGATTAGTTATGGAACAAAAAATAGCTTTAATGTTCATAATACTGTTGATTCTAGGAGCAGTGGGTATTAACAAAATCATACAGGATTCCAACACAAATACTACCCAAAATAACCAGCAGAATACCGAAGCCAGTCCGCAGAGCATAACAGCCAACCCCCAAACAGGCCAACCAACGGGCAATGCGGATTCACGCAGTTCCAGTGATGGATCTTCCAGTTCTGAGTCTCCCAGCAGTACCAACAATGGAGAGAGCAGTTATATTCAAACCCCTTCCGATTCTTCGTCCAGTTCCAACTCCAAACGCCAGTACGCATAATATTAATTGGAAAAATCTTTATTCTATGTAATATAACTTATTTCTAAATATTATTTCTAAGAATAAAAAAATGATAAATTTAGATTAAAAAGATTTAGTACAATTAATTCATTCTAATAATTCACCTTATTATCAGTTCTAATTTTAAAAGAAAATAAGTGAATTATTGGATGTTTACTTTTAACAACCGGTTACTTATACACCACAACCGGCTTACACAACACGTATAAGTAAATACCACGTTTAAGTAAGTGGTTTCCAAGTATTAGTCCTTATTTTCAATTCCAGAAACAATCTCAATACCCTTGTTGTTGATCTCGTAGGTCATGAACTGGGTGGGTGTTTTGGTACTTCTCATTTTCACTATATCCATAACCCTCTCCCGGCGGCCAGTGTAGGGATTTTCACGTTTCATAACTTTTATGGCCCCGTAAACTGAGAACAGTGCTATTTCATTGAATTCACGGGAGGTTGCACTGTCCAGGATGATGAGTGCCGTTATGTTGCGTTTTTTCAATTCGTATACCATGAGGTCAAAACGGTCCCGGAATTCGTAAGGAGTGAGTTTAGCCGTGTAACTTCCAATGTTATCAATTACCACTGTTTCTGTGTCTTCAGGGAGGTCTTTCAAGAATTTGGAGAAATTACCCTTCATCGCTCCCACATCAATACTGATCTCGGCTTCAGTTACCCTGGCCCGGACACCAGCCAGTTCAATGAACCGTAACATACCGTTATCAGTGAAAGATTTTATATCCCAACCAAAAGTTTCTCCCTGTGTAAAAAGATCATCGGAATCTTCTTCCGTGGTAATATAAACTGTTTTAAGGTTTTGTTTGCTGCTGGTTAGGGCGAATTGTAATCCAAATATGGTTTTTCCTGAACCTGCGTCTCCGGTGAGTAAGATACTTTTCCCTCGGGGAAGTCCACCTGTAAACTGGTCTATTCCATCTATTCCTGTTTTGATTCGTTCCAAGTTTAAACCCCCAATTAAATCCATGTTTAATCGGTTGTAAATATTTTATTTAGTGTTAAATATCATCCCATGAAAGTGTAAATTCAAATGAACACTTATTATTACCTTCCAGAAGGCACTGGCTTTGTTCAGCATGTCCGTGGAGGGAAGTCCAGGTGAAACTACGTATAACAATCACCCGACAAATTAAACAAAATATGGGGCTAACAGTTCCTTCACTTGCCCAAGGACAGCTATCAAAATTCAAATGACCTTTTTTGCCTTCAACATCACTATCAGTCCCAATACCCAGGTTGGACATGAATTCACCAACCCAGGAGAGATAGCATTGGAATAACATCTTAGAATCAGCTAGAGCTTCATCTCCCTTATTTGTCCGGCATTTCTCCATTTCCTCCAGGAAACGGGGTTTCATGTTCTTCTCAAACCGGTCGGCAAAACTGCGGGCGATATTATCCCTCACCTGGGGAGGTATGTTAGATGCAAATACGGGTAGGGCGCTTACCATAAAACTGGAAAGCTCTCCCCTGGCTTTATCCTTAAGTAACTCTTCCCTTTCCTTAGCTTCTCTTCTCCGCTGGGTAACATCACGGAAAACCAAAGCCACACCAATTATACCCCCATTTTCATCCTTAATAGGAGCGCTACTATCATCAATAGGTATTTCTGAACCATTTTTGTTAATTAATAGAACTGGGTGTGGTAAATCGATTATAGAATCATTTTCAACCACCTTCACCACCGGATCATCAACTGGTGCACCAGTTTCTTCGTGTACAATACGGAAGATCTCAGACAGCGTTTGGCCAATGGCTTCATCTGGACTCCATCCGGTTAAATTACTGGCCACTGGATTCATGAATTTGATTTTACCCTCTTTATCCGTGGCAATAACGGCATCACCAATACTTTCCAGGGTAGTGGATAACCATTTTTCACTTTCCTTGAGTTTACTCTCCATTTGATGCTTGTAGAGGGCTACTTCCACTGCACTGTGGAGTTCACGGTCTTCAAATGGTTTGATTATGTAACCGAATGGTTCAGTGATTTTGGCTCGTTTCAAGGTCCTCTCATCAGAATAAGCAGTTAGATATACTACGGGAATATCATAGGCATCCCTTATTTTTTGGGCAGCCTCAATACCATCCATTTCTCCCTTAAGAACAATATCCATTAATACTAAATCTGGCCGGTTACTGACTACATTCTCCAGGGCTTCTTCCCCCGATGGTGTTATGGCCGTGACTTCATAACCAAGGCCTTCAGCACGGTGTTTAATATCCATGGCCACTATGCTTTCATCTTCAACAATCAAGATTTTAACTTCAGACATGCCATTCCCCATTCATATCACAGTTATTGCAAGTTACATTATGTTTTGAACCTTATAAGATTTATTATTGTTTATACCTAATTAGCACAGTATAATGATAAAAATGATTAATTCTCCCCTTGATGGAGATGATAGTAAATTTTACGAGCTAGATTAGTGTCTATGCTCTTTACATCTGCTATTTCATCTTCAGTTGCATTTTGAATGGATTTTAAGTCACCAAAATGTCTAAGGAGGTTCATTTTACGTTTGGGTCCAACGCCAGGGATTTCATCCAGGGGGGAACTTTTAAGCCTTTTATCGCGGAGGTTTTTATGGTACTTCACAGCAAAACGGTGGGCCTCATCTCTCACATACTGTAATATGTGCAAAGCAGGTGAATTATGAGGTAAAATAAGAGGAATAGATACTTCAGGGATGAATACCTGTTCAAACTCTTTAGCCAAGCCTATTACTCCTGTTTTCAAATCCAATGAATCTAAGACTTCAGTGGCCACGTTTAACTGACCGCGACCACCGTCAACCACTATTAAATCCGGAGGAGTTTCTCCTTTACTCTTTAATTTCTCATACCGTCGAGTTAATACTTCTCTCATCATACCATAATCATCTGGGCCTGGTGTTTCCAGTTTATACTTCCGATACTGGTTTGTAGATGGTTTACCATCTTCAAATACTGCCATGGAAGCAACTGCCATCTCCCCAGCCAGATTAGATATGTCAAAGGCCTCTATGCGACGGGGAATTTTGGGTATTTTCAGGTAGGTTTTAAGGTCAAGTAATGCTCCTCTGGCCTGTTTATGGTGGTTTAAAATTATACTGGCATTTTTGGTAACCATTTGAACCAGACGATGCTCTAATCCCTCTTCGGGCACCCGCAAGTGAATTAGTATCGCATCTGTTTCTACTCCGTGGTTTTCCAGTTGACCCTCCTCATTTCCAGTAGAGGATACATTAATGTAGTTCCCCTCATCCCCCTTACCAGGGCTCCCTGCCTGTACTTTATCCGACAGCCACTTCTCAATAATATCCTTATCTTCGATCATCACCGGGAGTAATATTTCTGCCGGCAACTGTCGGGGGCCAGAGTAGAACTGTTTAATGAAAGCAGCTAATATCTCAGGGATGGAGTAATCCTGGGCTCCTTCCATGAGAAAATCCTCTTTTCCCATGATCTTCCCCTGGCGTACTCGGAAGACAACTACCACCACCACTTCCCCATCATTGGATGAAGCAATAACATCCTGGTCAAGGCTGCGGTTGAATTCCATTTTCTGTTTTTCCATTACCTCCCCTAAGGAAAATAACTGGTCCCGGATAACCACTGCCTTTTCAAAGTCATGGTTTCTGGCTGCCTGATCCATCTCTTCCCGTAAAAGGCTCATAACCTCCTTTTGTCGGCCTTCCAGGAACATCTTAACTTTTTCCACATTTTCATGGTACTCCTCCGGGGAAACCTGGCCGCTGCAGGGTGCCGGGCACAGATCAATCTGATAATTGAGGCAGGGCCCATCCATACGTTTACAATCTCTAAGCTGGAATACTGGTTTTAAAAGTTTTAACAGGCTTCGAACTGAGGTTACGTCGGTGAAGGGACCATAGTAATGTGAACCATCTTCCCGGACAGAACGGGTGATGAGCAGGCGGGGATAGTCCTCGGAAGTTATCTGAAGGTAGGGATAACGTTTATCATCCTTGAGGCGGATGTTGTAGCGGGGTAAATATTTTTTTATAAGGTTAGATTCTAAAATAAGGGCTTCCTTTTCAGTGTCCGTTACCAGGTAATCCAGGTGGTGGAAATGGCGCATTAAAACCCGGGTTTTTGGATCTTCAATTTCTTCTTTAAAGTAACTTTTAACCCGTTTTTTAAGGGATTTTGCCTTTCCAACGTACAAAATCTCATCTTTAACATCCTTAAAAAGGTAAACACCCGGTTTTTCTGGTAAATCATTGGGGTTGCTGATTGTTGCCGACAAAATCTAATCCTCTTTAGTTATCAGTTGAAAAATAATTTCACTTAAAAAGTAAACTGTGTGTGGTCTTGATCCTTTTTTAGTCAATCAGTTTAAAATAGGTATGGAGACCAGGGTTAATATCCCATAAACCGGGTTTAAATAGGGTAATCCAACTATTTTTCTGGCCTTAAATCCTCCCTTTCCCGTGGATACGCAACATCTGGATTTTTAACTATGAATGACTCTTCCAGATCCTGGTACATTGTGCAGGCCAGGTCCAGGGGAATTCCCAGTGCCATGTACTCTTCAGGGAACCAGCGGTTGCCAGTAGGATCCAGTGGCCCTATAAAAGCCGTGCCTTCCGGAGTTTTTTCAGCCATGTGGGCAGGATAAGTGACCATGGTGGCACAGGCCGGGCCGAAAGGAGCTATTATGGAGTTGAATGGGTTTTCTGTTCTAAAGTGAATTAAACTGCACAAGTTTCTTATCTGCTGCCCAGTTCCAAAGCATAATACCGATCTAAGGTCAAATTCCGAGCCTTCTGCATCAGGGGGGAAGTCTTCACAGGATCTCATCACCAGATATTTGCCAGGTAGAGTTATCGGGCCAATTGATTCTCTGAATTTGTCGAATATCTCGGGACTGGCTTTTAGATGCTCGGCCATGCCTCCCCTGAAGTTTTCATGGCCGGTGGATACAAAATAACGAATATAAGGTGATATTTTCCGGGCAAACCCCAGCCAGGTTATGCCCCCCATACACACTCCCTTAAGGCCATCGTGGCCCAGGTAAAGGGGAGGGGTTTTCCTGGTGGCTGCTATTAACAGGGCTTTGGCAGCGCAGGAATCAATGGAAACCAATGGTTTGGCATCTTCCGGAACATCATTCTGACCGTAAATACATAAAGGTGTGGTTTCAAGTCTCCCTGCTCTTCTTAAAGCTTTTCCAATTTGGTTAACGGTGTTTAACATATTGATCCCCACTAATACATCAGACATAACCATCCGGTGGATGATTAACCAAACCCTTGATTCTATTGTATTTTGATTGTACCCTGAGATCCCTAAGGTATGCCCACTGATCCGAACTGTTCATAAAATCAGTGCATATATATACCATAGTTAGGATAAGATAATATAATCTGTTTTTAGATCTGACAATGAAATTAATTAATATTTTTGTTTTTACAAGAGAGGATTGATAAATGAGAAAATTTGAACTTGTATCAAATTATAAAGCATTAGGAGACCAGCCTAAAGCTATTAAATCTTTATCCCGTGGAATAAACAAAGGAATGAAACATCAAACCCTTTTAGGGGTTACTGGCTCGGGTAAGACTTTCACCATGGCCAATGTAATCAAAGAAGTACAGAAACCAACTCTAGTTATATCTCATAATAAAACACTGGCTGCTCAACTCTACGAGGAATTTAAAGAGCTGTTTCCTAATAATGCCGTGGAATACTTCGTCAGTTACTACGATTATTACCAGCCCGAAGCCTACGTGCCACAGAGCGATACCTACATTGATAAAGAGGCATCTATCAACGAAGAGATTGATATGATGAGGCATAGCACCACCCAGTCTCTCCTTAGCCGGGAAGACGTTATTGTGGTCTCCAGTGTATCCTGTATCTATGGTATCGGTGCACCCGAAGACTATGGAAACCTGGTACTGCAACTGGAAATGGGACAACAAGTTGAACGGGAGGAAATACTCGCCAAACTGGTTGAAATGCAGTATGAAAGAAACGATATTGACTTCAGCCGGGGAAAATTCAGGGTAAGGGGAGATGTGATAGAAATATTCCCAGCCCAGGGAAAAACCGCCATCAGAGTGGAACTCTTCGGTGATGAAGTGGATGGCCTATCATTCATTGACCATGTAACTGGCCAGATGAACCGTCAAATGGATAAAATCGTAGTTTTCCCCGCAAAACACTTTGTAACCTCTCCTAAAAAAATGGATAATGCCATAAAAGGAATTGAAGAAGAATTGGAAGACAGGTTACGTGTTTTGGAAGCTGAAAACAAATTAGTAGAAGCCCAGCGCCTGGAGCAGCGTACCAGATTTGACCTGGAAATGCTTAAGGAAATGGGGTACTGCCAGGGGATTGAAAACTACAGTATGCACATTTCCGGACGTAAGTGGGGTGAAACCCCATACAGCCTATTGCGTTACTTCCCCGATGATTATCTGACTATTATTGATGAATCCCACGTTACTGTACCCCAGATCAGGGGTATGTATGCTGGTGACCGGGCACGTAAAGATGTTCTGGTTGATTACGGGTTCCGACTGCCATCGGCCCGTGAAAACCGGCCCCTGAATTTTGAGGAATTCGAAAGCCTAGAGAATCAGGTGATCTACGTATCTGCCACCCCTGGAAAGTATGAAATGAACCTGTCCCAACAGGTGGTGGAACAGATCATAAGGCCCACTGGCCTGGTGGACCCGAAAGTTATACTGAAACCAGTTCAGGGCCAGGTAGACCATTTACTTACCAAAATCCAGGAAAAAACTCAGAAAAATCAACGGGTTCTGGTAACCACCTTAACCAAACGCATGGCCGAAGACCTTACTGATTACTATGCCCGGGCAGGTATCAAGGTGAGATACCTCCACTCTGAAATCAGCACCCTGGAAAGGATCGATATCATCGATGACCTGCGCCGAGGCGAATTCGACTGCCTGGTGGGGGTTAACCTACTCCGGGAAGGTTTAGACCTTCCAGAAGTGGGTCTGGTGGGTATACTGGATGCCGATAAGGAAGGATTCCTTCGTTCAGAACCAGCACTGATACAGACCATTGGCCGTGCTGCCCGTAATGTGGAGGGCCAGGTGGTTATCTACGCCGATAAAATAACTGATTCTGTCCGTAACGCAGTTGATATCACCAACCATCGACGGAAATTACAGTTGAAGTACAATGAAGATCACGGAATTACTCCCCGCAGCACAGTACGTACCCTGAAAGAAAAACCCGAGAAAAAAGAGGTTATAATGCGTGACGATGTGGAAAAAATGCCCAAGGACGAACTTCGCCTGCTTATAAAAGATTTGAAGGAAGAAATGAAAAAAGCAGCCAGTCGACTGGATTTCGAAGAGGCAGCCAACATCAGGGACAAAATACTGATTCTGGAAGGAGTTTCCAAATAATTAGATTTAAAAAAATATTTGAACGAATTAATTTAGAATAAACTGTTTAACGGTTTTAAGTCTAGAAGGAGTTTCAGACTGATGAATAATAAGAAAGATAATATTTTAATTAAAGGGGCCAGGGAACACAACCTTAAAAATATTGACCTGGAGATTCCCCGTGACAAATTCGTGGTGATCACCGGGTTAAGTGGTTCTGGGAAGTCCTCCCTGGCCTTTGACACCATCTATGCCGAAGGACAGAGGCGTTACGTGGAATCCCTCTCGGCCTATGCCCGGCAGTTTCTGGGCCAGATGAAAAAGCCAGAAGTGGATTACATTGAAGGACTGTCACCCGCCATATCTATTGACCAGAAAACAACACGAATGAACCCCCGTTCCACTGTGGGGACTGTGACTGAAATATACGATTACCTCCGGCTCCTGTTTGCCCGGATTGGGACTCCCCACTGTCACCAGTGTGGTCAACCCATTAGCCAGCAGACCGCCGGCCAGATTGTGGACGGTATTCTGCAAAAAGAAGAAGGAACCAAGGTACAGATTTTAGCACCATTAATCCGGGATAGGAAGGGTGAACACCAGAAAATATTTGAAGACCTTCGGCGTAAGGGATTTGTCCGGGTGCGGGTGGATGGGGAAGTCCACAGCCTGGACCATGAGTTCCAGCTGGAGAAAAACTTCAAGCACAGCATAGAAGTGGTGGTGGACCGGCTCGTTATCAGATACGATCGTGACTTTGAAACCCGTCTGGCAGATTCTGTGGAAACTGCCCTGGAACTGGGTGAAGGCCTCCTAATTGCAGTTTATGGTAGTGGTGAGGATGTAACCGAGAAGATCTACAGTGAACACTTTGCCTGCACAGACTGTGGAATCAACTTCGAGGAGATGAGCCCCCGGATGTTCTCCTTTAACAATCCCCACGGGGCCTGCCCCGAGTGTAATGGGTTGGGGAGTAAAATGGAGATTGATGCTGATCTGGTGGTTCCTGACCCGGCATTATCTTTAAATGAAGGAGCTATCCTGCCCTGGAGTAAATCCAAACACCGTGATAACTACTACGGACAGATGTTACAGGCAGTAGCTGACCACTACGGTTTCAGCATGGACACCCCCTTCCAGGATCTACCCACCAAATACCAGGAGATTATACTCTACGGTTCACCGGATAAAGTGGAATTTGTTTTCCAGCGAAAAAATCGCCTGCACCGTGTTAACCGCTATTTTGAAGGAGTAGTGCGGCGTATGGAACGTATTTACATGGAGACCAAATCCAACTACATGCGCAGTTACATGGGCCATTTCATGAGTGACCGTAAATGTCCGGCCTGTAACGGAACCCGGCTGCGGCCCGAAAGCCGTAGCGTAACTGTGGGTGGTATGACCATCCCCCAAGTAGTGGAGATGCCCATTAAAAGTTCCTATGATTTCTTTGAATCATTAAAATTATCCAAAAGGGAACAGTTTATTGGTCAGGAAGTTTTGAAAGAGATAAAAGAACGCTTGAAGTTTTTAAAGGATGTAGGTCTGGACTACATTACCCTGGCCCGATCTTCAGGAAGTTTATCTGGGGGTGAGGCCCAGAGGATACGCCTGGCCACCCAGATCGGTTCCGGGCTGGTGGGTGTGCTGTATATCTTGGATGAACCCAGTATTGGCCTGCACCAACGGGATAACCACCGCCTCATTGAAACCCTTAAGAAGTTGAGGGATATCGGTAACACCCTCATTGTGGTAGAACACGATGAAGACACCATATTACACGCAGATTATGTGGTTGATATTGGTCCCGGTGCCGGAGAACATGGTGGCTGGATTACTGCCACTGGAACTCCTCAGGAGATAATGGAAAACCCTGATTCTATAACCGGCCATTACTTATCACGGCAGGAAACCATACCTCTGCCTTCGTCACGTACACCTCCTAATGGTAAGTACTTAACAGTTAAGGGTGCCCGGGAACATAACCTGAAGAACATCGATGTGGACTTCCCCCTGGGTGTGTTCACCTGCATCACCGGTGTTTCTGGTTCCGGGAAAAGTACCCTCATCAACGACGTGCTCTACAAGGGATTATATGGAACTCTTAACCATAAACACATGAACCCTGGTAAACATGACGATATAACCGGTAAAGAATACGTGAATAAAGTCATTATCATTGATCAGTCCCCTATTGGACGTACACCCCGTTCCAATCCAGCCACCTACACTGGTGTGTTCACCTACATCCGGGAAATATTCGCCCAGACACCCACTGCCAAAAAACGTGGCTACAAACCAGGAAGGTTCAGTTTCAATGTTAAAGGTGGAAGGTGTGAAGCCTGTACCGGTGATGGTATAATAAAAATTGAAATGCACTTCTTGGCCGATGTTTACGTTCCCTGTGAGGTTTGTAAGGGTAAACGATATAACAAGGAAACTCTGGATGTGCGTTACAAGGGTAAAAACATTTCAGAAGTCCTGGACATGACTGTGGAAGAAGCTCTGGAGTTCTTTGAGAACATCCCCCGTATAAAGAAGAAACTGCAGACCCTGGATGATGTGGGTTTAAGTTACATCAAACTGGGACAGCCCGCCACTACTCTCTCCGGTGGAGAAGCCCAGAGGGTGAAACTGGCCAAGGAGTTGAGCAGACAGAGCACGGGGCGCACCCTGTACATTCTGGATGAACCCACCACTGGATTACACTTTGCAGATATTAAAAAGTTACTGGAAGTACTGGAAAGATTGCGTGACGGTGGAAACACGGTAATAGTTATTGAACACAACCTGGATGTTATCAAAACCGCAGATCACATCATTGATCTGGGACCCGAAGGTGGTGATGGTGGTGGAACAGTTGTTGCCCAGGGAACACCAGAAGAAATAGCCGCCAGTGGTTCCCACACTGGAAAATTCTTAAGTGACATCCTGAACCCGGATAAAAATTTGGTTAGTGAAAGGGAAACCTTAAATCCAGATGTTAAATCGGAAGAAGAATTGAGTGAGTCTGGCTCCGAAAACAGGGCCAAATAACTTGCTCTTCCCATTTCACCAGGAAAAATATTATTAAATTTAACTTCTCATTTTTTTTAAAATAATAATCCCTTTTTTTAATTCTAATTTTTTTGTATTTTCTTAATCAAATATCTTAAAACAACAGCTCCCCCTAATCAAGTTTTTTCATTAACGTAGTTTAAGCTATATTATTTTTACATCTACCCCGTTTTTTATTGTTAAAAGTCTTATCACTGATTTTTTTTACTCAATGTTATATCAATATAACAAACACGATTAAAACCAAAAAATAAATTAAAACAACTGAATATATCATGAAAAATTTATAAACCCCCTTAATTTAGCCATCACAGCCCAATAATCAACAGTTATCTTTACAAATCCCCCCTAGAGAATAATGACTCTAAAAATATCCCTCGGACAAGATATTCCAGTTCATTTGTGATGGATAATCCCTAGGACATGGAGAATATTTATTAAGTTGTGAATAGGGGTAAATTACATGTATAATAAAGAACATAAAACACTTAACATTTTATTAAAAAAAGGAGGTAAAATATGGTCTCCAACGCGGTGATGCTGACTTTCTTATATGCCATAGAACCCGTATACAATGTTTTGAATATGTCCCTCAGTGAGGATTATTTCCGTTTATTAATGTTAATTGTGGTAGTGGTTCTGGTAGCTATTCTCGCCGAAAGAATTGAAAAAATAAGAAAATTAAATGAATTAAACCAGAAATTAAAAATTCAAACTGATAAACTGGAAGATGCTAATCAGGAACTGGAAGCATTTGCTTATTCGGTATCACACGATTTGAGAGTTCCATTAAGAGCCATAGACGGCTTTTCCCGCATACTGGTAGAGGATTATGAGGACAAACTGGACGAAGAAGGGATAAGGCTCCTTAACATTGTAAGGGACAACACCGCTAAAATGGGACATCTCATTGACGATATTCTGTTATTATCCCGGGCCAGCCGCCAGGAAATGAAACTCAATGAACTGGACATGACTGCCCTGGCCAACAGTGTTTACCAGGAATTCCAGACTGATGTGGAAGGAAGGGATATCCAGTTCACTGTGGGTGACCTGCCCCATGCCTACGGTGACCGGGCCATGATGGGCCAAGTATTCCAGAACCTCATTGGAAACGCCATAAAATTTACCCGTAGCCGAAACCCAGCCCTAATTGAAGTAGGGGGAGAAGTAAAAGATAAGGAACTGGTTTACTATGTCAAAGATAATGGTGCGGGTTTTGACATGAAATACATCAACAAATTATTCGGACTTTTCCAGAGATTACACAGCCCAGAAGAGTTCGAAGGAACTGGTGTAGGACTTTCCATAGTACAAAGGGTTATTAGACGGCATGGAGGCCGTGTGTGGGGTGAAGGATCCGTGGATGAAGGTGCAACCATCTTCTTCGCCCTCCCTAAAGATATGCCCAAACAAAAGTGAGAATATTCCAAAAATTTTAATGTAAATCAAAATGAAACAGTATAAATAATCAAATGGACGGTGTGTTTAATGGATTTAGAAGAGGCTGATATTTTACTGGTGGAAGATAACCCTACCGATGCCGAGCTTACCATGAGGGCACTAAAAAGGAAAAATCTAGCCAACCAGGTAGTATGGGTAAAGGACGGAGCAGAAGCCCTTGATTTTATATTTGCCACAGGTCAGTTTGCCCACCGAAATGTGGAAAACTTTCCAAAACTCATATTATTAGATCTGAGAATGCCTAAAATAGATGGGCTGGAAGTACTGCAGCGGATCAAAGCTGATGAACGAACCAACCGCATCCCCGTGGTTGTTTTAACTTCATCCCAGGAAGACCGGGATATTGTGGAAAGCTACAAGTTAGGAGTAAATAGTTACGTCAGCAAACCCGTAGAATTCGATGATTTCATCGAAGCAGTATCCACCCTCGGATTTTACTGGATGTTAATTAACAATCCCCCTAATGATTAATAGGATTCCATACCCTTTAATCATATAACTTAACCAAATTATTAGAATAATCCAACTAGTGGTAACCTTAATGAGTAATTCCCCAGTGATTTTATGGAAGAAGAGATTAAAGTCTTGATCCTGGAAGATGTTCCTTTGGACGCCGAACTGATAGAAAGGGAACTTAGAAAAGAAGGTTTTGATTTTACCAGTCATCGTGTTGAACGGGAAGAGGAGTACCGTAGTGAAGTGGAAAAATGGAACCCCCACATAATACTGGCTGACCATTCCCTACCCCAGTTCGACGGAGTCTCTGCACTTAAAATAGCCCATGAACAATCCCCCACCACGCCATTCATATTTGTCAGTGGTAAGATTGGGGAAGAATTCGCAGTAGAGATGCTTAAAAAAGGAGCAACAGACTACGTTCTAAAACATAACCTATCTAAACTAGGATACGCTGTGCGAAGAGCCCTCACTGAGGCTCAGGAACATTTGGAGAAGAAAATAGCCCAGGAAGCACTCCTGGAAAGTGAAAAAAAATATCGGGCACTTTTTGAAAAAACCAAAAACCCTACTATAGTGTTTACTGAAGACGGGAGTTTTAATGATTTCAACCAGGCCACACTTGATTTTATGGAGGCAGAACCAGAAGAACTCCTCCAGCAGAAAATTCATCACTTCACACTCCCCGAAGCAAGCCCCGTGCAGTTAAAAGACTGGACTGCCGGGAGAATAGTGGAGTTACCCCTGAAGATCAAAGGTGAAGTTAAAATACTAGAATTGACCATCACCCCGGTAGAACTGGGTGATAATAGAATAATTTTCGCCACTGGTCGGGACCTCACCCATCAGAAAAGAATGGAAAACGCCCTGAAAGAAAGTGAAGAAAAATACCGGCTCCTGGTTGAAAACCAGACCGACATGGTAGTTAAATTCGATCCCGAGGGAAAAGTTCTCTTTGCCAGTCCATCTTACTGCGAGGTTCTGGGACGTACCGAGGAAAGTATTCTGGGAAGTAATTTCCTCCCCCTGGTACACCAGGATGACCTTAAAAAAACCCAGAGAGCCCTGGAAAAACTACACCGACCCCCTTACGTAGTGTTCCTGGAGCACCGCCTACTAACCATGAATGGTTGGCGGTGGATTGCCTGGGCAGATAAAGCTATAATGAATGAACAAGGAGAACTGGAAGCATTTGTAGGAGTGGGACGTGACATAACCGAACGTAAACTGGCTGAAGACAGAATAATGAGATCCTTAAAGGAAAAGGAACTGTTACTCCGGGAAATTCACCACCGGGTTAAAAATAACCTGCAGATCGTATCTACCCTGCTGAGTCTGCAGTCATCTAAAATTAAAGACCAGAAGGTTATTGATCTCTACCGGGAAAGTCAAAACAGGATACTTTCCATTGCCCTGATACACGAAAACCTGTACCAATCCGAGGATTTAACCAACATCAACTTTGCCAGCTATGTGAAAAACCTTATCGATGACCTTTTCCATTCCTATGGTGTGGATCCCAACCAGATACGGATAGAGATGGATATAGAAGAGGTTATAATGAACATTGAAACAGCAATACCCGGGGGGCTCATTGTAAATGAACTCATCTCCAACACCCTTAAACATGCCTTCCCCCAGGGCCAGGGAAAAATACACCTGGAATTAACCAAAAAAGAGGACAACCACATTTTAAAAATCAGGGACAATGGAAAACCATTCCCTGAAGACTTTGAAGTTGCTGAAACTGATACTCTGGGAATGAAATTGATTTTGAACCTGGTTCAGCAGTTAGATGGAAAAATAACTTTAAATAAAACTAATAAAGAATTTACAATTGAATTTAAGGAACTCAAATATAAGGAGCGGATCTGATGACCGAATCCCGGATACTGGTGGTTGAAGACGAAGCAATAGTGGCCATGGGCATAAAACAAAAACTGGAAGACCTGGGTCATCACGTAGTGGACACGGTTTACACTGGTGAGGACGCCGTTGGAACAGCCTTAAAAACAGAACCTGACCTGATTTTAATGGATATTGTTCTTAAGGGAAATATGGATGGTATTGAAGCTGCGGCTAAAATACGCAAACAGCTGGATATACCGGTAATCTACTTGACTGCCTATTCCGACGAGGAAGTCCTGGAAAGGGCCCGTATGACTGAACCCTACGGATACATAATCAAGCCATTTAAAAAGAGCGAACTAAATGCCAATATAGAAATGGCCCTGTATAAACATGCTGAAGATCAAAAAAAGAGCGAAGTTGTTAAAAAACAGGTTCTGGCTGATTTTTATGATTTCATTCTTAACTCCAGTCTCACCACCGCTGATCAATCTGAAGAGGAGATCAAAGACACCATCCTCAAAATCTTCGCATCCCGCCTAGAAGAAGATATGAGGCCCCGTTTAGAAAGAGAACTGGGCGATATCATTGAAGAACAGGGTTTAAATGATCTGGAAAGTATTTACAATGCCTACCTGGACTGGGTGGCCAAATTCTTTGCTGGTTTCGGTATCCAAACCAAAATCGATGCTAAAGGACATGTGCACCTTTTCAAATTCCTAAATTGCCCCTGGATTGAGGATGCCAAGAAAAAACCGATTTTCTGCCTTAACTGCCAATCCATGATGCAACAAACATTCGACTGGACCGGTATGGAGGGTAAAGTTGAAAAAAGAACCACCATTGCCGATGGTGCCGACTC
>NZ_CP022706.1:630000-670000 GCF_003491305.1 Methanobacterium sp. BAmetb5
TCAAATGTACCAAAACACCAGTGAAAAACGATTGAATATAACGTAATCTATTAAAAAAATAGGGATTTCAATTAAAAGTATTAAAGATTACAATCCCAACGAATGAAGATTAATAAAAAAGGATCTAAAAAGCTCAAAAAAAGAAATAATGCCCGTAACATGCATATCAGACATGCCGCGGGTTGATAAATCCAGATCTCATCAGGTGGTCTACCAGGACCATGGCCACCGCTGCTTCGGCCACTGGGGTTACCCGTGGACAGATACAGGGGTCGTGTCGGCCTTTTATCTGGATTTCAGTTTCTTCCATCTTCTCCAGGTCCACTGTTTTTTGCACACTGCTGATGGATGGTGTGGGTTTGACTGCCATTCGGGCTACAATGGGCATACCATTGGATATTCCTCCAACAATACCCCCAGCTGTGTTGGTGGTGGTTTTGATCTGCTCTCCTTCCAGGTAGTACTCATCATTGGTGGTACTGGCCGTTGCCTCTGCCAGCTGGAAGCCGAATCCAATTTCCACACCCTTAACTGCTCCGATTCCCATCAGTGCCCGGGCCAGATCAGCGTCGAGTTTATCAAAAACCGGTTCTCCCAGTCCCGCAGGGACATTGAAGGCTATGGTTTCCACCACACCACCCAGGGAATCTCCCTTTTCCTTGGCTTCAAGTATCTTCTTTTCCATGAGTTGGGCGGCCTTTTGGTCAGCGCAGCGCACCTGATTCTGCCCGACGTACTCTGCGAGGCGACTGTAAGCCACGTGTTGGGCTTTCACATCAGCCACTTGAGTTACATGGGCCACCACTTGAATATCCAGTTCTTTCAGGAGCTTTTTAGCCACTGCTCCCCCTATCACGTGCCCGATGGTGTTTCGGCCACTGCCCCTGCCACCTCCACGGTAGTCGTAGGTACCGTACTTGGCAGTCCAGGTGTAATCACCGTGGCCGGGTCGGGGCTTGTTCCGGAAGGGTTCATAGGCCGATGAATCAGCGTCTTTATTGTACACCACGGCAGTAATTGGAGTTCCATCAGTTTTACCTTCAAATATTCCGGAGAGAACTTCTACCTGGTCAGTTTCTCCCCGGGGAGTGGTGATTTTACTGGTTCCTGGCCTCCGGCGATCCAGTTCCCTCTGTATATCCTCAGCTGATAGTTTTAAACCTGCCGGGCAACCATCAATCACTGCTCCCAGTGCAGTGCCGTGGCTGGACCCGAAGGTGGTTACCTTGAATAAATTACCTGTGGTGTTTCCGGCCATGAATACACTTCCTAAAATCTTTAATTAAATTTGGATTGAAATAAATTAATTAAATGTGGGGTGATGAGATACATAGAATTATGGTTTTATAGCTATTTAAGTTATTATTGGAATAAAACCAAGCAAAAATTTATTGCATTCCCTCAGTCCATCCGGAATATGAATCCTGTTTTTTCTCCCCGGTCAAACCCGGCATTC
The DNA here is from genome assembly GCF_003491305.1 of Methanobacterium sp. BAmetb5. NCBI lineage: Archaea > Methanobacteriati > Methanobacteriota > Methanobacteria > Methanobacteriales > Methanobacteriaceae > Methanobacterium > Methanobacterium sp. BAmetb5. Next base: position 631,457 of record NZ_CP022706.1, read on the forward strand.
TCATAAAATTTGAGTGTTTTTTCATCCTTCTTACTGGTTAGCAACATTACCTTGTAGCAGTTTTTCTCCCGAGCTATTTCCATGGCTTTCTTTAAAACTGCAGTCCCATATCCTTTATTCCGGTAATCTGGATGGGTTACCACGTTCTCTATGAGACTGTAGGGTCTTGCTGAACGGGTGAGATTCTTAATGATGGTGAGGTTACAGGATGAAACTATTCTTCCCTCCTCCTCAACAACCAGATAAAAAATGTTCTCGTCCGTGACTATTTTCTTCCAATGGTCCTTTAAAGCTGTATTTATGGTTAGTTTTGGGTCTTCGGGAATTAGATATTCGTACAAGGATAACAACTGTTCCAGTTCATCTTCTCTGATAAAACGTGCCCGGTCCATCATTATATCACTTATAACATCATTGTTTTGTTTTGGCATATAAAGCCTGGTTATAGATTTTGCCGCCTTTAATAACACTTTTTCTTAAAATACCTTCCAGTTTAAAATCATTTTTCTCCAGTATTCTCCGGGATGCAGTGTTGTGTTCAAAGGGCTTGGCAAAAATCCTTTCCAATCCTAAATCATCAAATCCATATCTTAAAATTCCTTTTATGGCCGAAGAGGTGATACCTTTTCCCCAGTAATTTTCACCTAACCAGTAACCCAGTTCAGCAGATATTCTTTCAATATCTTCACCCAGAGCAAGTCCTATGCCCCCTACTGCCTGGTTATCTATGGTGATGGCAAAGTTATGCAAGGGATCATCGCTGCGGGCTACAGTGATCCAATCTTTACCATGTTCCGGGGTGTAAGGATAGGGGAAACCATCCCTCATGTTAGCCGCAACTCGGGGGTTGTGGGCATTGACCACCAGACTGGAAAGATCCGAAGATTCCCATCTTCTTAAAAGACACTTATCACAATTAATTATCATTATTATGGCTCCTAATATTCTATTAATCACTTGCACATAAATAAATCCCCTTATTGCCTTACCACTTGCACATCTATCGGCAGCCATTATTGTATTGTGGACAAGAGCCATTACATACTTCTTCTATCCTATGGGAAATTGGTAAGGTGTTAGGTTAAAGACAGAGATTCAATAAATTAAAGACAGAAATTCAATAAAAACATGAACCAAAATGTTAAGAGTAGGATCATTAAATCTAATGATCAATTAGCAATTATTTTAAACCGGGTTTTATCCATGAAGAGATCATTATTTGGCAAAATCTATGAAAAACTCTACCATCTTTACGGTCCACAGGGTTGGTGGCCATTGATGGATCTGGAAACAGAAAATCCAGATAAAACCGGGGCTACCAAGGGATACCATCCACTGAATTATGATTTACCCCAAACCCGGAAACAACAATACGAAATCATTCTAGGGGCCATTTTAACCCAGAACACTGCCTGGACATCCGCAGAGAAAGCACTGGGAAATCTTAAAAAGTTAAATGTTCTGGATCCAGATAAACTACTATCCCTTGATGATGATACCCTAAAAGAAGCAGTTCGCCCGGCAGGATTCTTAAACCAGAAATCCATGTATCTGTTGAACATTACCCGGTTTTTCCTGGCCTTAGATGGTGAAATTCCCACTAGAAAGGAAATTTTAAGGGTAAAGGGTGTGGGGAATGAAACTGCAGATTCCATACTTTTATACGCCTATAAACAACCGGAATTTGTGATTGACACTTACACCAAACGAATCTTCAGCCATCTGGGAGTAGTGGAAGATAAAATTAGTTATATGTCTCTGAAAAAACTGTTTCAAGATAATTTAAGCCCAAATGTTCCGGTTTACCAGGAATATCATGCCCTTATAGTGGAACATGCCAAAAGATACTATCAGAAAAAGCCATACGGCATCGAATGTCCTCTTAAAAAGTTAATTTAACAGACCAATGTTTGAGGATTAACCAACCACTATGCGGGAATTAACCAACCACTATGCTGGATTTATCCCTTACGTTGCAACCTTTCCTGTTCTTTTTTAATTTTTTCCTCTAAAAGGGTGTTTTTAATCATTATTTCTTCCTGTGTCTTCATTCGCTCGGTGATATCTATGGAGAGAATGAATATTCCCTCGCTCACCGGATGAATACTGAGCTCGAACCAGGCAGTTTTTCCATCTGAATAGATGAACTTGTTATCGAAGTGATCGGAAACTCTCCCCTCCATACAACGCCTTAAAACAGCAAATAACTCTGTATCTTCAATACCAGGGTACATCTCCATCATGGTGTGGCCTAAAAGTTCCTCTTTATTGAAGTGGCCCTGGTGACTCACTGCATCGTTGACGTAGAGGTAAGTCCAATCGTAACCAATGATCTGACATCCTTCCATCATATTATCCAGTGCACTGCGGAATTTTTTTTCACTTTTAGCCAGGGCCTCCTGGAATTGTTTCAGTTCAGTTATATCCAGGAGAGACCCCACACTCTTCTTGGTACCCGGTATCATGCCGATGTCTAAATGAATGTTTTTTACCACTCCCTCCCGGTCCACGAATCTGAAATCGTAGGTCAAGGGTGCTAAGGTTGGATCAATCCTCCGGAGGCGATGGTACTCCTTCATCTTCTCCTGGTCCTCTTCAGTGATGAATTCTGTCCAGCTCTTTTTACCCTCAATTTCCTCCCGGGAGTAGCCACTCAACTTTTCAAACTCAGAATTAGCCAGGGAAATTGTGGTATCCTCCTCAATAATTACTGTTGCCGCCCCAGTGTGCTCAAAAATAGCTTCATAATAATTTTCTGATGTTTCAAATTCTTTTACTAATTCATTTTTATAAACCGTGAGTTCAATGACGTGTTTAAGTTCAAAATCATCATAGGGCTTGGTAATGTAACTAACCGGATCAGTGGACTTAGTTTTCTGGCGAATCCCATCGGAGTAGGAGGTAGTTGGAGTTAAAAATACTGCGGGCAGATCAAGTTGTTTTATTTCCCTCTGGGTTTTAATACATTCATCAGAGGCACTACCACTATCAGAGGATTTTATATCCATTAAAATAAGATCGGGCTTTGTTTCCTTAGCCAGGGTGATTGAAGTGTCACCACAACCGACTATATGAGGTACTGAATAACCTAAAGATTCTAAAAGCTGTTTAAGGGATGATGTTTTCTCCACATCATTTTCCACCAGAAGTATTTCCAGATGAGTCATTCCCTCCCCCTTATATAAGATTTATGAGAAGTTTTATTAATATTTTGCAGTATCCATAGCAAAAAGTTGCATAAACCCGGAGAAGTTTAATAATTGATGTTCAATAAATAAAGAAAGTAGAGGTGAAGAATCTAATAAGTGAATTTTTCAGTTAATTTTGAATAATTATTTATTGATTAGAAGATTATTATTTAAAGGATTATGGTGACTTAAATGAACTTTCCAACTCGTCGAATGCGTAGACTAAGAAAAACTCCCCAAATAAGGAAGATACTGAGTGAAACAACCCTCCAGGCAGAAGACTTTATTTATCCCCTTTTCATCAAGGAAGAACTGGAAGAGGGAGCTGGAGAACACATTGACACCATGCCTGGCCAGTATCGTTACAGTCTGGAAGATGCCATTGATGAAGCCAAACGTCTGGAAAAATTAGGCCTGGAATCCGTCCTGTTGTTTGGAATGCCGGAGGAAAAGGATGAACTGGGAACATCAGCCTACTCTGATGAGGGAATAGTGCAGCAGGCTGTACATCGCCTGAAAAAAGAAACCGAGTTGGTGGTCATCACTGATGTCTGTCTCTGTCAGTACACCACCCACGGCCACTGTGGGATAGTGGAAAACGGGAAGATCCTAAACGACGAAAGCCTGCGTTTACTGGCCAAAACTGCCCTGAGCCATGCGGAAGCCGGGGCAGACATAGTAGCACCCTCCGATATGATGGATGGCCGGGTGGGGGTTATTCGTGAAATGCTGGATGACGGAGGATTCCAGGATACCCTGATCATGTCCTACGCCGCTAAATATGCATCCAGTTTCTACGCACCATTCCGTGATGCAGTTTGTTCATCACCCTCCTTTGGTGACCGTAAAACCCACCAGATGAGCCCAGCCAATGTGGAAGAAGCCCTGCTGGAAGTGGAACTGGATTTAGATGAAGGGGCAGATATTATAATGGTTAAACCGGCCATGGCCTATCTGGATGTGATCCAGCGGGTTAAAGAAGAATTTAGAATGCCCACCGCCGCTTACCAGGTGAGTGGGGAGTATTCCATGCTCCGAGCAGGGATTGAAGCACAATATCTTACCAACGAAGCCATATACGAGTCCCTGTTATCCATTAAACGGGCCGGTGCAGATCTTATCATATCCCACTTTGCACCAGACTTCCTGGAAGGTAAACTGGACACCATCTGCTGATGGGGGGAAATAAAATGGAATCCAGTTATGTTTCTAAATGCGCCCAGATAGCCTCAGTACTGGAGGTGAGCGGACATCCAAAACCCGGTAATGTGCACCGCACCCAGAACTTCCCGGACATGGTATTTGAAGATTTTCTCCTCAGTGGAATAGCCATTGGAGACACCATGGCCCAAGCTGCAAAACGAGGACTTAAATACAGGGATACTCCGGATAAATGGGAGAATATCGGACTGGGAGAACTGATCCTGGAGGCCGTGACTGAAACTGACCACTGGGTGGCCAACAACACCAACTTAGGGATCGTGATGCTAACCACCCCCCTATCTGTGGTAGCGGGAATGTCTGACGAGGATAAGATTAACTGGGATACCTTTCGGGATAAAGTTGACGGAATAATAAAGTCAACCACCCCTGAAGATGCAGTTAACCTGTATAAGGCCATAAATATTGCGGATGCAGGGGGAATGGGTGAACAAGAGGAACTGGATGTGGCTGCAGAAAGTTCCCTCCAGAAACTACGTGATGACGGGGTAAACCTGTTTGATGTACTGGAGATCTCTGCCCCCTGGGACAAACTGTCCTACGAGCTCACCCATAAAATGCCGGTCACCTTCAATATTGGGTATCCTACATTTAAAGAGGTTAAATCAGGGTACCAGCTCAACCAGGCCACAGTGCAGACCTTCCTCACCATATTGTCCCGGGTACCAGACACCCTCATCAGCCGTAAATTTGGGGACAAAAAGGCACAGGAAGTATCAGAACAGGCCCGGTATATACTGGATCAAGGGGGAATGTTGACCAGTGAGGGAAGGGCAGGTGTGGAAAAATTCGACCAGGAATTAATTGACCGTGGTTTAAACCCCGGCACCACCGCAGATTTCACTGCTTCCTCCATTATGGTTTCCTATCTTGATGGCTACCATGACTATAAAACCAAGTTAGGAAATAAATAAAAGGGTATTCTGGTTGAAGTTTCAGGGCAAAAATATTGAAATGATTTTTTAGTTACCCTGAAATATTTAAAATTAAATCATAACCAGTACCCGGGAAATAATTCCTATAAAAATAACCCGTGGTAATTCATATAATAAATTCTTAAATAAATGAAATTCATCCACAGTATCAACTAAATTCGAGGTTCAAAATGTTAGATAAGATCATCAATGAAATGCACCTCTACGAAAAGAAAGTCCTGAAGGCAGTAGGGGAAGTAGGAGGACAGGCCATACCGGAAGATGTGGCTCGAAGTACTGATTTAGATATAAAACAGGTTATGAGTGCTGCGGGAGCACTGGAATCCAAAGGAATCATAGAAATAGAACGTGATGTAGAGGAAGTGCTGAGCCTCGGTCCTTCGGGAGCCACCTACGCCCAGGAAGGATTACCAGAAAGGAAGATCCTGGAAGCACTACACCAGGAACACACCATCCACATGAAGGATCTGGCCCAAAAATCAGACATTGACCCTTCCGAGGTTAAAATAGCCATTGGATGGATTATGAAGAAAGGATGGGCAGTCCTGGATAAGGGTAACGTTACCATAACCCCTGAGGGAGAGAAGGCCCTGAAAAAGCCAGGTATTGATGAAGTGCTCCTCAAGACCATCATGGACTCCACCAAAATACTCACCCTGGGCGGTTTATCCAACTCACTGAATGAAGGTTTCAATCTACTTAAAAAAAGGAAAGGACTTATTAATTTAAATAAAAATTCAAGCTACACCCTCACCGTGACAAGTAAGGGTGAAGAAATACTGGAACATGGTTTCCAGATACGTGAGGAAGCCACCCAGCTTACCCACCAGCAACTTAAAACTGATTCCTGGAAGGACCTACACTACCGTGGTTACGATGTACAGGCGGAGCATCCCCTCATATTCCCCGGTAAGATGCACCCCCTGCAGCGCACCATACAGGAGATCCGGCGCATATTCCTGAACCTGGGCTTCATGGAGACCCGGGGCACCATTCTGGAATCAGCTTTCTGGAACTTCGACTGCCTCTTCCAACCCCAAGACCATGCTGCCCGGGAAATGCAGGATACTTTCTATGTTAAATCACCTCTAACCACTGATTTACCCTCCGAGGATATGGTGGGAAGGGTAAGTCAGGTTCATGAAGATGGTGGTGACACTGGCAGTGAAGGATGGGGCTACCACTGGGACGTGGATGTAGCCCGCCAATCCGTGCTTAGAACCCACACCACCTGTGTATCAGCCCGTTACCTTGCTGAAAATGAACCGCCCCTGAAGATGTTCTCAGTGGGTCGTGTTTTTCGCAGGGAAACCATAACCTACAAGCACCTCCCTGAATTCCACCAGGTAGAGGGTATTGTGGCTGCAGAGGAGATAAACTTCAAGAACCTCCTGGGAATAATCAAGGAATTTTACCACCAGATGGGCTTTGAAGTCCGCTTCCGTCCGGCCTACTTCCCCTACACCTATCTATCTACCGAGTGTGAGATCTACCTCCCAGAGAAGGAAAGCTGGATTGAACTGGGGGGATCGGGGATGTTCCGTCCGGAGGTACTGGAACCACTGGGAATAGAAACACCGGTAGCTGCCTTTGGGCTGGGAATTGAAAGACTGGCCATGATACAATTGGGAATCAAAGATATTAGGCAGTTATATCAGAGTGACCTGGGATGGCTGCGTAATTTACCAGTAACCCAGACCTACAGTCAAAAGTAGATTTTAAAAAAATTAAACTATTAAACTGGAATTTCAAAATTCCAGAGGGGGAAAGGGATGATAAAACAGTACATTGCCCTGGCGGCCATAGTTATTATCATGGTAGTGGCCACGGTCATCAGCCTGGATATCCTCCCTGACTCTACTATCCCCCTAAGTTCGGTAGAAGTAACGGAATATCAAGGCCAAAAATTATCTTCAGCCAGCGATTTTCGTGAAAACTCTATTAAAGGTCCCCAGTATGTGGATACTACCAGTTACCATCTGGAAGTAGATGGACTGGTGGCCAACCCCCGTAATTATACTTACGACCAGGTCAAGAATTTCCAGAACTATCAGAAAGTGGTTAAACTGGACTGTGTGGAAGGGTGGAGTGTGAACATACTATGGCAGGGCGTATTGGTAAAAGACATCCTTAATGAAGCCCATCCATTACCCCAGGCAAACACGGTTATCTTTTATGCAGTTGATGGTTATTCCACTTCTTTTCCCCTGGAATATCTCCAGAACAACCAGATAATAATGGCCTACCAAATGAACAATGCCACCCTTTCTCCAGAGAGGGGATTTCCCTTCCAGCTGGTGGCCGAGAGTAAATGGGGTTACAAATGGATAAAGTGGATAAAGCGTATTGAATTATCCGACAACTCCAGTTACCAGGGTTACTGGGAAAGTAGGGGCTATTCAATGAGTGGTAATCTCAATGAAAGCTTTTTGAAGTGATTATAATTATCCTGACTTTAATAACCATTTTATAAGAATTATTAGGAGAGTTATGTAAATGGACAGGAAAACCACCAAAAAGGCGGTTCATCTTATTTTGATAATCCTGATAGTGGTGGTTATTGTCTCCGGCCTGGGAATAACCTATTACCGGAGCATAGAGCATATCACTGGAGGATTACTGGATAAAACCCTTTCTTTCCAGCTACACACCCTACTATTTTTGCCTTTCCTCCTGGTGCTCCTTGTACACCTGTTTTTTTCATGGTTATGGCCTAAAAAAAAGTGAAGATAGTGGGAGAACACCACTAGGGAACACTTAAAACCATGAAGGACCAATAGAATACTATAAATATCAGGTCCCGAATTATAGATGATATATTAATATTGAAACACTTACCATTTGAACCAATTACACATGTAGAATAATTTTTAACACTCCTAACCCCCATTATTACCCGATTTTTAAAGATTTTTTTTTATTGATGTTACCTTTATGGATATTCTTATAATTTAGAGGATGATTATGGTTTCCAGTAACATATTTGGCGCCCGAATCCTGGATCTGGCCCTGGAAGTTGAGGATCACCTGATAATATCTGATCTTCACCTGGGATATGAGGAAGCACTGAACTACCAGGGTTTGATGATACCAAAATTCCAGTATCCCAAGATAATCCAGAGGATGGAAGAAATCCATTCCCGTAGCGAATGCTCTCGTATAATCATCAACGGTGACTTGAAACACGAATTCGGGAAAATAAACCGCCAGGAATGGAAGGAAACTCTTAAATTCATAGATTACCTTCAGGAACGATTCCAGGAAATAATCCTCATCAAGGGAAACCACGACCCCCTGACGCCCATAATTGCCCAGAAAACCGGACTGGAGGTTTATGGCAACTATTCAACCGGTAACTTCCAGGTAATACATGGGGACAGGATCCCAGAAAAATGGGATGAAATTAAAGAAGAAAATATTGTAATTGGTCATGAACACCCTGCAGTGGGAATTCGAAGTGGAGAACGGATAGAAAAAATTAAATGTTTCCTGGCCGGGAATTTTCGGGATAAAAATTTGATTGTGATGCCCTCCTTTAACTTCATAACCGAAGGTTCTGATGTTCTCCATGAAAAACTACTATCACCATTTTTAAAAGAGATGAAACATGATGAAATGGAAGTTTTCGGTGTTGAAAAATTTGAAACCTTTTACTTCGGAAAAATAAGTCATCTTCTGAAGGTTCAACCAGAACCATACCACTATGACTCTCATTTTATTGATTTTAAATCATGAACTCTTTTAAATCATGAAAACCGTTAATTTTCATTCGTAAACTTAAAAAATTCTCTTAAACTTAATAAACACCATACTAACTGAAAGTATTAGATAAAATGATAACCAAACAGGAAAAAAAATATTCTGATAAAGATATTTACAAAATATTACACCCCTGGGCCAGGGAATGGTTCCAGGGAAAGTTTGAGACTTTTTCTGAGGCACAACGCCAGTCCATAGTGGACATTCACCAGGGAAAGAATGTGCTGGTCTCCTCACCCACTGGTTCCGGTAAAACCCTCACTGCCTTTCTCTCCATAATCAGCGAACTCACCCGCCTGGCAGACCAGGAGATACTGGAGGACCGGGTTTACTGTCTGTACATCTCCCCCCTCAAGGCCCTGGATAACGATATTGAAAAGAACCTGGAGGAACCCCTGAGTGAGATCGAAAATATCGCCGGGCGCAAACTGGGAATACGCAAAGCAGTACGAACTGGAGATACCACCCAGTACCAGCGATCAAAGATGCTTAAAACTCCACCACACATCCTCATAACCACCCCTGAATCCCTCTCCATCCTACTCTGTGCACCCAAGTTCCGGGAGAAACTATCCAAAGTCCGATACGTGATAATAGATGAAATACACTCACTGGCCGAGAACAAAAGAGGTGTGCACCTCAGCCTGAGTCTGGAGCGGCTGGAACACCTCACCGGAGGATTTGTTCGCATCGGACTCAGTGCCACAGTTCACCCTCTGGAGAGGATGGCTGAATTTTTGGTGGGTTACGCCTATGGTCAGCCACGAGATTGCCTCATTGTGGATGTCAATTACCTTAAACAGCTGGATATGGAGGTTATCTGCCCGGTTAAGGACATAATAGCCACCGAACCTGACGAAACCTACAAGGCCATGTACCGGATGCTCCATGATCTTATCCAGGAGCACCAGACTACCCTTATCTTCACCAACACCCGTAGTGGTACGGAGAGTGTGGTCTTTAACCTGAAGAAAAGGTACCCTGGCAGTTATAATGACCATAACATTATGGCCCACCACTCCAGCCTCTCCAAAGAGCTGCGTCTAGAAGCCGAAAACAAGTTAAAGGAGGGAAAACTGAAAGTGGTGGTTTCTTCCACCAGTCTGGAACTGGGGATAGACATTGGTTACATTGACCTGGTGATACTGGTATCCAGTCCCAAATCCGTCTCCCGGGCCTTGCAGAGGATAGGTCGAAGTGGGCATCAGCTGCATGAGAAGTCCAAGGGGAAAATGATGGTGGTAGACCGTGACGATCTGGTGGAATGTGCACTCATACTGAAAAACGCCCTGGAAGGTAAGATCGATGAGATACACATCCCGGAAAACTGTTTGGATGTACTGTCCCAGCAGATATATGGTATGGCCATTGAACAGCGCTGGGATCTGGATGAAGCTTTCCAGCTTATCCGGGGAAGTTATCCCTACCGTGAACTCTCGGAAGATGATTATAAAAGTGTACTGAGCTACCTGGCCGGGGAGTACACCCGCCTGGAAGATCGTTACGTTTACGCCAAGATATGGGTGGACTGGGATGAAAACCGCATGGGTCGAAGGGGTAAACTGGCCCGAATGCTCTACTCCACCAACATTGGAACCATACCCGACCGCAGCGCTGCCGTGGTTAAATGCAGTGGTGAAGTGGTGGGACATATTGAAGAAGACTTCATGGAGAAACTGAAAAAAGGGGATAGTTTTGTGCTGGGTGGCCGTATCTACCGTTTCAATTATGCCCGGGGAATGAGTGTCAATGTCAGCCCGGCCTCAGGTCCCCCTACCATTCCCTCCTGGTTCTCGGAACAACTACCCCTATCCTTTGATCTGGCACTGTCCATCCAGAAATTCCGGGAAATACTGGAGTGGGAATTTAAAAAAGGTCAGAATAAAAAGGATATTATCCAGTTCATACACCAGTACCTCTACGTGGATGAGAATGCCGCCCACTCCATATACCAGTACTTCCGGGAACAGTACCTCTATGCCCTAGTCCCCCACCTTAAAACCCTCCTGGTAGAATACTACACTGGTTTTGGGGGCCGTAAATTCGTGGTGTTCCACACCCTCTTCGGGAGAAGGGTTAACGATGCCCTCAGCCGGGCCCTGGCCTATGTTATCGCCCGGAGATACCGCCACGATGTGATGATCTCCATCTCCGACAACGGATTTTACCTATCCAGTGAAGGGAAAATTGGAGCCCTGGAGGCCTTTCAGGAACTAACCCCTGAAAATCTGGATGAATACCTTAAAGAAGCAATTGACCGTACTGAAACACTGGCCGGGCGTTTCCGGCATTGTGCAGGGCGTTCACTCATGATCCTGCGGCGCTACAAAGGACGGGAAAAATCTGTGGGGCGCCAGCAGGTTAGGGGTAAAATCCTCCTGAAGTTCGTGAAGGAACTGGATCCCAACTTCCCCATACTCAAGGAAGCCCGCCGAGAGGTTATGGAGGATTTTATGGATGTGAATAACGCCCGGAAAGTTTTAGAACTCTTAGAAAATGGTAAAATGGAGATTAAACAGATTAACACCAAAATACCATCCCCTTTCGCCTTCAACCTGGTATCACAGGGTTATCTGGATGTTCTGAAGTACGAAGAGAGGATAGAGTTCATCCGCAGGATGCACCAGGCCATCATTAAGGAGATTGATGGCTAAATCACTATTTTTTATTATTTTATTCCCCTTCCGCATAGTTTAACATCTTTTTTTACAACTTCCGAACAGTTCGGAGAAAAAGTTATTGCTTACTTAAGACAAAATACATTATGGAACTTAACATTTTAGTGGGCATAAAGGAGGTGAAAATGTTGGAAACTTTCCAAATAAACAAAAACCACCTTTTATTTCTAATTTTATTAATCTCAGCCCTGGGTGTATTTTCACTGGTTAACCCGGTCAGTGCCAACGGTGCCCCGGCCGATGTATACGTGGCCACCGATGGAATTGATGACCCTTCGCGGGGAACAGAAACTGAACCATTCCTGACCATAAGTTACGGTGTAGCCAATGTCAACGACGCCGGTACAGTACACCTTGCCCCTGGAACATACGACAATAGTCAAGACTATGACCTAACTATAACTAAAGACGTGACTATCCAGGGAGCTGGACCAGACCAAACTAAGATTGATGCCGGGCTGTCAAATGCTGGATTTTCAGTGAGTACCGGGAAAACAGTGACCTTCCAAGACCTGAAGATCCAGGATTGTCTAAACAGTGTAGGTGCCGGGATCTACAACAACCCCGGAGCTACCCTGAACATCCAAAACTGTGTCTTTCTAAACAACCACGCCACAGTAAATGGTGGAGGCATCTACAACAACGGGGGGACTGTGAATATTGCCAATAGCCAATTCAACAGTAATCTTGCAGGTTCTGGTGATTTTGGTGGGGCAATTTACAACTCCAACGGAGTTCTGACCATAACCAACACCATATTCAATGGTAACCAGGCTGAAATTGATGGTGGGGCTATTTGCAGTCACGCGGGGACTACAACCATTACGGGATGTACTTTCACCAACAACCATGCCGGTGATGATGGGGGAGCCATATACAACAGTGGCACCATGACCATAACCGGTAGTACCATTGAACATAACACTGCTGGAGTAAACAGTGGAAACGGTGGTGGAATAACCAACTATGGCCAGTTAGATATAACTGACAGTAGTGTGAGTTACAATACTGCTCAGGGCGACAGTGGGGCCATTGAAAACCGGGGCACCCTGACCGTGACCCGCTCCCAATTTAACTACAACACTGGCGATTATGGAGGGGCAATATACAACTACCTTGAAGCCCTGACTGTCAAAGACAGTACCTTCAACCACAACCACGCCCGAGATGCGGGTGGAGCAATATACAACCAGGGAACTTTAGAAGTGACTGGCAGCACCATCGCCTACAACATCGCTGATTACGAAAGTGGAGGCATACATAACTACAATGGTTACGAAGATGTTATGGTGAACTTCAACCGCATAGTAGGCAACACCCCCAACGCTATTAGATCCAGAGATCTCATTGACATCCAGTACAACTGGTGGGGATCTAACCTTCCGGACTTCAACACCCTCATTGATGGAGTGGCTGATTATGAACCCTGGCTAGTTATGAGATACAATGCCAATCCCATCACCATCCTGCAGGGTGGAACATCAACCCTTACTGCTGATCTAAGGTACGATTCAGATGGAACATTCCACTTACCATCGTTAGGACACCTTCCAGACGGGACACCGGTAACCTTTACCACCTCTCTGGGTAATGTGGGCAGTAAATCCATAACTGTGGGAACCTTATCTGGAGTGGCCACAGCCATACTACGTGGTGATGAAGCAGCAGGGGAAGCACTAATTTCCATACTGCTGGATAGTCAGTCCCTGACCGGAACTGTGATCATAACCCCTGTGGCCCAGGCAGCAAGTACCACTACTACTGCTGGCCGGACCATTGGCATGCAGAGCACTGGAATACCCTTAGCTACCCTATTAATAGCAGGGCTAATGATATTGGGAGGTATGATAATCCCTAAACGCCATTAACATCCCCTTTTTATTTTTTTAGGGATTTTTCATATTTTTTTAAATGAGTTATGACTATTTTTAATGTTACCCTCCGGTTAAAAATCTGTCCGGTTTATTACGATGAAAATCAGCACCAAGGTTTATCACAGTGAAAATCAGCACCAAATATTGCCAAAAGTATTTCCCTTGGTGAGAATCTATTAAAAGCAGGACTTATGAAATGCAATCTAAGTGATCCCATCCGAAAGGGGATTAGTACCTTAGGGATGAATATATTTTCAGAAGATTGAGCATCAAGATAATAAGCCACAGGTGAAGGCATAATGAAAAATAAGAAGACACCAGGGTTGAAACCCCAATTCATAAGGGTGGTATGGTGTGATAATGCCAATATCATCCGGGGAAAAGCAGTTCATGTGGATTCAGTTAAGGATCAGGAAGTATCAGTGGGTATTTCCCGTGGCCAGCAGGGCGTTCCAGTGATGTATGATGGTGTAGTGGCTGAATCTGGACTGGATCCCGTGGGTGAAATAACACTCCGGGGAGATATGGCCACATTAACACCCTTATCCTACGCTCCAGGTCATTTCAGGGTTATGGGAGACATGTTGCAGGATGGGAAAGTATGGGAAAACTGTCCACGCGGTTTTTTAAAGAAAATGATCAGGGCCCTGGAAGAGAATGGTTTGAAGGTTAAAGCATCCTTTGAAAACGAGTTCTACCTCCTAAAAAAGAGTATAACTCAAAATGATGGGAATGCTAAAAACAATAATCATCCCTTTTACCAGCCAGCAGATTTTACTCCTTTTGCATCCACCCAATCCATGGATTTAAACCATCCAGTTATTATGGACATAGTTGAATCCTTAATTACCCAGAACATTACTGTGGAACAGTATTATCCTGAATCCGGGCCGGGTCAACAGGAAATAACCATGGGGTACTCTGATGCACTGCCGGCTGCCGATAACCAAGTTATATTCCGGGAGACAGTTAAGGCCATTGCCCCTCAACATGGGTTAATAGCCTCCTTCCTGCCTAAGATTTTCCCGGATAAGGCTGGAAGCGGGTGCCACTTGCACCTCAGCCTGTGGAAGGATGATGAAAACATTTTACCGGACCATGACACAGAATATGGTATTGGTGAAACTGCTCAAGCATTTATAGCAGGCATACTGCACCATTTACCGGCACTGATGGCTCTAACCACACCAATACCCCGATCTTACCGCAGGATAAGACCCCACATGTGGAGTGGGGCCTTCCAGTCCTGGGGTTTCAATAACCGTGAGGCCGCAATCAGGGTGATCCAGGGAGAAGAGGGTAAAATAAAACATTTTGAATTGAAAACTGTGGATGCAGCTTCCAATCCTTACCTGGCCCTGGGTGCAGTTATAGCCGCAGGCCTAAATGGTATTCAAGAGAATATGACGTTGACTGAACCAGTACAAAAGGACCCAGCCACTCTTTCACCAGAGGAACGGGATGAAAAGGGAATTATACCACTCCCCGGGAATCTGGGAGAAGCACTTGAGGCATTAAGGAAGGATAGGACTATATCCAATGCCATGGGGCCTGAACTTTCCAAGTCATATCTGGCAGTGAAGAATAAAGAATATGAAGACTTGCAGGCCATGCATTCCCAGAAGGAAGTTGAACTGTTACTGGAAAAATATTAATTTACAGGGAAATTTTTACAGGGTGAATTTGTGGTTCCCGGTAAATGGATTCTATCAGTTTCTCTGCATGGGCCACCTGATGGGTTTGGCCACTTACTGCCAGCCAGATGGAACCCTCGGCACCGGCCACACCACCGGCAGCCACCAGTTCGGCCCGGGCACCGGTTAAACTGGATATAGTATCTATTTCCGTGAAAACCTCACCTACTACCGGTAACAGGCGGGGACCTTCTGTTCCCGGGGAGTTAATTCTCAGGACAAGTTCATCCAGATCAGTATCCACCCTTTTCTCCAGCCCCACCGGCAGAATCAGACGTACCCTGCGGCCTACCACTGCCTGTAGGGCTGCCCCAATGGTTCCCGCTTGCGGATGGCCAATGTAGATAGCAGCCTTCTTTTCAGGAAGTTGCAGGGCATTGGCACCCTTCAGTATCACATCACCCTCTTTAAGGTCGCCAACAACATCAAATATGGTTAAACCTTTCTTCCACACACCATCCACTATGACCACATCACCTGGAAACCCAGTTTCGTCTTTAAGTCGGCCAGACTTACTGATTAAACCAGCAGAAGGCAGGACGATCCCCCTGAAGAACCTTTCCCTGGAAAATCCTTCCTGTTGACCGAGGAATGTTAAAATCTCTTCTGCCACGTACCCATTGGTTGTTCCGGCGATTATAACCAGGGTCCCTGATTTTAAGGCAGATTTGATGGAGGGATAGTCCACCAATGCCCGGGCTATGAGTCTCTTACCTGCTGCAGGAGTGATTAAAAACTGTTTCATAACTAAACCTCCATTTTCTCAATTTTCATATATTTCCCCGTTACCGGCTTATTTTTAGCCACAAATATCATGAAATTTAGCCCCAAATCATGAAAAATTTTTTTATTTTTTATCTACCATATTTTACCTTAAATAATGATTTTACGTTAAATGAAGATTTATTATCTTGTTTAAGTCATGTCAAGGAAATATATCATATATCAGAATTTTTATCATTCTTTATTACTAATGTTTTTGTATTTCTGGTTAATGTTTGGACTATTTTTTGTATTTTAGATAATGGAAATCTAATTATTCTAAAATAAATATAGTGTATTACGGTGTGACAATATGATTTAGAATGCTTCATTGCTATGATGAATGATTTAATCAGGAGTTATTAGATTCACAATGAGTTGAAAAAGGGGATTTAAAATAATTTAAAGATTGTTTATTCATTTCTTAGTTAAAAAGAGGTGTTAGAGCATGCCCAAAGTTATTCATTTTGAGATACCAGCAGAAGAACCAGAAAGAGCAGTAGAATTCTATAGAAAAGTTTTCGGATGGAAAATAGATAAATGGGCTGGTGAATTAGATTATTGGCTGGTGGAAGCTGGTGAAGAGGATGAACCCGGAATCAATGGGGCTATAAAACCAAAAGAATTTGGTTCTATGATTAGTGATGTCATCAGTATTGATTCCTACGATGAATTTGCCCGGAAAATTGAAGCGGAAGGAGGGGAGATGTTGACCGAAAAGATGACCATCCCCGATATGGGGTACACCGGATCCTTCCAGGACACCGAGGGAAATGTTATGGCCATAATAGAAGTTACCATGTTATTTATAACTCGTACATTCCATGCTCCTCTGGAGAGGGTTTGGGAGGCCTGGACCAACCCTGAGGCTATTAAAAAATGGTGGGGCCCAAGAGGGTACACCACGCCGGTGGTAAAGAATGACTTTATGGTGGGAGGCTCTTCGCTGTACAGCATGCGATCACCGGAAGGCCAGGACATCTGGAGCACCGGTGTTTATAAGGATATAGTTCCCATGGAGCGGATTGTATCCACAGATAGTTTCGCTGATGCAGATGGTAATGTGGTTCCAGCTTCTCACTACGGAATGAACGGAGACTGGCCATTGGAGTTGATGGTGACGGTGATATTCCAGGAAAAAAATGGTAAGACCCACCTCACTCTGCAGCACACTGGCTTCCCGGACAATCAAAATAAGACTTTAGCTGAAGCTGGTTGGAATGAATCCCTGGATAAGCTCGCTGAATATCTTGTCAAAGTTTAAATATGGTTTGTTCAAATTTTGAGGGTATTAACATATATCATAAATGGGTGATTAATGTGGCTAAAAATATGGCTAAAATTATGGCAGAACCCGGAAAACTGGAAATATTTATAGAAAGAGAGTTTGAAGCTCCACGAGAACTTGTTTTTAAAGCGTTAACCGATCCAGAACTTTATACACAATGGATAGGTCCCCGTGGATTTAGCACAAACATTGAAACATTTGAACCTCGAAATGGTGGCTCCTGGCGGTTCATTCAGATAGATCAAGAGGGCAATGAGTTTGTATTTCATGGGGTGTATCATGAAGTTAGTCCCGAGAGAATCATCAGTACCTTTGAGTTTGAAGGTCTTCCAGAACCCGGTCATGTTCTTCTGGACACGTTGAAACTCGAAGAATTATCTGGTAATCGGACCAAATTAACTGACCAATCTGTCTTCCAATCTGTTGAGGATCGGGATGGCATGATGCAATCCGGGATGGAACAAGGGATAGATGAGTCTTATGAACGTCTGGATGAAGTGCTGGAGAAGATGAAGAAATAGTTAACAGGAGGGATTGAAAATGCAAAAGATTGTACCATTCTTATGGTTTGAGGATAGTAAAGCTGAAGAGGCAGTTAAGTTCTATATCTCCATTTTCAAAAATTCAAAGATAGTAAATACTGTGCGATACGGGAAATCAGGCCCAGGACCGGAAGGATCGGTTATGTCGATTATTTTCCAGCTCGAAGGACAGGATTTTTATGCATTAAATGATAATCCTCAATTCAAATTTAATGAAGCTTTGTCGTTATTCGTGAACTGTGATACTCAGGAAGAAATTGACAGGTTGTGGGAGAAGCTTAAAGAGGGGGGAATGGAACTGGGACCCGGTTGGGTTAAGGATAAATTTGGTTTAGCCTGGCAAATCATTCCTCATCTATTAGGTGAATACTTAAGTGACTCAGACCCCGAGAAATCCCAGAGAGTGATGAAGGCCATGATGCAGATGTATAAAATGGATATAAATAAGTTAAAGCAGGCGTATGAGGGAAGATAGCCTGATAAATCAGAAGAGATAAAATAAAATAGCTATGCACAAAGGAGTGTTTGATTTATGGAAAAACTGGATTTCCCAATAGTTATAGATGCACCACGGAAAAAAGTGTGGGAAGTGATGCTGGGAGAGAAAACATATCCCCTATGGACTGCTGTGTTTATGCCCGGCTCTCATTTTGTGGGCGACTGGAGTGAGGGAAGTAAGATGCTTTTTCTCGCACCGGATGAGTCGGGAAAGCTATCCGGCACTGTATTCCGAGTTAAAGAGAATAAGCCTTACGAATTCTTATCAATTGAAAACATTGGTATGGTAAAGGATGGCAAAGAAGATATTAGCAGTAAAGAGGCTACGGTGTATGCTGGTGCCCTTGAAAACTACACTTTAAAAGAGTTAGATGGTTCCACTGAAGTTCTGATTGAACAATTTCCAGTTATGGATATACCCCCGGATTATAAAAAAATGTACCAGAACATGTGGCAGGAAGCCCTGAAAAAGCTTAAAGACCTGGTTGAAAAATAGAAAAGAATAGATTTATGGAATGCATGGATTTAATGTGAGAAACCAACATAAAGTGCTGTAAAAACTGAAGAACTAACAATCCTTCGTGACATTTGTAGTGAAACATAATTAGGTAGTGGTGCAAGAATGACACGTTACCATAGTCAAATGCAAGGGATAAGGGAGTATATCCACAACCTTGATAGCAAGGTGATTGATACGGACTATGGATCAATCGAGTATGCTATAACCGGGAATGGTTATCCTATACTGGCCGTGCATGGTAATGCTGGTGGTTTTGATCAGGGTTTGATGATGGCCAATAAGACCATCGATGCAAAGTTCCAGGTTATATCGGTTTCACGGTTTGGTTATCTGCGTTCATCTATACCTGAGAAGGCGAGTGTAGCGATGCAGGCTGATGTTTATGATTCCCTTTTAGATTCCCTGAATATCGAGAAAACAGCTGTGGTTGGTTATTCTGCCGGTTCAGCATCATCTATCCAGTTCGCCTTGCGCCACCCCGAGCGTGTTTCCGCGCTTATTCTTGTTTCTCCTGCAGCCCCGGGGAAGGGCCCCATCATGCCTAAGGTTATATTCAATATATTCTTTAGAAATGATTTCATTTACTGGGCAACCATCACCTACTTCCAGTCACGGGTTCATAAGGAATGGATTGGTTTGCCTGAGGAATTTACACTCACACCCGAATACGAGGCGGAAGTTAGAGAACTACTATTCAGTCTCCTGCCAGTTAGTGCACGGGTTAAGGGGAGCATTTTTGATATTTACACTTCATCCCCTGAGATCTTCAACAGCTCTAACGACAAAAACTATCCCTTTGAAGATATCCAAGTCCCAACACTGATAATCAGTGCCCAAGATGACCCCTTAGCACTCCCTGAAAATGCACAGGCCCTGGTTGAAAGAATTCCCCACTCTCGCCTGTTGTCTTTGCCTGATGGTGGTCATCCATTATTAGGTCATAACGAAGAGATTAAATCGGAGATTACACGGTTCCTGCACACTAATAAAGTCCAATAGATATTTGAAATGAAGGAGAATATCCAGGGATTAACCTAAAAAATGTGATATCTATTTTATTTGATGAAAAATATTTAAAAAGAGAACCTTCATTAAGGAGGCTATAAACTTAATCCTATTTTTACTGGACGTACTGTTTAACATCCTGACGGACAATGGCCGATGCTCCAAAGCTTTTTATTCCCTTTAACATTTGAGGAAACTTATTTTTAGGGATCAGCACGTTAACCTGGGAAAAGCTGGTTCCCTGGACCGTGGTTGGTTCATCAGAGCAGTATTCATTGGAGAGCAGGAAATCTTTAACCTCGTCTGTTTTTTCGTTGGCAATGTTAAATTTCACATCAAAATATTTCCTGGCTTTTATGGCCCCGAATAACTGTTCGAAGATTATTTTTGCTTTTTCAGCCTTTTCTGGTGTGCAACTGGGTCCGGCGTATAGTCCGGCACTGGATTCCATTATGGTTTCCAGGATCTTCAGCCCTGCCTTCCGGAGGCTGCTCCCGGTCTGGGTGTTGTCCACCACCAGATCGGCACCCTTAGCTATGTATACCTCGGTGGCACCGTCGGAGTTGATGATCTGCACCATTTCGTTATCCCCATCCTTTAAACCACGTATCTGGACTACGGGTTTGCTCTGGCCGAATAACTCCTGGTACCCCTCATTCTCCATGAAAAACTGCCGGGTCAGGTTGGGGTACTCGGTGAAACATAGTATGGGGTTTTCCCGGTTCTTGTTGGCCCTGAAGAACTCTGAAAGAGATTCATAGGGGTCATCGTTGGGTACAGCCACTATCAACCTGGTCTGGCCGTAGTCCAGGTCTCCCACCTTTTTTATGAGTTCTCCTTCCACGTTGACTGATTCTTCCCGGACCCAGTCTTCTCCAATGATGGCCAAATCCAGTATTTGGCGGTTAAGTTCCACTGGTGCGCTCTGTGGTCTGGTGAGGAATCCTTTTATTTCCGGGTCGTTCAAGATAGTGATTTCATTTTCTTCCTTACCGGGTTCGTATCCACGAACCTCGTAACCGGCATCTACAAATAATTGGTAAGTGTTTCCCCGATTAACGTTGTTTAAACTTCCTTTAGGAAGGCCAAGTATTATTTTTTCCATTTTAATATCTCCACTGTTCTATAAATTGTAAATAGTAGGGTAAAAAAGGGTTTAAATTAAAATTTAAGCCCGTAGTTGGTAAAATTATAGTTGGTCAGATTGTAAGTTGCTAGGAATTTGTCATAGCCCATGGTGTAAACCATTGCTATTCCTATTGCCCAGAAAATTCCCCCGATGAGTATGAATGCCAATCCCCAGTATTTTGCAGATTTTTCTTTACGTGTTACGAGGTATACGCCAGAAAGTACTGCTAATGGTAGGAAAAATACTATTCCAAATAATCCCAGGAGTTTGGAGATGAAATAGCTCTTTTTTGCATTGGGGTCAACTGTAGTTATGGTTAATTTTACCCCATTTCCACCATTAACATTTGATGGTGGGTTTTTAGGGTTGCCGCAGAATTGGCAGCGGTCAGAATTTTCAGGATATTCTACTCCACACTTTGGACATCTCAAGATATTCACCTATTATAGTACATAATATAATCATTCATTTAACCTTATGGGACGGTACCCCTGGGCGGGAAAAAGACTGTATCCCTCGATAGAAAAACAGTTTGATTCTTTTTTATAATTTTCAGTCTACATTCACGTTTTTTTAATATTAACGTTGAAAATTTTACTTCAACAGTTTAAGCACCTTTTCTCTCATAACATCTTCATCCAATACACATTCATCCAGTGATGCATTGTAGATTTCCATAAATTTATCTATATCAAATCCATCAGAAATGGAAATTAAAGCACCATATCCATTGCTATCTGATTGAACCACCATATTTTCTTCAAGTACTTTAATATGATGTTGAACTGTTCTGTAATTCAGATTAAGCTCTTTAGAAATTTGATTGATGTTAGAAGGTCTATGGTTAAGTAAATTAACGATTTTAACTCGGTTAAAGTTTCCTGGGCTTTCAAAAAATAAACGGAAATAGGTAGTATCCATAGAATCACCCCATATACATATTAATTCCCTCAATTAAACATGTGAAATTGTCATATTGGACCATATGTTAAAAAATATCCTTTTTACCAGTTTTATGTTGTAAAATCACGGTTATTATCTATTTAGGCCGTTATGTATATAAATTGCATATAAATTGTAAATTAGAATTATAAGGTTTAATTTGAAAAATAAGGTTTGAAGGTATTTGTATCTAAAATTTAAGTATTTGAGAGGTGAGAAAATGGATAGGAAAATTGTTGTATCGATTGTGGCTGCAATAGTGATCATTGCGGGTGTGGCCTATGTTATGGCCACTCAAAATTCCAGTGTGCCCAATTTGACGGTTAATAATTCCACCGATGGCACCATCAATATTGCTAAAACCACGACTAGGGCTACACTTCACAATGAAAGTAGCCATACCCATAATGACCATGTTAAAACCAATGACACCAGTAAGGTGAAAATATCAGCAGCCCAGGCCCAGAAGATTGCAGTCAACGCCATAAAAGAGGATTTCGGCGAAACCTACGTGGCAGGCACCCCTACACTATACACAGTTAAAGGGACACCATGGTGGCATGTACCCCTTAACCAGGCCGATGGTACCTATGTGGGAAGTCTGGATGTAAACGCCATTACTGGAGAAACCAACGGACAATGGTAAAATGTTAATAAATATTTATTTTTTTTTCTTAATAACACTTGAATTGTGATTTAACCAAGAAAATGAAGGATGTTTTCAATTTTCATTAAGAACTTATACTAATGATTCATGATGTTACTTCCAAAATTATGCCTACTTCGTTATAGCATTGTTTAACGAAGAATACGCACTTACCATAAGCACCAATATGATGTTATTCTATTTTTGTTAAAATGCCCCGTTTTTCAGGGACTACCCATACATGCAACGAGTGATTTAGGGTGGTTTTAGAGATTTTTCATTTTCACCAGTAAAACAAATCCTCACACTGTGCGGGGCACTGGTGAGTGAAGTTGAAAAAAAGATTAATTAAAAATTAAATGAAAAATGGGAAGGTAAAAGAAAAGGTTTATGGTTATTGATGGAAGTCCTAAAAATTCAAAACCTGCCGGGTGGAGTATCCATCCTTCTCAAACTTTGAGTTTAAAAATTCCACCTTCTCCATGTCCACCCTGATGAGTTTAAGATCCACCGGTAGTGACCGGATGAATTCCATTTCCAGTCCCCTCATCTCCACAGCCTGCCGGTATTCAGCAGCATCTTCCACCACTAGAGCCTGCCCACTTATCTGCATCCCCCGAAGACTCTTCATATCCTTGTATTCATCGTAAACCGTGACTGAAACCCGTGAACTGGATAGAAGGTTGGCGAACTTCATTCCCCCCTCACTCAAAATGTAAAGATGGCCCTGACTGTAATGGTACTCCAGAGGAGTGGCCCTTATCCGCCCAGGGGAGCTGGTGGCCAGGGTGCAAGTATTGTGTTCCTTTAGAAAACTTTCAACTTCCTCCTTCAGCTTTTCCATGGGAAGTTGCTTTAAAAGTGTGTCCCGGACATCAATCAGGCGTAGTGCCAGGTCAACCACTTCGTCCTGGCTAAATAAATCCATACCCTGAGGCGGTAGACCCACCTGGGAGAGGTACTCCTTCAGTGCCTTAAAATCTTCTTCAGTTAAACGGTCCATTTCCAGGCGCCCTCCCAGAACACCCAGTTCCATCACCCGGCCACCCAGATTATCCTCCACTTTCCGGAGAACCCGGAGGCCATCAGAACCATCGAGACAGGTGCAGAACAGAACAATGTTCTTCTTATTGAGCCATTCTTTCTCTTTATCAATGAAAGT
Organism: Methanobacterium sp. BAmetb5; assembly: GCF_003491305.1. Classification (NCBI taxonomy): domain Archaea; kingdom Methanobacteriati; phylum Methanobacteriota; class Methanobacteria; order Methanobacteriales; family Methanobacteriaceae; genus Methanobacterium; species Methanobacterium sp. BAmetb5. Next base: position 655,300 of record NZ_CP022706.1, read on the forward strand.
CTGGAGTTTGGGATGTATTTTACCCATGTAAATAGGGGCACCCATTACAATGAAATCATAATCCCGGTGTTTTTCCGTGAATTGGGAGACCGGAATACGCCGGGAAGGGCCCAGAATAAGTGAAATTATCCGGGCGGCCTCCCAGGTAGACCCATACCTGCTTTCGTACAGAATTAAAGTCCGAATCAATTTATGTTCCCTCCTTCTCCTGAATCCCCTTATAACCATTAAAAAACCAAAACCAACTACCAGTGCCACCAGAATAAAGAGATATTTTTTAAATTTTCCCCTCCCCAGTTTAGAGATCAAATTAATAATACTGCTATATATGGTCCTACAATCATAAATAAGGGGATGGTTTTAAAATAGGATTAGATCTAAACCATTACTTGAAAATGGTTATATTCGAGTAATTTTTTACCCTAATTAAGATATAATAAAAATATTAAAAATCCTTTTTGGAGTCTGCCCATGGCCTATGAAGTTGAAGATAACCCCCAAGCCCTTAAACAAAAACTCCTGGAAGAATACCAGGATAAATCACTGGAAGATATGAAGTACGGTGAAGAATTAGAGACCACTCGTGGCTCATGTTACTGTTTCACCACTCATGAAAAGTTAGAAATTGAAACACTAACTGAAAAGAGAGTTAATGAATGCATGACCAGTGATCTTAAACTGATTAAAGGGATTGGTGAGGCAAAGGAAAGGAAACTTAAAGAAAATGGTTACAATTCCCTGGATGACTTGAAAGAACATCCTTCCTACGGTTCCCCGGCCTGTGAACTCCTGGATAAACTGGAAAGTAGGGATGTTTGTGCACTGACTGACTGGATATCCACCCGGTACTCTGCCTCCCATCCATTGAACCTCCTCTTATCATCACTCTCCGGTACCGAAAACATGCTTTTCATGGATATAGAAACCCTGGGACTTTCCGATGTGCCCCTGATCCTTATTGGGGTTGCCGAGGGGGATGGTGATGGTTTAACCATGAAACAATACCTTTTAAGGGATTTAAAGGAAGAAAAAGCAGCACTGGAAGGTTTTCTCTCCCATCAGGAAAAGGATAATGTTTACGTGACCTTCAATGGCCGTAGTTTTGATGTTCCCTTCATTAAAAGCAGGATGCGCTTCCACCATATGGAAAAAACCCTGAATTCCCAGCACCTGGACCTCCTCTATTACTCCCGGAGGCAGTGGAGCAACCAGCTTCCTAACTGCCGGCTGCAAACTTTAGAAAAATACCTGTTCGGCGTGGAAAGAGAGGATGATGTCCCCAGCAGCCACGTACCGGAGTTTTACCTCACCTACCGTGAAACCGGAAATATCGGACCACTGGTACCTATAATTGAGCATAACAGGGAGGATGTGGTAACTCTGGCCCGGATACTCTCCTTACTTCACCAGTGTGCAGATCAGGAAGATTAAATCAATATCAGATAAATCTAGACTGATTAAACGGATATCAACTAAATCATGATAGACTAAATCCGTTTCAATTAAGAAAATCCAGCATCATGAGAGATTAAGTCTTAACTCAACCCTAATTTTTTCCACAACTTCTTGCGGGGAAGTGTGTTTACTATATCCTTTTTCTGAGCCCATCCCCGGCGGGCAGTGGCCACACCCAGTTCCATGAAACCTAAACTATCAACATGGTGACCGTCACTGTTTACAGCCAGTTGGCAGCCATATTCAATGGCCATTTTAATGTGCATATCCTTCAAATCCAGCCTTTTGGGCTGGGAGTTCACTTCCAGAATGGTTCCAGTATCACTGGCTTTCTCCAATAATTTTTCAATATTTAAGGGTGATGGCTGTCTTTCTTTAATTTTGCGGCCAGTGGGATGGGCCAGTATATCTACCTCTTCGTTTTCCAGGGCCTGCCCTATTCTCATGTTCATTTTCTCCGGGTCCTGATGGAGATCGTAGTGTACCGAAGCCACAACCAGGTCCAGTTCTTCCAGTAAATTCTGGGGCATGTCCAGGTTCCCCTCAGAATCCAGGTTTACCTCCGCACCTTTCAACAGGACTATATCGTCTAGCTGGGAGTTTACCTGGTCTATTTTATCCATCTGTTGTTTCAATCTCTTTTCATTCAGTCCACGGGCCACGGGGAGGGTGGTGTGGTCGGTGATAGCCAGGTACTCGTAACCTCTTCCGGCTGCCCCGGTGGCCATTTCTATGATACTTGATTTTCCATCACTCCAGTTGGTGTGCACGTGCAGATCACCATTTATATCATGATAATCGACCAGTTGGGGGAGTTTTCCCTCAAGGGATGCTTCGATCTCCCCGGTGTTTTCCCGGAGTTCGGGTGGAATGTAATCCAGGCCCAGGGCCTTAAGAACATCTTCCTCAGTTGCCCCGGCCACCCTCTCCTCCTGGTGGAATACACCGTACTCGTTGAGCTTCATATCCCTGGAAATTGCGATTTTCCGCAGGCTGATGTTGAATTCCCGGGAACCAGTGAAGTACACCAAGGCTGAACCGAATTCATCGGCCTTGAAAACTCTTATATCCGCATCCATTCCATTGAAGAGTCTGACTGTTGATTTTGAGTGTCCCTTTACCACTACCTCCTCAACTATATCCATCTGGGTGAAGAAATTCATTACCTCCTCGGGATGATTGGTTACCGTGAGTACATCAATATCTCCCACCGTTTCCTTGCAGCGGCGTATGGAACCGGCAATCATCACTTGGTCCACTTCTTCTAGGGCAGCGATTTTCTCTTTGATCTTGCTAGCCAGGGGCATTACTTCTCCCAGTAACTGCCTACCTGTACTTTTCCGGGCAAATTCCAGGTTCTGTAAAATTTTAGCCTCGGTTTTAGCACCCATACCCTTCAGTCTACGAATATGATGACGTTTACCCTCTCTTTCCAGTTCATCTAGGTTGGTTATTCCCAGTTCATGGTACAGGAGTTTTATCTTCTTGGGGCCCAACCCCTCCACCGACATCAATGAATCCAGGTCCACGGGATACTGCTCCTTAAGGTTTTCCAGGTACTCCAGTTTCCCGGTGTCCAGTATTTCCTCAATTTTAACCCCGATATGGGTGCCCACCCCGGGGAGTTTTTGCAGCTTTCCCTGTTTCCTTATCTGGGTTATGTCCACACTGAGGGTTTCAATGGTGTGGGCTGCCCTGCGGTAGGCTTTGGTGCGAAAATCAACATCATCCATCTCCAGATAATCCGCCACCCGGTTGAGGAGGGCAGCCACCTTATGATTATGCATGGGATTATTTATGGAGATAGTGTCTAAAATTTTTTTAGAATTGGTCCGGTATGATCCAGTAAGATCACACCATCCCCGAGAATAGCCAAACATTATCCCAGTATTTTCCGGAGAAATTAAAACAAATTAAATAGAAATTTTTATATAGTTAAACTTTAAATTTTTATAATATATACGTTTGGAATAGTACCTGGTTCTATTTATTACCCGATTTAAAGTCATTTAACTAAGAACTTAGGATAGTACCTATGAAATCTCTAAAAGAACTCTACAGAATAGGTATGGGACCATCCAGCAGCCATACAATGGGACCTTACAATGCGGCACGAATATTTAAAAACCGAACCCCTTCCGCAGATAATTACCGGGTCACTCTGTTTGGAAGCCTGGCAGCTACTGGATCAGGACATTTAACTGATCACGCTATAAACTCCGGTTTGAGTCATGTAAAATGTCAGATTATTTGGAAAAAGGAAAAAGAACTTCCACTGCACCCTAACGGACTACTCTTTGAAGCCTTTGATGCTGACCGAAAGATCCTGGAAGAATGGCTTGTTTACAGTGTGGGGGGAGGTGCTCTTAAAGAAACCTGCAGCCCGGATAGTTCAAAGGATATCTACCCCTTCAAAAACATGGCAGAACTTCTAAAACAATGCGAAGGTGATGGTAAAACCTTATGGAACTATGTTGAAGAATACGAAGGGAAAGAAATCTGGCAGTACCTTAAAGAAGTTCTCAGGGTAATGGGTGAATCAATAAAGCGAGGAATCGAAGCAGAGGGTGTTCTTCCCGGGGGACTTAATTTAAGAAGAAAAGCAGCACAGTACTATACCCGGGCCACCCAGTCCAAACTATTTTTAGAAAATACTGGAACCATATTTTCTTATGCCCTGGCAGTAGCCGAAGAAAATGCCAGTGGAAATTTAATAGTTACTGCCCCTACCTGTGGATCAGCCGGTGTACTACCCGCAGTACTCTTTTTTATAAGGGATTTTTATAAAGTCACTGATGAAAAGCTTTTAAGGGCACTGGCAACCGCAGGAATCATAGGAAATCTAGTTAAAAAGAATGCTTCCATATCTGGAGCTGAAGTGGGATGTCAGGGGGAAATAGGTACAGCGTGTGCTATGGCTGCCGGGGCAGCTACCCAGCTTCTGGGTGGAACTGCCCATCAAATAGAATATGCAGCAGAAATGGGAATGGAACATCATTTAGGACTTACCTGTGATCCAATCATGGGCCTGGTTCAGATCCCCTGTATAGAACGAAACGCCATTGCCGCAGTCAAAGCCATGGACTGTGCTTCCTACGCCCTGTTTTCCGATGGAAGACACCTGATTTCCTTTGATGAAGTGGTGTGTACCATGGCTCAAACTGGAAGGGACTTAAAAAAACATTACCGGGAAACATCAGAAGGTGGGCTGGCTGTGTTCTACAAAAGAAAACCCAAAATTAAAGTAAATACAAACCCAATAGTTCCCTGAGATTATCCACTTTATCTGGATCCTCTATAAAGCGTGGGGGGATGCTCCGCTGGATAGAACCTTTAATACCCAGCAGTTTTTCCAGGGATGGGGAAACAGCATGATAGGCTCGGCCTAACTTGTTCAACTTTTTTGCACTGATTAAGATTGCTTTATCCAGTAGTTTGCTTTTTTCAGAGTCCCCCACCACCAGTACCATACTGTTTTCATCTGATCTTCGTTTGAGGTGGGAGTTGTGGGGATATTTTTCCTGTATTTCCTTTACCTGGGAAAGGGGAATGTTTTTAAAATCCAGAACCTCTTTAACTGTAAAATAACCAGTTATATATAGGGCTTCTGGATATCCGCCCGCTTTAAGTGGGGTTAAACCCATGTAGAACACCAGTAAATCACCAGGATCAAGTTTTAAAAGGTAACTTGCCTTTCGACCCACATCTCCGTAGGTGAAGGTAGTAAATTCTGGGTCCAAGTGAACCTTACGCTGGGCCACTCGGGAAGGTAAGTAACTGGAGAGTAATTTTCCGTTAGTTCCAGTTAAATCATGGTAGGTGCGGTTTTCAGTTGATTTTTCATCTTTTTCTGATAGAGGGATGTATTCAAAGCCCCCATCCAGAAATATGGGAGCCAGAACTCCGTCACTGGATTTATCAATCCCTACCCGTAGTAGCATGGCTTTCATGTTTTCTTATATATCCTGAAGGTGTAACTTTTTAACTCTAAAAAAGTGGATAGGGATTATTAATTCCATTTTTTATAAATATGACACTACTCCCCGGGAATATAAGTTTATTTAAAATGAGTTTATTTATAAATAATATCTGATTATCTGATTCATTTACCAAACAGATATTAGATTTTTTAAAATGAGTAGGAATCTTAAATTGAAGGAATGTTTAAAAAAATGAAGTAAGGTTTTAAAATGGATGAAATCTTGAAATTCTTTGAGAAGGACCGTTATGCCCAGCTGAGTAACATTGAAGTGGTGAGTGTTTCCCCCGGAAAGGCCACTGCCACCATGGAAGTGGATGAAATGCACCTTAATGGGGTGGGAACTGTTCACGGAGGGGCTTTGTTCACCCTTGGTGATTTTACCTTCGCCCTGGCAGCTAATTCCCATGGAACAGTTACCGTGGCCATCAATGCCAATATATCCTACCTTAAAGCGGTGTCAAGCGGGAAACTGACTGCGAAGGCCCGTGAACTATCCAGTGGAGGGAGAATTGCCAGTTACACCGTGGATATATACGATGAAACCGGTGATCTGGTGGCCATATTCCAGGGGATGGCTTATCGTAAGCGGGATAGTATCCGGGACTTGATAGCTAAACAGAGTGAATAAATGGATGGTGGGTGTGTGGACCTTACTGCTCAAGAGATAGAAGAACTTCAGGAAAAGCTGTTGATCATCAGGAGATTCATTTCCCAGGAAAAAGGATATAAAAACTTTTACTACCAGGGGATTAACTTAAAAGATAAAAAAACACCGGTTGGATGGTTAAATAAACTCCTGGAGCTGGATGACTCTGAGGAACTTTTGAAAAATTGTATAATGGAACTGGAGGATATGAAAACCAACCCAAGATCATTCACCCCGGAAGAGTTCCATGAATTCCTCATAGACCAGGACTGGAAATTTCTCTACAAAAAATATGGTATGGGAACCCTTGAAGATGTGAAAAAACTGGACATGGAAAGATTCTGGGAATTACTTTAGAAGTTCTCAGGGAAATTCTAACAAATCTATTTTGTTAAGTTTTTAATTTTTTAATAAAATTGATGGTGAAATGTTTTTTAGACTTAAAAATCCACTAAAGATATAATATCCATCCTTATAACCATTTCAGGAGTGGTGATCATGTTTATACTCTCATCATGTTCTTCCACTGGCACCTGACCCACTATCTGTCGGGGATGTACCGGAGTGCAGATGGGTGTTTGCGCCCCAATACATTTCTCTTGTTTTAGAAATGCCAGTTCCTGGTCAGCAAATCCCTTTCCTTTTCCCAGGCGGTTGCCCTGAAGATCCACGCCCAGGGAGCCTTCCACCACCAGGTCAACCTGGCGGAAGCTTTTAATGCTCTGTCCCAACTGGAAGGCACCGTTAATGGTGGATGCAGTTTCCTCATGACCCCTGATCTTCCCGGGATCCAAGAGTATATATCCCTCACTGAGTTTGGGAGTGGCCATTATCAGTAACTTACCATCCACCAGGGCGTTCCTACGAACATCAACCAGGGCTGAATCTGGACTGGAGAAAACCGTCAGGGCATCCTGCCATTCTTTGGTCTTTCTTAATCTTTCAGCGGCCTGATATGCTCCTTTGAAGTTTGGGATTCTCCCAAAACATGATTTGGAAGTTCTTAAATGATCATTATCCTCAAGAACTCCCCATATCATCTTTCTAAGTTTCTGCTTATCCTCAACTTGCATTACATTTACTTTATTAGTTATATCCCATAAATACTTGAGAGATAATGGTTCTGGCGGAAATGGTACCATCTCCACCCATGACACACATAAGTATATAAACTGGTATCGGCCTACCATTAATTACAATAATTTTTTTTAATATACAGAAGGATTGTAAGGAAAATACAAGTTAAACATTGATTAGACTAACTATAAATTCTGTATATAGTTCAAAACTAAAGAAATAACTCAACACGAAAAAATCAGTAATACTATTGAGACGGTTGTGATTTAATATGGCAGGAATAGTAGGATATGGAGTTTACATACCTTCATACCGTATAAAGGTTGAAGAGATTGCAAAGGTCTGGGGAGACAATGCCCAGGCAGTTTCCCGGGGACTGGTGGTTAACGAAAAATCAGTACCCTCATCAGACGAAGACACCGCCACCATATCAGTGGAGGCCGCCCGTAATGCACTTAAAAGAGCAAACATTGACCCGCAAAAAATTGGAGCAGTTTACGTTGGCTCAGAATCACACCCCTATGCAGTTAAGCCCACGGCAACTATAGTGGCTGAAGCTGTGGAGGCCAGCCCTGATCTTACAGCAGCGGACCTGGAATTCGCATGTAAAGCTGGTACTGCAGGTATGCAGGTCTGTATGGGACTGGTAGATGCCGGCAACGTGGAATATGGTCTGGCTATTGGTGCTGACACTGCTCAGGGTGCTCCCAGCGATGCACTGGAGTACACTGCCTCTGCAGGTGGAGCAGCATATATTATTGGATCCAAAGATACTGTAGCTGACTTTGAAGGTACCTACAGTTTCACCACCGACACCCCTGACTTTTATCGTAGGGAAGGAAAACCCTACCCCCGCCACGGAGGACGTTTCACTGGTGAACCAGCCTACTTCAAACATGTGCTCTCTGGAGCTAAAGGTATGATGGAAAAGATGGGCACCGACGCATCGGACTATGACCATGCTGTTTTCCACCAGCCCAATGGTAAATTCTACATAAGGGCCGCCAAGAAACTGGGCTTCACTGAAGAACAATATAAAACCGGACTCTTAACCCCCATGATCGGTAACACCTACTCCGGTGCAACACCACTGGGACTGGCCGCCATCCTGGACATTGCCCAGCCTGGAGAACGTATCTTCGCTGTTTCTTATGGTTCCGGTGCAGGTAGTGATGCATTCAGTATCACAGTTAACGATAAAATTGAGGAAACCCGTGACCTGGCCCCTAAGGTCCAGGACATGATCCAGAACAAGGAATATGTGGACTACGCTGTATACGCCAAGTTCAAAGGAAAACTGAGGATGGCAGGATTAACTCCACGTTAAAATTGAGGATTATCTAGTAATGGAGGAATGTTAAATTGAGAGATGTTGCAATTATTGGAGTTTCACAGACCAAATTCGGAGAACTGTGGGACGTATCCTTTCGGGATCTGATTACTGAAGCAGGAATGAAGGCTGTTGCCGATGCAGAAATTGAGGGAGCAGAACTGGAAGCCATGTACGTGGGAAACATGACTGCCGGTTTATTCATACAACAGGAGCACATAGCTTCCCTTATTGCTGACCATTCTGGTCTAACCCCCATACCCTGTACCCGGGTAGAAGCAGCCTGTGCATCCGGTGGTTTAGCCCTTAGAAACGGGATCATGGCTGTGGCCTCTGGCTACCATGATGTGGTTATCTCCGCCGGTGTGGAGAAGATGACCGATGTAGTGGACCCTACCCCGGCCATTGCCACTGCCTCTGACCAGGAGTGGGAAGCTCAGCAGGGAGTTACCTTCCCCTCACTCTACGCCATGATGGCCCGTCGACATATGCACCAGTACGGAACCACCAGGGAACAGCTGGCCATGTTCAGTGTTAACAACCACAAAAACGGGGCATTAAACCCTTTGGCCCAGTTCCCATTTGAGATTAGTGTGGACCAGGTTTTAAACTCCAGTATGGTGGCTGAACCCCTACGCTTACTGGACTGTTCACCAGTAACTGATGGTGCAGCGGCAGTTATACTCTGCCCAGCTGAGGATGCCCGTAAGTACACTGACACCCCCATCTATGTTAAGGCCTCGGCCCAGGCTTCAGGTACCATTGCCCTGCATGACCGCAGGGATATCACCACCATTGACTCCACAGTGCATGCCTCCCGGACTGCATATGATATGGCCGGAGTGGGACCAAAGGACATAGATGCTGTGGAAGTGCACGATTGCTTCAGCATCAATGGAGTTTTAGCCATTGAAGATCTGGGATTCGTGGAAAAAGGACAGGGTGGTCAGGCTGTAGAAGATGGTTTAATTGCCATTGATGGTGACATACCAGTAAACCCATCCGGAGGGCTTAAAGCACGAGGACACCCGTTAGGAGCCACTGGAATCGCTCAAGCTGCAGAAATAGTATGGCAACTACGTGGAGAAGCCGGTAAAAGACAGGTTGACGGTATAGAAATAGGTATGACTCAGAATATTGGTGGTACCGGTGGTACTGCTGCCGTGCATATCTTTGGCCGCGAATAACCCCTCAAAGGAGAAGAATCTGGTCAGATTCTTCTCAAAATTTTATTATCTTCTTTTTTAGTGATTTTCTATTTTTTTATTTGAAAAAAATATCATTATTTGAAAAAATAATCCTTATTTAAAAAAAAATATTTATTTTACTCTACTGGTAATCCCTCTCTTTCCCAGGCCATTATGCCCCCCACTAGGTTGTAAACCTTGTTAAAGCCCAGGGATTTCATGGTATCGGCACAGCCGGCACTGCGCATTCCCGAACGGCAGTAAACCAGGTAGGTCTTATTCTTATCCAGTTCCTGTACTTTGGTTTTAAAATCAGGGGCCTGGAAGTCCAAGAGTTTAGCATCCTTAATATGTGACTGGGAAAACTCCTGGGGGGTTCTAACATCCAGCAGTATAAAATCAGGGTTGTCCACATTTTCCTGGATCATTTCGTATGCGGATTGTGGATCCCGGTCAAATTCAGATTTAGAAGATGGTTTTCGTCCAAACATTTTTTAAACCTCGAGAGCTTTGTATATTTCTTTATTTTTCATACAGAATAAAGTTTAGTCTTATCATCAATTTTTAAAATAAAAAGATGACCTAAAACATCAATAACGATTGTTAAGAGCTGTTTGATAAACTTGTTAAAATAGGGAAAGTACTGTGATAGGAGAGTAAAATAGCTAAAAAATACTGTTCAATGGCTTAAAAAATAAAAAAGGTAAAGTCAGGTGACTTTACATCATTGGTGGCATTCCACCAGGCATTCCGCCCATTCCGCCCATGTCACCCATGTCAGGTTCTTTACCTGCACCAGTGGATGCAATGACGTCGTCGATCCTTAGGATCATTTCTGCGGCTTCTGCTGCGGATTGGATAGCCTGTTTTTTGACTCGGTGAGGTTCGATGACTCCGGCACGGTACATGTCGGTTACTTCACCTTTGAATACGTTCAGGCCCATGTACAGTGATTTTTCGTGGGCTGCGCGTAGGTCCACCAGAGCGTCGATGCTGTCCAGTCCAGCGTTTTCAGCCAGGGTTTTAGGTACAACTTCCAGTGCTTCGGCAAAGGCAGATACTGCTAGCTGTTCACGGCCACTGATGGTGTCAGCGTATTCTTTTAATCCTTTGGCTATGGCGATTTCTGCAGCGCCTCCACCAGCTACTACTTTTCCGTCTTCCACGGTGGCAGCTACGACACCAATGGCGTCTTCCATTGCCCTCTGGATTTCGTCGACCACATGTTCAGTGGAACCGCGGATGAGTAGGGTGACTGATTTTGGGTCTTTGCAGTCTTCCACGAAGAGCATGGCTTCGCCGGAGATTTTCTTTTCTGCTACAGAGCCAGCGAGTCCCAGGTCTTCGAAGTCCAGGTCTTCGATGTTGGTGACCACAGTGGCACCAGTTGCTCGGGCCAGTTTTTCCATGTCTGATTTTTTGACTCGGCGTACAGCCATGATTCCTGCTTTGGCCAGGTAGTGCTGTGCCAGGTCGTCGATTCCTTTCTGACAGAAGAGTACGTTGGCTCCGGCATCGGCGATTTTGTTAACCATGTCCCGGATCATCTGTTCTTCCTGTTCAATGAAGGCCTGCATCTGGGCAGGGTCGGTGATTCTGATTTCAGCGTCCACTTCGGTTTCTTTAACTTCAATGGCACTGTTTAATAGAGCGATCTTGGCATCTTCTATTTTTTTAGGCATGCCAGGGTGTACGGGTTCTTTATCGATTATGACACCGTTTACGAGCTGGGAGTCATCTATGGTTGCTCCGTCTTTCTTCTCGATTTTGATGTGGTCCTGGTCGATTTCGCCGTTGTCTTCCACCTGTTTGACTGCACCAACCACCAGTTCTGCTAGTGGTTCTCGGGCTTTTTCAGTTCCCTTTCCAGTCATAGCAGTCATGGCCACTTTCAGGAGGGTTTCCCTGTCTTCTGCATCGATGGCTATGACGTTCAGGATTTCCTGTGCTTTTTCAGCTGCTTGGCGGTATCCCATGGCCACGATGGTGGGGTGGATGTCCTGGTCCAGGAGACCTTCTGCCTTTTTGAGGAGTTCTCCAGCAATTATTACTGCGGTGGTGGTTCCGTCTCCCACTTCGTCTTCCTGGGTTTTGGCTACTTCTACCAGCATTTTAGCAGCAGGGTGTTCGATGTCCATTTCTTTGAGGATAGTTACTCCATCGTTGGTCACTACGATGTCACCTAATCCATCTACGAGCATCTTGTCCATACCTTTAGGGCCTAAAGTGGTCCTTACGGTTTCAGCCAATACTTTTCCGGCTAATATGTTCATTCTCTGAGCATCTCGTCCTAAAACTCTAGAAGAGCCCTCAGGCATTATAATAATAGGTTGTCCTTGTCCTTGTCCTAATTGTGCCACAATATCACCTCAATTTGTTTTATGTAAATGATCAGTGGGTTAGAGGTTATATAAATAGTTTGCTATAGTCCGGTCCACGGAAAAAATGGAGGATATTATCGACCCCAATTGGTATTTTGCAACAATTCCCGAGGATTTTACTATAATTTCACAATATTAACCCGAATAAAGCAGAATAACCCCTATACCCGTACTTTAAATGAATATAAACACATTTATGAATAAAACATTTATGGTAAAAAACCCGACAAGATTAATCTTTATCTATCTTTTTCCACAGTACAGTACCATCTCTTTCCTGGGAGCGATAGTACCCCTTCCTTTCCAGATTACGGAGGGCGTGTTCAAAGTTTTGGAGGGTGAGCTCGGTGAATCCCATGTCAATGATCCATTCATACAGATTTTCCAGTTTATCCTCCCTATCCGGAAGTAGGAGGTAGACGTTGGATTGAAAGGAGGTTAAATCTTTTTTAGGCTTTTGAGTCAGGAGTTTAAACTGATCCTTAACCTTCTGCAGTTCTTCAATCTTCGAATCCTTTTCTTCCAGCTGATTGAGTAATTTCTGGATTTCAGCTTCTTTCTTCTGGATTTCTTTATTCTGTTTTATTTGCAATTCCTGAAGCTTGCCGTGCTCCTGGATCATGGATTTTGAAGATTCCTTCTGGCATTTCTTAAGTTCGATCTTCAACTTGCTGATCTCTAAAAGACAGGCTTTAACCAGCTGTCTCAACTGCTCTCTCTCGGTATCCTTCAAAAAGGCCATGGTTATCACGTGGATAGTAAGATTTTTTATTATCAACACAATTTACTGTATTATAGGTTACAATCACCATTATAGTTTATTTTATTTATGCATTAATAGGCTTTTAAGTTTTGAGATAAAAATCTGGGATTTATGTATCACTCCCCCAATCACAAATTTAGGAGACACTATTAGTTATTTAAAATACCCATTAAAAACAGTATTATTTGTTTCCAAAATAAAAAAAATAAAAAAAGAGGGGGATTTAAATTATAGCCGTGGTAGAAGCCCCTCCCCACGGAGCAGAGGTGCTGGCTGTGCCCAGATTTTTTCCACCTTTCATTATGGAAGTGGTTAAAGTTCCAGAGCCTCCCTCGGTTTTTCGGGCAGAAATAGTAACTGATCCAGAAACACTACCCAGATTGGTGGTTTGATCTCCAGTACCAGATAACGAACGGTATCCGAAGGTACCACTTACATCAGCAGCCCAGCTACCAGGATAACTCACAACCACACTGACATCGTTAGAAGCCGTGGCATTAGTACTATTATTAACAGATGCATTCGAATTACCAGTATTATTGCTGGTGTTGGTGGTGCATCCGGATATCACCACAACCATACAGACCAAAACTAACAAACCCAACATTTTTTTTGATATATTCATAATTTCCCTCCTAAATTAGGATAAATTCCCATATGTAGACATAATTATCATTAATTATAATGTTAGCATATAATATTTTTTGGGTGTTGAATATGACCCCGTTAGTTGGAATATAAATTTCTTTTCGAAACCAGGAGTTATTTCCACAAAAATTAAAACTCCACAACAATTTCCAAATAAAATAGGGAAATATTAGGGATTTAAATTAATCTAACTAAAAAAAGGAATTAATGCAGGTAAATTCCTACATTATCTCGTTAATAAGTTCTGCATTAAGTATAGATGCTCCCGCAGCACCCCTAACTGTATTATGGCCCAGAAGGACGTATTTTAGGCTACGGGGGAACACAGGATCCTGGCGGATTCTTCCCACAGTAACGGCCATTCCTTTTCCCATCATACGATCCATTCGTGGCTGGGGTCTGTTCTCCTCTTCCCGGACAATAACGGGGTGTTCCGGCGCGGAGTACAGGTTTAATTTTTGGGGCAGTGCCTGGAATGTCTGGAGTGATTTTTTAACATCATCCAGGTGGAATTCTTCATCCATTTCCATGAAAACTGCCTCAGTGTGACCATCCACCACAGGAACCCTGTGGCAGGAGGTGCTAACCCCAAAGGTGGCTGGTTCCACATTTTCACCATCGAAATCACCCAAAAGGTGCAGGGTTTCTGATTCCATTTTTTCCTCTTCCCCTCCAATGAAGGGTACCAGGTTGTCGATCATGGCCATGGAAGGCACACCATTGTAACCTGCCCCGGAAACTGCCTGCATGGTGGACACGTACACCCGGCTTATATCGTACTGGTCGTATATGGGTTTCAGGGTCATTACCAGGGCTATGGTGGAACAGTTGGGGTTGGTGACAATGAATCCATCCCATCCCCTGTTTTTCTGCTGGGTTTCAATTAAGTCCAGGTGTTCAGGGTTCACCTCGGGTATTACCAGGGGAACATCCGGTTCCATACGCATGGCACTGGCATTGGAGGCAACTTTCATACCGGCTGCAGCGAATTTGGGTTCAACAACTGCGGCATTATCTGCGGGTAGTGCTGAAAAGACTATTTCCACATCCTTAACCTGGTTGGGGTCAGTGTCCACTACTACCATGTCCTGGACTGACTCCGGGATGGGGGTATCCATGTGCCAGGTTACTGCGTCCTGATATTTTTTACCTGCAGAACGCTGGGAGGCAGTGAGGGCGGTGATCTCGAATTTGGGATGATCCTCGAGAAGTTGTATAAATCGCTGCCCTAC